>NZ_JBBHKW010000008.1:0-137362 GCF_037482625.1 Corynebacterium sp. H128 | reverse complement strand
GCGGACGTGGGCCGACGTGGCTGATGTTGAGATCGCGACGTTGGACTGGGTTTCGTGGTGGAACGAGTCACGACTTCACCAAAGCCTGGACTACCGTACGCCGGCTGAGGTCGAGCACGAATTTTGGATGAGTAGCCCAGAACAAGAAATAATAGAAATCAAGGCAAACGCCTAGGAACAAAACCCGGGGCACTTCAACTCCACAAAAAACAACACCACAATTGAGTGGGTGGTCCGGGCTGTATAACACGAGGATTCGCCCCCACTGTTGTGGTTCTAGTAGGGGATTGTGGCACCCCTTTTCAGCTCCATTGCTCGCCGTTTTGGTATCAGTCCCACTACAGGGAATACTGATAGGAACATAAATTGTTCAACAAGGAGGGTTCGATGGACCATCGACCTATTCATCTGGTGTTGATGGGTGTGAGTGGCTGCGGTAAAACGTCGGTCGCTAGTACCTTGGAGCGCCACCTCAGCTGGCCCTACGCCGAAGCTGATGATTTCCATCCGCAAGCAAACAAGGACAAAATGGCGCTAGGTGTAGCGCTCAACGATGAAGATCGCTGGCCGTGGCTTGAAACCCTCAGAAGCTGGATGAGCAACCATGCAAAGGCCGGCAACAACACCATCGTTACTTGTTCCGCACTTAAGCAGTCCTACCGTGACCTTTTGGCACAAGCCGACGGCGACGTAGTGTTCGTCCATCTTTCAGGAAGCCAGAACCTCATCGCACAGCGGATGTCGTCTCGAGTAGGACATTTTATGCCTGCTACGTTGCTCCCCTCCCAATTTGCTACCTTAGAGCCGCTTGCACCTGCAGAAGACGGCTTCACCGTCGATATTGCCCGTCCTATCGCGGATATCGTCGATACCGTTCTTGCAGAACTCGCTGCACGGAAGGATTCACAGAAATGATCTCACTTCTAGCGGCAGATACCGCCCCTTTGACAAACGCCCCTAGCTCCCAACTGATTTTTGCAGCGTGCTTGGGTATCGCAGTAATCATCCTGCTCATCAGCTGGGCCAAGATTCACCCATTCCTTTCCCTGATGCTCGGCTCAGCCACTCTTGCGTTGACGGCAGGCATCCCGCTGACTAAAACGTTTACGTCGTTTAGCTCAGGTTTGGGCTCAACGGTTGGCGGCGTCGGTGTGCTCATCGCGCTCGGTGCGATCATTGGTGCGCTTCTCGTCAGCTCCGGTGGCGCCGATGAAATCGTAGATACCTTCTTGGATCGAACCTCCGTGGGGAAGCTGCCGTGGATCATGGCAGTGCTGGCATTCATTATTGGCATCCCGTTGTTTTTCGAGGTCGGCCTAGTGCTGCTCATCCCGGTGGTGTTGCTGGTTGCTCGCCGCACAAAGATCCCCGTAGTCTTGCTCGGCATTCCGGCACTCGCAGGTCTGTCCGCGCTGCATGGCTTGGTTCCGCCACACCCTGGTCCGCTAATTGCAATTGACGCGCTGAAGGCGAATCTTGGCTTGACGCTGGGATTTGGCTTGTTGGTGTCCATCCCGACGGTGATTATCTCCGGCCCAATTGCGGCAAAGATCATGGTTAAGTGGGTTCCGATTCAGGCACCAGACACATTTGATGCCAAGCATGCCATTCCGCGCGAGGCACGTCCAAGCTTTACTACCGCGCTGTCAGTCATCTTGATGCCCGTCGTTTTGATGCTGGCCAATACGGTTGCTGAAACCACTGGTGTCGAGCCTAAGTCTCTGATTGGAACGGCGCTCGGCTTTGTCGGCAGCCCACTGGTGGCCTTGCTGATCACAACGCTGTACGCAATGGTGGTACTTGGCTTGCTTACAGGTAAGAATCTGAAGGAAGTTTCGGATCTAGTCGGTGGCTCCTTCGCCCCGATCGCCGGCATTCTATTGATTGTTGGCGCTGGTGGTGGCTTCAAACAAACGCTCGTAGATTCTGGCGTCGCAAAGGTCATTGGTGCATGGATTCAGGGGGCGCCCCTTTCCCCGTTGGTAGCTGGTTGGTTGGTAGCCGTAGCGATTCGTCTGGCTACCGGTTCCGCCACTGTATCCACCATCACCACCGCCGGCATCATGGCCCCGGTAGCTGCTGCCGGAATGACGGATACTCACATCGCTTTGTTGGTTCTGGCCATCGGTGCCGGTTCGGTATTCCTCTCACACGTCAATGATGCTGGCTTCTGGCTGGTGAAGGAGTACTTCGGTATGACCATCGGTGAGACATTCAAGACCTGGTCTCTCATGGAGACCGTGTTGTCTATCGTCGGGCTGTTGTCTGTGTTGTTGCTCGGCTTGGTGGTTTAGTCGCTGCTTCTCGACGTCCATCCTAAAGGCCCGACCAGGAAGTATCCTGGTCGGGCCTTCGCCATGCCAGAGCAGCAGGCTAGCTTATGGCGATCCACATCGCTGCGGTACCGGCCAGCAGGGTGAGTGCCAAGTAGACGCAGGCTTTCCTTAAGGGGAGCGTTCCTACTTCCTTGGCGAGGGTAGACCAGGTGGACAACGCGCCAGCTAGCCCCGCAGCTAGGAAGAAAGGGGATTCCGCTGTGGAAGTCGCCCAGCCCAGCAGCGCGCACGCCACGACGTTGGCACAGAAGGTGCCCCACAAGGGCGGCAGCCGGCGAGACAGGAACAAGCGCATGACACCACCGCACATGCCTCCGAGCGCGACGAGAACTATCGCAGTGCTCATGGCGAGACCCGTCGATAAGCTGCGTTGCCAAGCTGCCAAGCCCCCAGACAGCCAAGCACCGTCAGCGCCAAAACAATGAGACGATCCTCAGCAAACAAGGAGAGTTCGAAGGCACTGAAAGTGGTGAAGCCGCCGAGAAACCCGGTGCCCCAGAATAGCCCGGGGCGCGTACGCCCCATTAGATAACAGCCGATGATGTTGATCGTGACTATTACCCAGACGCTGGGGCCTAACAGCAGCGCTAATAGATAGCGGGCTACAGCGCCCAACGCGGCGCCGCAGCCCACCCACAGATAGTCCTTCACAACTGGAATACTACTTCCAGCCGTTGTCTTCCTGTGCAACGTAGTCGGTGACATCCTCGTGAGAGGCCGTCAGCTTCGGATCGAACTTAAGGTACGCCAGGGTTTCCTTGGCGATGAGACCCGAGAGCAGCAACAAGCCGATGAGGTTTGGTAGTGCCATGAGGCCGTTGGCAAGGTCTGCCAGCGTCCACACTGTTTCCAGCTCAGTGGTGGCACCGAAGTACACCACGATGGTGAAAATGAGTCGATATGGCAGCGCTCCGTGGCGGCCAAACAGGCGCTCAACGCAGCGCTCACCATAGTAGGACCAGCCGATGATCGTCGAAAAGGCGAAAAATACCAGGGAGATGGACACGATGGAGCCGCCCCAGTGGCCAGGCAACGCAGTGGCGAAAGCATCTGCGGTCATGGTGCCTGCTGAATCTTTACCCTGGCTCCAGGTGCCAGTAGAGATGATGACCAAACCGGTAAAGGTAACCACCACCAGGGTGTCGATGAAGGTCTGTGTCATGGAGACCAGCCCCTGGCGTACCGGATGGGACGTCTTCGCAGCTGCAGCGGCGATGGAAGCAGAACCCATGCCGGATTCGTTGGAGAAGATGCCGCGGGCAACGCCCATTTGTAGGGCGAGAATGATGCCGGAACCGAGGAAGCCGCCGGTTGCTGCGGAACCAGTGAAAGCGTCGCTAAAGATCAGCGCGAACGCCCCGGGGATCTTCGCTGCGTTAATCGCCAGGACGGCAAGAGCGCCAACAATGTAGATGAGGATCATGAGTGGTACGAACGCCGAGGTCACCTTTCCGATTGCCTGAATGCCACCGAGCAGCACTGCTCCCAGGCAGATAAACATGATGATCCCGGAGACGTGAGGGGCAATCCCGAACGCGTCGTGCATGCCCGTAGCAACGGCATTTGCCTGAGTGAGGTTGCCGATACCGAAACTGGCGACAATCGCAAAGAGAGTGAAAGACAATCCCAGGATTTTTCCTAGTGGCCCCTTGATGCCACGCTCCAGGTAGTACTGTGGCCCGCCAGACATTTCCCCGGCAGAATCACTTGTGCGAAACCGCACGCCAAGAAATGCCTCGGAGTATTTGGATGCCATGCCTACGAGGCCAGTAACCCACATCCAAAAGAGCGCGCCAGGTCCGCCCACAGAAATCGCTGTGGCTACGCCTACGATGTTGCCCACGCCCACCGTTGCGGCGAGTGCAGTCGTCAGCGCTTGGTAATTGCTGATGTCTCCTTCGCCGTCGCCATCATTGCGGTCTATCAGGCCGTGTCTTAGTGCAGTGAACAGTGTGCGGAACTGCAATCCACGCAGTCGAACTGTGAGCACTAGACCTGTGCCGAGCAACAAGGGGATCAAGAAGAACGGACCCCAGACGAACGTATCGATGTCGCCCAAAAGCGTTGTGAAATCAGACATTGGATTCTTTCGCCGAATGGAATTAATGAGGTACACCAAGCTCTGCTGCGACCGGTGACTTGGATTACATTCTGCCTTGTGGGTAGTGAATTTTGAAACCGTTTCGCCAAAATTCGCGGGAATCCTGCAGGTAAAACCCCCAGATGGGCGGGATAGCAGGAAAATATGGTGGGCAAGCACCGTCCGATGGGGTAGGGGGAGATATGCAGTGCTCTGCGTAGCGGGACGGAAACAGGAAAGATGGAAGGTGTAACCAGAAAGTTTTCCACCAGCCAAAGGAGTTTCACGTGGCTCACGAGCGTGCAGGACAGCTTGCCAAATCCGAAGACCTCATCGACATCGCATCGTTGGTGACGGCTTACTACACCTTGGAGCCGGATGTGTCTGTGCCTGAGCAGCAGGTGGCATTCGGCACCTCCGGCCACCGTGGTAGCGCTTTTGATTCGGCATTTAATGAAAACCATATCTTGGCCATCACACAGGCGATCGTGGAGTACCGGGCGTCGCAAGGCATCGAAGGCCCGCTCTTTATCGGCCGGGACACGCACGCCCTGTCCGAGCCAGCCATGCTGTCCGCCCTAGAGGTGCTGCTGGCTACTGACGTCGAGGTGCTTGTCGACGACCGCGGCCGATACACCCCAACCCCCGCAGTCTCTCACGCTATCCTCTCGCACAATGCACAGCTAGCAGGAGGCGTGCTGGGAACAGATCCACGCCGCGCTGATGGCATCGTGATCACACCATCCCACAATCCTCCTCGCGATGGCGGTTTCAAGTACAACCCGCCCCATGGCGGGCCTGCGGACACAGACGCGACGGACTGGATCGCCAAGCGAGCTAACGAGCTGCTCGAAACGGAGCTCGAAGGAATTGAACTCACCCGGGTCGAAGGCGTGTTGGATGAAAGGGCTACCGCCTACAACTACATGGATTCTTATGTGGCGGACCTGCCAAATGTCATCGATATCGCGGCGATTAAGAAGGCAGGGATCCGGATCGGTGCGGACCCTATGGGTGGCGCTTCGGTGGACTACTGGGGGCACATCGCTAAGACGCATGGACTTGACCTGACCGTAGTCAATCCGACGGTCGATGCCACCTGGCGCTTCATGACGTTAGATACCGATGGCAAGATTCGCATGGACTGTTCCTCTCCGAACGCTATGGCTTCGCTCATTGCTAACCGAGACAAGTTCGACATTGCTACTGGTAATGATGCTGATGCTGACCGGCATGGCATCGTCACTCCCGATGCCGGCCTGATGAACCCGAATCACTACCTGGCGGTAGCCATCGATTACCTTTTCGCGCATCGTCCGGGTTGGGGGGAGTGCACTGCAGTGGGTAAAACCCTCGTGTCCTCCTCCATGATTGACCGTGTAGTTGCTGCATTGGGCTGTGACTTAGTCGAGGTGCCAGTGGGATTTAAATGGTTCGTCCCAGGGCTTATCGACGGCAGTGTGGGCTTCGGTGGTGAAGAGTCCGCTGGCGCATCGTTCTTGCGACATGACGGCACAGTTTGGTCGACGGATAAGGACGGCATCATTCTGGATCTTTTGGCCGCGGAGATCCTTGCGGTGACGGGCAAGACCCCATCCCAGCGCTACGCAGAACTGGCAGAACAGTATGGTGCTCCGGAGTATGCCCGAACTGATGCTGAGGCCAACAGAGAGCAAAAGGCTGTGCTTAAGGCACTGAGTCCGGAGCAAGTCTCCGCCACGGAGTTGGCAGGGGAGTCGATCACTGCGAAAATGACTGAGGCGCCGGGAAATGGCGCTGCGATTGGTGGACTCAAGGTGACCACTGAAAACGCATGGTTTGCGGCACGTCCCTCTGGTACCGAGGATAAGTACAAAATCTATGCGGAGTCCTTCAAGGGTGCCGATCACCTAAAACAAGTCCAACAAGAAGCACAGGAATTGGTTTCTGAAGTCCTAGGCAACTCCTAGCCGAGGCAGACGTTGCTCCTAGGCTTTCCCAAACTGATCTAATAGAATGACGAATATGACCGTGACCTCGACTGTTGATCATCAACCCAATTCCCGACGGTTGGGAATTTCGCTGATTAGTGCGGTGTCACGGTTCGGGCTGGCGCTCGTGTGGCTCATTTCCGGTTTTCAAAAGATGAGCGACCCGCTGGCCTTTCGTCAATCAGTACAGGCCTACGAGCTGTTTCCCCCAGAAATGGTCTCACTTATTTCGACAGTGCTACCGCCTATAGAGCTCGCGCTAGGGCTGCTCTTGTTGCTCGGACTTTTTATTGTTCCGGCAGCAGCAATAACGGCATTGTTCATGGTGTGTTTTATCTTCGGGCTTGCCTCTGCGGCAGCTCGAGGCCTGGAGATCAATTGCGGTTGTTTTTCCGCAGGTGAAGCAAGCAGCTCAAGCTCACTGTGGCTGGCGATTCTCAGGGATCTGCTGTTCCTGGCGATGGCGGGTTGGGTGATGAAGTGTCCATTTACTAAGTTTGCATTGCACCCTTAGGCCATCTCTATCCATACAAACAAAGGTATTAACAAGACGTGAGTAACAAGATTAAGAGCCCAAATGAGAAGAGCAACGGCTTTCTCTGGGCGCTGTTGACCATTCTGCTGATCGCCGTAGTGGTGGTGGGCTACATTTTCTGGAGTGGTAAGAGCTCCAAGATTGAAAACGTCACTGAAGAGGTACCGCAAACTCAAGTCTCCTTTGACATGGAGATGAAGGACAATGCTTACGTTTTGAAGTCAGACAAAGCTACTGACGCCACCCCACAAGTGGATCTGTACGAAGACTTTTCCTGCCCGCATTGCTCCGAACTTGCTACCGCAACTGATAAGCAGATGGTTGAGGCCGTAGATGCTGGCAAGCTGATCGTCAATGTGCGGACCCTGAACTTCCTCGATGGCGGGAATGCGGATGGTCACTCCACTCGCGCTGGTAATGCGCTGATGATGGTCGCACAATCCGAGGATGCTTCGACTTATTGGAACTACCGTGACCTGCTGATGCAGAAGCAGAAGGACATTTACTCCAAGTGGAACATGGCAGATTTTGCTGAGGCAGCCCGTAAGGTCGGTGCATCCGAAGACACCGCAACCAAGATTGCAGAGGCCCCGGCCGATCATGCAGATGCAGTGGCCATGTTCAAGGCAAATGAAGAAAAGCTCAAGACTGAGACCGGCAAGGTTTCTTCTCCGCGCATCATCAAGGACGGTAAGGATATCGACGACCTACAGAACTGGGTAGAAGTAGCTACATCCTAATCAGAGTGTGATTGGCGGGCCCCGAGGTATCTCCTCGGGGCCCGCGTGTACTTGTGCAGGGGCAGCCATACAGGGCGGTTCGCCAGATCTGTTTTGGACTCGGAAGAATTACCCCTTTGAACAGGCAATTTGTTTAGTTTATTTGGTTCGGTGTAGTCTCAAGGAAGCTTTATGGGGCTATGGCGCAGCTGGTAGCGCACCACACTGGCAGTGTGGGGGTCAGGGGTTCGAGTCCCCTTAGCTCCACAAAATAGAACACTCCACACCTCTTGGTGTGGAGTGTTTCGCGTTTGTCACATTCGGTCGGAAACCACGATCGTTGAGCACTTTAGGTTAGTTCTAGCCTCATCCGAGCTGCGCCTTCAATGATTGACAACCTACTGGTAGCGCGGGAGAGTAGTTGCCCCTTACCCCCGCTGGCGGAGCGAGCAGACATTGAACGGGGCGCGGTGGAACAATGGAACTATGTCTGATAACTCCTCTGTCCGTATTTTGGATCGTGAAGCTGCACTCGAGAAGCTTGGCAGCGTACAACTAGGCCGTTTGGTAGTGCACCGCAATGACCAATTCGATATTTATCCGGTCAACTTTGTGCTGGATGGCGAAGAAATCTACTTCCGTTCGGCAGAGGGCAACAAGCTGTTCACCGTGGCCTTAAATCACGAGGTGTTGTTCGAGGCTGACCAAGTTAGCGATGGCACCGCGTGGTCGGTCATCGTCCGCGGCGATGCCACCATTCTCACCTCTACCAAAGAGATTGACCGTGCGGATTCGTTGTCGCTGAAGCCGTGGATTCCGACGCTGAAGTACAACTTTGTTCGCATTAAGCCGCGGGAGATCTCTGGACGCTTCTTCGAGTTGGGCGAGGAGCCCGAGCGCTACTAGGTTGTCCCTAAAAGCGTCGGCTAGCAGGGCGCTCGGTGGCCGCTCTACTCGCGCCACCAGGTATCTTGTGGCGTCACCGGAGTGGTGCGCTTGTGACGGCCGACGCGCCACAGGTGCTCGATGCGTTCGATCGCTGTAGCGGGGAGCGTCTCGCCACCCTCCACATAGGTGTCGATGTCGCGGTAGCTTACCCCCAATGCTTCCTCATCTGGTTGCATCGGTCGGTTGTCTTCGAGGTCCGCAGTCGGGACCTTGCGCCAAGTCGATTGTGGCGCTCCTAGTTCTTCCAGCAAAGCTGCGCCTTGGCGCTTGGATAGTCCAAACAGCGGCAAGATGTCCGCGCCACCATCGCCGAACTTGGTGAAGAAACCGGTCACATTTTCAGAGGCGTGGTCGCTACCGATGACCAAAAGCCCTCTTTCACCAGCAAGTGCATATTGCGCGATCATGCGTTGACGCGCTTTGACATTGCCGCGGTTGAAGTCCCCGAGGGATTCTTGCCCAAGCGCAGCGGCAATTTCCTGTTCTATGGCGGAGGTCGCGGCCTTAATATTCACCGTCACTTCATGATCCGCGCGAATGAAGTCCAACGCGATGTCCGCATCGTGAGCGTCGGCCTGAACACCATGGGGTAGGCGCATTGCCCAAAATTCGGCTTGGTAGCCGTCTGCGCGTAGCTTCTCGACGGCCAACTGCGCCAATCTCCCAGCCAGGGTGGAGTCTTGGCCACCAGAGATGCCGAGAACGTACCCCTTCATGCCGGAGGACTTCAGGTATTCACACAGAAAATTCACTCGTTGCTGGATCTCCTCGGCTGGAGCAATCTGCGGCTTGGTGTGCAGTGCAGTGATGATCTCGGCACGCGTGGAATTTGCGGAATGCGACATGACACCGAGCATAGTGAAGTGGCAGGGTTGAGAGCGTGAATAAACAAGAATTGGTGCCTGGTTATGCCCGTCTCGTAGCCGCCGTCGCAGCCTTGGGTGGTGTCCTTTTCGGTTATGACACGGGAGTGATGTCTGGCGCACTCCTTTATATAGAGCGTGATTTCCTGTTGTCGCCCGCTGCTGAGGGAGCTGTGACATCCATGCTGTTGGTTGGGGCAGCAGTGGGGGCGTTGTTGGGAGGCCGAGTTGCGGACGCGTTTGGCAGAAAACGTACATTGATCGGTGGCGGTTTAGTCTTCGTTTTCGGATCCTTAGCCTGTGCGCTTTCGAATTCGGTGCTGCAACTTGGAGCTTCTCGCACGTTGCTGGGATTTGCCGTAGGCCTAGTGTCAATCGTTGTGCCTATGTACATTTCGGAAATGGCGCCTGCCCAGATCAGAGGGCAACTCGTCTCGCTCAACACGCTCATGATCGTGGTCGGCCAGTTGTTAGCTTTCCTGACCAATTCGGCGCTTGCGCATACTGGAAATTGGCGTTTGATGCTGGGGCTCGCCGCGGTACCTGGTCTCATTCTGGCAGTTGGCATGCTGTTTATGACCGATTCTCCGGTGTGGCTTCGGCGTCGCGGCCTGGAGGAAGATGCGCGGCGCATTGCTGCTCGGGTTGGGATTCCGTACACAGAGCTGGTTGGGGGCGGAACCTCAGCTAAAGAGCTGCGTGCTGCCGAGCGGTTGGCGCTGCGGGAAAAGTGGATCAGACGGGCTGTGGTGGTGGCCATTCTGGTGGGTATTACACAGCAAATAACCGGCGTTAATGCGATCGTCTACTTCGCTCCGAAAATGATGAATATGGTGGGGATCTCGACTGAGAATGCCGTGTACACCTCCATTTTGATAGGTGCAGTCAGCGTTGTGTCCTGTTGGGTAGGCATGATGTTGGTGGATCGAATTGGACGTCGTAGGTTGCTCACAATCGGGTTGAGCGGGACCTCGTTGTCGCTAGTGCTGCTTGCAGTGGCGTATCGATTCGCAGAGCACGACATTCGCGCTTCCTGGATGGTCTTGCTTCTCATGACCGCTTTCATTGCGTTTCAACAGTCGGCGGTGTCTTTGACCACGTGGTTGTTGCTCAGCGAATTGGTTCCTGCTGAGGCTCGTGGGCTCGGGATGGGGATCGCGGGCCTTGGGTTGTGGCTGGCAAACTGGGCGGTAGCCCAAGGATTTTTGCCGATGGTGAATGCTGTTGGCGGCCCAGTCTCATTCCTACTGTTCGCAGTGTTGGGGGTTGCTGCCTTGGTATTTGTTCGGGTCGCTGTGCCAGAAACTACCGGTCGCGATCTTGCAGATATTTCGGCTGAGATGCGCCGGCGTACGGAGGGGGTTTGATGCGTTTTGGAGTTTAGGGGGCGCGTCGGTTAACATAGTTTTTCGTGTCATGGCTGGCAAAAGCTGCCTGCCATTGTTGAGTTGCTGCATTCCCGCAGTGAACTTTCCTACAAATCGCGCAATAAAGAAAGGAGCGCCCGAATGAAGGTCCGTAAATCCCTTCGGTCGCTGAAGAACAAGCCGGGCGCCCAGGTTGTGCGTCGTCATGGCAAGGTCTTTGTCATTAACAAGAAGGATCCACGCTTCAAGGCTCGTCAGGGCTAATTGGATCCAGCTTTGAATCCGCTACTTCTACCTGTGAGGGTAGGGTGGCGGATTTTTACTTTCGCTGCATGGAGACGAAGTGCTTGCCGAGACAAACTGGTCATTACCAGCGAATTTGACCTTTCAGTGAACGGTAGATAACGATTCGATAACGCACTTTTGGGCGAGCTGGGGAAATGTCATGGGTGTAGTTCTTTGGGAGCACAACGATGTAATTACCTTGGCTGGCTGAGCGCAAGATGTAGTGCTCTAAAGCGTCGTCTCCTGCGAATATCATCCTTGTAACTACTATATCTAGTGTCCATTGCGCTTTTTTACCACAACGTATAGTGTCTTTTCTTGTCACCGAAAAGCCCGGACATGCGAAACTCGGGCCCTGCTGGTGGAGTAAAAATCACCAAACTCTCTAAGGATCGATCAACATGGCAATCACCGTTTATAGCAAGCCAGCATGTGTACAGTGCACCGCAACCAAGAAGGCACTGGACCGAGCAGGTTTGGATTACAGCATCGTCGACATCAGTCTTGATGATGACGCTCGTGACTATGTCATGGCCCTTGGTTACCTACAGGCCCCAGTGGTTGAGGTTAACGGTGAACACTGGTCCGGTTTCCGCCCAGAACGCATCCGTAGCCTAGCTGCAGAAGTCGCTTAAGACTTAAGATCTTCCTCTCCCAGCATCCTTAGAGGGCGAGTCGCATCACTGTGGCTCGCAAAGAACACGGGAGACCATGCCGCTAGGTTCATTCTTTGAACTGGCGGCCTTTATTTATGTTTTCGCCCAGTTTATGCCCGGCGAAGACGCAGTAGATTAGCGAGAAAGCAATGCTCATCGTCTATTTTTCTTCCGCCACTGGGAATACGCACCGGTTCGTCGAAAAGCTTGGCCTTCCGCACGCACGAATCCCCTTGTTGAAGGCGGAAGAACCGCTGATAGTGGATGAACCCTATGTACTTGTCTGCCCGACCTATGGCGGCGGAGCGTCAATTTCTGGAGACAATCCACGCCCAGTGCCGGTCCAAGTCATCCGCTTCCTTAATGACCCGCACAACCGCAGTTTGATCCGCGCAGTTATCGCGGGCGGAAATTCTAATTTTGGGACGGACTTCGGAGTGTCCGGAGACGTCATTGCGAAGAAATGCAAAGTTCCCTACGTTTACCGTTTTGAACTAATGGGAAATGAAGAAGACGTAGCCATCGTGCGCGATGGCTTGTTGAACAATTGTCAAGCGCTTGGCCTCAAGCCCTAACAAGGCTGCGGCCAGCACAATTAACTAGTGTAGAACCCAATACCGATTACTTTCGAAACCGAAGAGGACGACACGTGAGCATGACCAACGATGCAATCAAGGATCCCATGGCAGCCGCAGACCAGCTGGACTACCACGCCCTCAACGCGCTCCTTAACTTGTACGACAACGATGGGAAAATCCAGTTCGATAAGGATCGCGCTGCCGCACGCCAGTTTTTCCTGCAGCACGTGAACCAGAACACGGTTTTTTTCCACAACCTGCAGGAGAAGCTCGACTATCTCCTTGAGAACAACTACTACGAGAAAGAAGTACTAGACCAGTACGACTTCCTCTTTGTTAAATCACTGTTCAAGCAGGCCTATGCCGCTAAATTCCGCTTCACTACTTTCCTCGGTGCATACAAGTACTACACCTCGTACACGCTGAAGACCTTCGACGGTAAGCGTTACCTGGAGCGCTTTGAGGATCGAGTTTGCATGGTTGCGCTGACACTGGCCGCAGGTGACGAGGAAATGGCAAAGCACCTCGTGGATGAAATCATCCACGGACGGTTCCAACCGGCGACTCCTACGTTCCTGAACTCCGGTAAAGCCCAGCGTGGCGAGCCGGTATCGTGCTTCCTGCTTCGCATCGAAGACAATATGGAATCGATTGGGCGCTCCATCAACTCCGCACTGCAGCTGTCCAAGCGTGGTGGCGGCGTGGCGCTGTTGCTGACGAACCTCCGCGAGGCCGGCGCACCGATCAAGAAGATCCAAAACCAATCTTCAGGTGTTATCCCCGTGATGAAGCTGCTGGAGGATTCTTTCTCCTATGCTAACCAGCTGGGTGCCCGCCAGGGCGCCGGTGCTGTCTACTTGCATGCGCACCACCCAGACATCATGAAGTTCTTGGATACGAAGCGTGAAAACGCGGATGAGAAGATTCGTATTAAGACGCTCTCGCTTGGCGTGGTGATTCCTGATATCACCTTCGAGCTGGCCAAGAAGAACGATGACATGTATCTGTTCTCCCCATATGATGTCGAGCGCGTCTACGGAAAGCCGTTCGCGGATGTTCCTATCTCTGAGCACTACCACGAGATGGTCGAGGACGGCCGCATCCACAAGACCAAGATCAACGCGCGCCAGTTCTTCCAGACGCTTGCGGAAATCCAATTCGAATCGGGCTACCCGTACATCATGTTCGAGGACACGGTGAATCAGGCAAATCCGATTGCCGGGCGCATTACCCACTCGAACCTGTGCTCAGAGATCTTGCAGATCTCCACGCCTTCCATCTTCAATGCTGACCTAAGCTACCAGGAAGTCGGCGAGGACATCTCCTGCAACTTGGGTTCCTTGAATATCGCCTTGACCATGGACTCCCCGAATTTCTCTCAGACGGTTGAAACCGCCATCCGGGGACTTACCGCTGTCTCTGAGCAGACCTCGATCGACTCGGTGCCTTCCATTAAGAAGGGTAATGAAGCGGCACATGCGATCGGCCTCGGTCAGATGAACCTGCACGGCTACCTTGGGCGCGAACGCATCCACTACGGTTCTGAGGAGGCCTTGGACTTTACTAATGCCTACTTTGCAGCCATCCTGTACGAAGCACTGAAGGCATCAAACAAGATTGCTCAGGAGCGGAAGCAGAAGTTTGTTGGCTTCGAAGACTCCAAGTACGCCTCCGGCGAGTACTTCGATAGTTTCACCCCATCCGACTTCCAACCAAAGACGGACCGAGTTAAGGAAATTTTTGCGGCTTCAACCGTGACTATTCCGAATGCCGAGCAGTGGGAAGCCCTCAAGCACGATGTCATGGAACATGGCTTGTTCAACCGTAATCTACAGGCAGTGCCGCCAACTGGTTCGATTTCCTACATCAACCACTCCACCTCTTCCATCCACCCGATCGCGTCTCGAATCGAGATCCGCAAGGAAGGCAAGATTGGTCGCGTGTACTACCCGGCACCGTTCATGACGAATGAGAACCTGGAGTACTTCGAAGACGCCTATGAGATCGGCTTCGAGAAGATCATCGATACCTACGCGGTCGCAACGAAGTACGTCGATCAGGGGCTGTCCTTGACGCTATTCTTCAAGGACACCGCCACTACGCGCGATATTAACCGTGCGCAGATCTACGCTTGGCGCAAGGGAATCAAGACGATCTACTACATCCGCCTGCGTCAAACGGCGCTGGAAGGTACGGAAGTAGAAGGCTGCGTCAGCTGCATGCTCTAGGGCCGGAACGGAAAGGACGTCGATAAGCGCGCTGCTTATCGACGTCCTTGTTGTTTTTCGTGGTTGAGCCTACGTGCCGTTAGCCAGGGAAGGATCAGCTCACTGAAGCAACCACCTTAGACTCCTGGGAAACAACCAGAGCGCACTCCTGCTCTGCGATGTCGGCATCGCGGTTAAATACGGCGTCAGCCAAGGCTTCGTAGCTAGCGAGCAATTCTGCCGGTGGGCGAGCTGCGAAACCTCCGAGATCGTGTCGAGAGTGAATCACGGCTGTGGTCGAAGGCACCAGCGCTGCGAACATCTCGTTATCAGAGCATTCAAGCAGCATGGAATGGAACTCGATGTTGGCTTCGAGGAATTCTTGGGAACCGCCCTCGCCGGACTCACCCAACTCACGCATGGTTTTAGCTAGATCGCGCAGTTGCTGGCCTTCGCGTTGGCTTGCTGCAATTGCGGCAATGCGGGCTGCACGCGGCCCGATCGCTTCACGGAGGGCAGTCAGAGAGGACAGCTGCTCTTCACGCTGCGTAGGTACTTGGAGACGCCAGCGAATGATGGATTCGCTGAAAACGGACCAGCGCTCCGCGGGAAGTACGGTAATGCCCACACGGCGGGAGGAAGAGACCATACCGAGGTGTTCGAGAGCGCGCATGGTTTCGCGCGCGACAGTACGGGAAATGGAGAAGGACTCACACAGCGTCTGCAGCGTGAACTTTTCCCCCGCTTTGATTTTCCCGCTGACAATATCTAGCCCAATTTGGTCTAGGACGGTCTCCAGCAAAGGAGCGTGCGGACGGAGAGGCATGGCCGACATTGGTTAGGTTCCTTTGTTACTTCAATCGTGGTGTGTTCTTGCCTCGAGAGGCTCGATGAACTGTTCGCGAGTGCGAACAAAGAATGGATCTGGACTATTGGCTGCAAAAAACAATGCAACAAACAGCATGGATAGGCCAAACTCGGAGGGAACTCACGAACTGATGTCCCAAAATGTAGTGGAAACGTCGAGCAAATGCCACCAGCCACCGTGAATTAAATACCTCTAACCTTTGATTATCGGAGTAGTGATCAAAATTCAACCTGGGAGAGTTTTGTGAAAGATCTCCAGGGCTACTGCTCGTATTAACGGTAAAAAACCCCGTTATGGAGCACGAATGGGGTTGTCATTAGTGATCGTTGCAAGGGTTGATAGGTGTTGAACGGTTTTCAAACATTGGAAAAACCTGACAAACCTATAGGAATGTATGGCGGAAAATTTGTGGCAAGAAAATTGCTTCAGGGCGGACATTCGTGAATAAAATTCCGCAAACCTTAATCAATCCTTAATAAGAGACTTATCGAATTGTAATTCCGGTGCAGTTAGGTTAAGAACCTATCTTTCTTTGGGTGTGGAGGGGAGCGTCACGCTTGGTGGGCATGCAGCGGATGAATTGGCGGACAGGTATGGTGGGGAAAGAAAAATTGAAAGGGTTTGTGAAAAATTATGACTCGCCAGTCTCACGCCCCTTCGCATCATCGCGACGGGGAAGACCACGTGCTCAGTGGTCCAATTTCTGCCATTAACTGGAATGAAATCCCAGATGAGAAGGACCAAGAAGTTTGGGACCGACTCACGGGCAACTTCTGGCTGCCAGAAAAAGTGCCGGTTTCCAATGACATCAAGAACTGGGAAATGTTCAATGAACAGGAACGCTTGGCTACCATGCGCGTGTTCACGGGCCTGACCCTGCTCGATACGATCCAAGGCACCGTCGGTGCCGTCTCGTTGATCCCAGATGCAGTGACACCTCATGAGGAAGCGGTTCTTACCAATATTGCTTTCATGGAGTCGGTCCATGCAAAGAGCTACTCAAATATCTTCATGACTTTGGCTTCTACCGCAGAGATCAATGACGCATTCCGGTGGTCTGAGGAAAACCAATATTTGCAGAACAAAGCCAAGATCATCTTGGACTTTTATGACGGCAAAGATCCGCTGAAGCGAAAAGTTGCCTCCACGTTGCTGGAGTCCTTCTTGTTCTATTCCGGTTTCTACCTACCGATGTATTGGTCTTCTCATGGCAAGCTCACCAACACGGCCGACATGATCCGTCTGATCATTCGCGATGAAGCAGTCCATGGCTACTACATTGGGTACAAGTATCAGCGTGCGCTGGAGCGGGAGACACCTCAGCGTCGCGAAGAGTTGAAGGAGCACACCTTCGACCTCGTCTTCGAGCTGTATGACAATGAAATCCAGTACACCGAAGACCTTTATGATGAACTGGGTTGGACGGAAGACGTCAAGAAGTTCCTGCGCTATAACGCAAACAAGGCGTTGAACAACCTTGGCTACGAGGGGCTGTTCCCGGCGGACGATACTAAGGTATCTCCAGCGATTCTCTCGGCGCTTTCTCCAAACGCAGACGAAAATCACGACTTCTTCTCCGGCTCGGGCTCTTCCTATGTCATCGGCAAGGCTGAAATTACTGTCGACGACGACTGGGACTTCTAGCTTCGACGCGGATTGATTGCGGGGCAGGGGAGTGTGAAAACTCCTCGGCCCCGTTTTTCCTTTGTTGGCCAAAGCTAAGCGGGCTCTGCGATCTTGCCCGTTTGGAACGAGTCTCGGGCATCGTTTTCGGAGTGGGTGGGCAATATACAAAGTTTGAATACCCCCACAACCTGTGAACAGTTACCGGAATGCTGTTAAGGGCGCTAGACTCAACCGCGTAACCGGTCCGTGGACCGGATAGGTTCGTTATGTCTCAGAATATATTTTGAGGACATAATATTGGAGGATTCTGTGAGGGCAGAGTCTTTCCGCTTAGTCAGGAGGAACTAATGACCGCTGTAGCGCCTAAGGTGGACCATTCGGTCGTGCCGGCAAGGCCTGCACCAACAGGCAATGCTCGCAAGGGCTCATTTGCTTGGAAGATGCTAACTACCACCGACCATAAGCAGCTGGGCATCATGTACATCATCATGTCCTTCAGCTTCTTCTTCCTTGGTGGCTTGATGGCTTTGCTGATTCGTGCCGAGCTGTTTTCCCCAGGATTGCAGATCGTATCTAACGAGCAGTTCAACCAGCTTTTCACCATGCACGGCACCGTGATGCTGCTTCTCTACGGCACCCCAGTGGTGTGGGGCTTTGCCAACTTCATTCTGCCTTTGCAGATTGGTGCGCCTGACGTGGCATTCCCGCGTCTGAACGCCCTGGGTTTCTGGCTGACCACCATTGGTGGCGTCGCAATGCTGTCCGGCTTCCTGACCCCAGGTGGTGCCGCTGACTTCGGCTGGACCATGTACTCGCCGCTTTCTGATGCCATTCACTCTCCTGGCATCGGTTCTGACATGTGGATCGTTGGCGTGGGCGCCGGTGGCGTAGGCACTATTGCTTCCGCAATCAACATGATCACCACGATCCTCTGCCTCCGTGCTCCAGGCATGACCATGTTCCGTATGTCCATCTTCACCTGGAACATCTTCGTGACCTCGATCATTGCACTGCTGATCTTCCCAGTTCTGACCGCTGCAGCTTTGGGCGTCCTGTATGACCGCAAGCTTGGCGGACATTTGTACGATCCAGGCAACGGTGGCTCCGTCATGTGGCAGCACCTGTTCTGGTTCTTCGGCCACCCAGAGGTTTACGTTCTGGCGCTGCCGTTCTTCGGCATCATCTCTGAAATCGTGCCAGTATTCTCCCGTAAGCCAATGTTCGGCTACGTCGGCCTGATCTTCGCAACCCTCTCCATTGGTGCACTATCCATGGCAGTGTGGGCACACCACATGTTCGTCACCGGCGCAGTGTTGCTCCCATTCTTCTCTTTCATGACCTTCCTGATCTCCGTGCCAACCGGCGTGAAGTTCTTCAACTGGGTTGGCACCATGTGGAAGGGTCATATCTCCTGGGAAACCCCGATGCTTTGGACCATGGGCTTCCTGGTCACCTTCCTCTTCGGCGGTCTGACCGGCATCATGCTGGCCTCCCCACCACTGGACTTCCACATCTCGGACACCTACTTCGTGGTGGCTCACTTCCACTACACGCTGTTCGGCACGATCGTGTTCGCCTCCTGTGCAGGTGTGTACTTCTGGTTCCCGAAGATGACCGGCCGTATGCTCGACGAGAAGCTGGGTAAGGTGCACTTCTGGCTCACCTTCTTCGGTTTCCACGGCACCTTCCTTATCCAGCACTGGCTGGGCAACATGGGCATGCCACGTCGTTACGCTGACTACCTGGATACTGACGGCTTCACCCTCTTCAACCAGATTTCCACCGTTGCTGCGTTCATCTTGGGGCTGTCCGTTATCCCATTCATCTGGAACGTGTTCAAGTCTTGGCGTTATGGTGAGATCGTCACCGTTGACGACCCTTGGGGTTACGGCAACTCCCTCGAGTGGGCAACTTCTTGCCCACCACCACGCCACAACTTCACCTCGATGCCTCGCATCCGCTCCGAGCGCCCAGCGTTCGAGCTGCATTACCCTCATATGGTCGAGCGCATGCGTCTTGAGGCACATACCGGCCGCCACTAATACGGCTTAGCCTCCTCGACATCCTTCATTAAGGCCCTACCCCCCAAGCCCCAGTGGCTTTGGGGGGTAGGGCCTTAATGTATTCCACTGTGCATGGAAGAATGAGAGCCATGACTGAACAGCACTCACAGGAACCGTTCAACGCGCTCGCGCCCGGATTGCAACCAGTACTCATTACCATTACCGGCGAGGACCAATCTGGAGTATCTGCCGCGGTTTTTCGGGTTCTTTCCGCTCACGACGTGCAGTTGGTTGATATCGAGCAGTCGGTCTTTCGGGGCCACCTGTCTCTCGCGGCCTTCGTGGGCGTGGCTGCGGAGAGAATCCCCACTGTTGCAGAGGGCCTGCGTAACACCCTCAAAATCTACGGCCTGCAGGTTCGGGTGGAAGAGCTGGAAGCTGTCCCAACGTCGCGGCCGCACTCCACACACGTGGTGACAATGCTGGGCGCTCAAATCACCGCGGAGCATGTACACAGCGTAGGCCGCACCTTGGCTAACTACGGCGCAAACATTGAGGCCTATCGTGGACTAACTGACTATCCGATAACGGCGATTGAACTCGATGTCTCAGTTCCCAATGCGAATCCCGGGGGAGGAGTGCCGCTCAGGCGAGCCTTGGCCGAGCTTTCACACGAAATCGGGGTGGACATCGCGATTGATAGGGCCGGCGTGCAACGGCGTGCAAAAGGCCTCATCATGTTCGACTGCGACTCCACCTTGATCACCGGTGAGGTCATCGAGATGCTCGCGGCCCATGCGGGGCGCGAGGAGGAGGTAGCTGCAGTCACGGAACGCGCAATGCGTGGCGAGCTTGACTTCGAAGAGTCATTGCGAGAGCGCGTAGCCACTTTGGCTGGACTCGATGAGGGCGTAGTAAGGGAAGTGGCAGCAGAGCTGACACTGACACCAGGAGTCCGGACAACTTTGAAAACCCTGCAGAAGCTTGGCTTCAAGACCGCGGTTGTCTCCGGCGGTTTCATCCAAGTTTTGGAGGACTTGGCTAAGGAGCTGCAGCTGGATTATGTCCGCGCTAACACGCTAGAAATAGTGGATGGCAAGCTGACTGGGCAGGTGATTGGAAAGGTCGTCGATAGGCAGGCTAAAGCAGACTTCCTGCGGGAATTTGCTGCCGATTCAGGCTTAGAGATGCACCAGACCGTCGCTGTGGGCGACGGAGCAAACGACATTGACATGATTTCGGCCGCAGGCTTGGGTATTGCTTTCAACGCCAAGCCTGCGCTGCGCGATGTTGCGGACGCCTCGGTGAACTCGCCCTTCATGGATGAGGTGCTGTACATGTTGGGCATCAGCAAGTTGGATGTCGATCGTGCCAACCGATGAGCTGACCCCCGAGTTCCGCTGTGCTCATCAGCGTTTGCAGGCAGTAATCGCCTCGGATCGAGATGGTGAAGACCCTGAAAACCCGGATTCGATTCAAGCCATGCCAATTGTGCTCAACATTCCGAAGCTAAACCCACCGGGTCGTACTGCGCTCCTCGAGGCAGCCGCTAGAGCTGTGGTGACGCTGTGCCTGGACACCCGTGCCGGCACGGATTCACAGTTCGCTACGGCATTGGGCAATTGGTACGGTGCTCGGATCCGCAAGATACCCCGCCGGGCGCGAAATGCGCAATGGGAAAAGGTGCAAAGCCTCGTGGGAGCAACTGTGGAGCACGATGGGGCCCAGGCCCGTGCGTTCCTCCCGAGCCCAGTGCACCTGACGGCACCGGCAATCTCGAAACTACAGATCGGTGGCACGGACCTTCCTACGGAACCTGTGCGGAAGCCGGTAGCCGGGCAGCCCACAATAGCCGTCTCGGCGGGACTTGGGATGAGCGTGGGGAAAATGGCCGCACAGGTCGGTCATGGTTCCATGCTGCTTGCTGCACACATGTCGGCGTCGGAAGCATTCCGATGGTCTAGGCAGGGCTTTGACCTGAAAGTTTGCGAACTTTCAGAGACTGATTTTGCTGAGTTCGCAGCTCGTCCGGATGCCGTGTTAGTTCGGGATGCGGGTTATACGGAGGTAGCACCCGGTTCAGTCACGGTCGTGGCACATAGAAACGGATTTTGATATGTCATCTCTAAAGACAACGGCATCTGCGACTTCGAAAGCGAAACCTAAGTCCAAAGGCTGGGTTCCCGATCAACACGGTGCCTGGGTCATGGTCACTGTGCCAGTGGTCCTGGGAGTATTCCTCGCGGGGCCGCGTTGGATTCATCTGCCATTGGCAATCGCATGGTACGCGGGCTACTTTGCGTTCTTCGCTCTGAGCTGGTGGCTGCGTGCTCGTGGGAAACGCAGAGCAGCGTACGTTCCCGCACTTGCCACCTATGGTGCGTTATGCGCGGTGGCGGCAACGGTCGTCGTTTGGCGGCTGCCATCGGTATTGATGTGGGCGGGCGTGTTTGGGGTTTTGATGCCGATCGCTGTGTATGAGGCTTATCGACGCCGCCCCCGCTCGCTACTGTCGGGTCTAAGCACGGTGCTGGCTTCTACTGCGATGGTGCCCCTGGCCAGCTTCGTTGTCGGGGAATCGCTGTCACCACGGCTGCTCACACTTACTGCGCTTATTGCGTTGTACTTCTGTGGCACGATCTTTTATGTCAAGTCGCTCATCCGCGAAAGAAATAATCTACGATTCCGCTGGGTGTCAGTGGGTTTTCACGCAGTGTCCACTGTGGTTGTGCTGCTGTTGGTTGGGTGGGGACTGTGCCATTGGGGAGCAGTATTGGTGTTCAGCGCGTTGACGCTGCGCGCTTGGCTCATGCCTTGGCTTGGGAAGCGCCGCGGTAAGCCGTGGACCCCTAAGTTTGTGGGTATGACGGAGGGGATTTCCACCTTGGCAGTCGTTGCCGCGTCCCTATTCTGAGCTGTGGGACTCCGCTATGCTGAAAGTGGATCTAACCAGTAAAAGAAAGGTATTGACGCGTCATGAGTAATCCGTATGTCGATCCGAATGAGGGCTATCAGCAGCAGTATTCTTCGATTCCTGCCCCAGGTGGCAACGGGACATTCGATGCCATGGATTCCATTGGCCAAGCATGGAACATCATGCGTGAAAATCTGGGTGCATGGCTGCTGTCTGCCTTGACCTATCTGGGCGTGTACTTGTTGCTCTTTGCCGGTGTGATGGTCGGCTGGTTCGTCTATTTCGTGCAAATCTCCGCAGCGGATGCTGCGCCGAGCCTCATGGCTCTCATTTTGTTCTTCATCGCGATCTGCGTCTCCGTGGTGGCGATGGTCCTGTATGAGCTGGTGCTTTTCCGCGAGTCGGTATACGCGGTGGGCGGGAAGCGCCCCAGTTACCGCGACTTCTTCACCTTCCGGCGTTGTAGCATGCTGTTCTTGGTATCGATAGTCGTCGGTCTGCTCTCTATGCTCGGCCTCATTGCACTGATCATCGGCAGCATTGTTATCTCGTTCTTCTTGGGCTTTGCAATGCCAGCGGCAGTGTTTGAGGACATGACTGTTGGGGCCGCACTGAAGTCTTCTTATGAGGTGGTTAAGAACAATGTGGGGCAATCCTTGTTACTGTTCGTGTTGCTGTACCTCATTAACGCTGCTGGTGGCACCGTTCTCGTGGGCATGATCTTTACGATTCCTTTCACTTACATCGCGATGTCCCATGCTTATATGGTGGCAGTGGGGCGTCCAGTGCAGCGTCGCAACTAAGCGCCATCGCGGATAGGGGCTGGGCTGATGGCGGTTGAGCCATAAACCGCCATCCTGGAAATGGCACAATTTCATAACTTAAGTTTCCGAATGATCACGGGCACGTTAACCTATATTGGTTAAACGCTGCCCGTTTTCAGTTGGCTGCACGAGATCCTATTCGGAAAGGCTAATTCACGATGTCCAACCCATTTGGCAATCCTGAGGGAGATGCCAGCCAAAACCCGTACGGCAACAACCCTTACGGCTCACCACAACCCAATACCGGCCAGGGTGGGCAGGCAGGGTATCCGCACAATCCCTCCCCTAACGATCCGCAGCAGGCTGGCTACCAGCAACCGGGTTATGGATACGGTGGCGGATATCCACAAGGTGGCAATCCGCAATACCCAGGCGTGCAGTCTCAGGCAGGGAAGTTTGATGCGGTCAATTCACTTGAGCAGGGCTGGAGGGGATTCAAAGAAAACCCCTGGCCGTGGATACTCGGCATGTTGATCTATGGTGTCATCGGTGGACTGATTTTCCTGGGTGGCATCGTTCCAACCATTATGTGGTCTATTGAAAACTCCGCAAACGAAGCAACACAGCCTCCCTTCGGCTCCATAATCATCCTTATTCTGGCTACCGTCATCTTCACCATTGTGATGCTGATACTCCAAGCCATTAATACTCGAAACGCGGTGCGAGTGGCCAGCGGTGAGCGGATTTCCTTGCGGGACTTCTTCACCTTCGACGCTGTGCCAAAGATCTTCCTGGTTGCCTTCCTGGTAAACATTGCGGTCAACCTTGGTTCCTACCTGGTCATCGTGGGCGTCATTGTGGCTTTCTTGTTTATGTTTGCTGGCTATGCCGCTGCAGTGCCGGGGGTCGGTATTTTCGATGCCTTCGCTGAGTCCTTCACTGTAGTGAAGAACAACCTCGGGCAGGCGCTGCTGTTCTTGCTGTTGGCGGGTCTCATCGCAATGTTGGGTGTATTAGCGCTTTTGATCGGAACCTTGGTCGCTAGTCCTGTGATTGTCATCGCAACAGCTCATGCCTACCTCAAAGCAACAGGCCGCCCAGTTCAAGAACGCGTGTAACAATAAAGCTCGGAAACAAATTGTGGCTGTGGAGCATTCCATAGCCGCAATGGAGTCGAGAAGAAAAGTAGGACTGGGCCCATGACGAACCCGCATGGACATTTGCCACCGCCACCGCACGCAGCCACGCAATACCACCACGGGCCACCGGCGCGGAAAGGTGCATTCGAGCTGGCCCTGAATCTATGCATCAACAATTTCGGCGGGATGTTGCTCAGCCTGGCCGGCGGAGCCGTTGCAATCGTGCTGCTTTTCGCATCGTTCATCCTGACGGGCTTCTTTTTTGAAGAAGTCCTGCGGGTGGCACAAAGCCAGCTGGATAGGATCATGGCAACAGGGGCGGTGCTTCTCATCGGCGCAGTGTTTGTCATATCATTGTGGGTCGTTGCGATTCAGCATCGCCGTGCAAGCGATCTGTTGGCGGGGAAGCAGCCGACTTTGGGGCACTATCTAACTCTGCGGGGCACCGGCCGCATCATGATGGCCTATCTGCTGTCCAAGCTGGTCGCCTGGGTACCGTTACTCGCATTGCTTGCGATGCTGCTGCTGCCCGGATTCACAGCAGATGGGGGCACAGGGGAGCTTTATGTTGTTGGAATCGTCGTGGCGGTCATCGCTTCGCTGTTATGGATTCCAGTGGCGAGTTATTTGACCTTCTTTGTCACCGCGGCCGCAACCCAGATGTCAATCTCGCGGGCTTTCGCCCGGTCCTGGCACCTGACCACGCAGCGTTTCGGTGACAGTTTCGTTACCTTTCTGCTGGTCGGCCTCATCCATTTGGCAGAATCATTTTCTTCCGGCTTAGCTGCGGTAATCACCTATCCGTACTTGTCGGTCCTCATGGTGACCAAGTATCAAGAACTGGAGCGGGAACTAGCCCAGCTGCCTGCGGAGAATTTTTCCAGCGGCGCTGCGGGGTATCCGCGCTACTAGGTGTACGGCGCGGACCCGCTCATAAGGAGCAACGTGGGCTGCCACCCAGTTCTTGATTTCCGCAGCAGACAGTGGGGAACCGGGTTCCACCACTACGAAAGCTTCTGGTTGTTCTTCGCCACGCGGGTCATAGCCCCTCGTCACCGCGCAATCATGCACGTCGGGTAGGTCTAGGATCACTCGCTCTAGTTTCACCGGCGACACCTGGAAGCCGTGGTACTTGATGATGTCCTTGATCCGGTCCACGACCTCAAAGGATCCGTCTGGATTGCGTCGCACTAGATCGCCGGTCCGCAACCAGCCGTCGACAAGCGTGCGTGTGGTCGCCTCGGGATCGCCCAGATAGCCGGCCATCACCTGCGGGCCGCGTACCCACATTTCCCCCTCTGCAGCCGGCTCATGGGTGTCCGGATGGCGCACGCTAATCGACGTCCCGGGTAATGGATGTCCGATGGAAGAGATCGGGAGTCCGGGTTGTGACGCCAAATGAGTAACAGGAGCGGCCTCGGTGAGCCCGAAACCCTGCATAATCCGCGCGTCAACGCGCTCAGCTGCGGCCCGAGCGGTCTCCGGGTTGAGTGGGGCTGCCCCCGAGATGACAGTCTTTAGGGTGGAAAAGTCAGTGCGGGGTACGAGTGGGTCATTTGCCAACAGTGTGGCCAAAGGCGGGGCAATGAAGGTGAGGTCTACCTGATGTGTTTCGTGTGCCTTGATGAAGGATTCGCGCTGAAAATCTTGTGCGACAACGCGGGCTCGCAAAGCAAGTGGGACGTTGAGCAGAGCGGTGAGCCCATAAATGTGGCTGAATGGCAGCACTGACAAGCAGGTTTGGCCGGGGCGAAGCGGCAGCACTTGGCGGAATTGCTCCACATTGGCGGCTAGGGCGCGGTGCGGCAGCATGACAGCTTTTGGCGTGCCGGTGGTTCCGGAGGAAAAGGGGAGACAAGCGAGTTGTTCGGGGTCGATCCTCGTCGTAGGGGCGGTGTGAGCGCCCCGGGGTCTACGAAGCTTGCGAGCTTCCGACAGTCCCAGCAGTAATTTTGCATTCACCGCGCGCAGCTGGCTGTCTCGATCGGAAGTGGGCAGGTGGGTGCCGAGCGGGGCTACCACCGCGCCGAGGCGAAGCACCGCGTGGAAGAGCACCGCGAAATCTGCACCATTGGCAAGCTGGATCCCGATGACATCATTAGGTCGTACGCCGTGATGAAAGAGGTTCGCTGCGGCATCCTCAATGTTCTCAGCCAGTTGGGGGTAGCTGAGCTGTTCATCGCCACTGATGATGGCGGTGGTGTCCGGCAGATCGCCGCCAAAGACTGCTTCGTACACACTCATTGGGCTACCAATCGTTTCAGGGCATCCTTGGCGGTCTGTGGATTGGTTGTCTCCCAAAACACGGGCATTGAGCGGCGAAGAAATGAACCGTAGCGTTTGGTCACCAGACGATTGTCCAAAACTGCGACGACACCACGGTCAGTGACATGCCGGAGCAAACGCCCCGCCCCCTGGGCCATCAGCAAGGCGGCATGGGTAGCGGCGACTTCCATGAAGCCATTCCTGCCCTCGGCATCAGCCGCTTCCTTTCGTGCTTGGAGCAGCGGGTCGTCTGGACGCGGGAAGGGGATGCGATCTATCAGCACTAGCGAACAAGCCGAGCCGGGAACATCCACACCTTGCCACAATGACAGCGTGCCGAAGAGACACGAGTTCTCATCAGCCGCGAACTTGTCCACTAGTGCACCCGTAGAGTCTTCCCCTTGACAATAGATATCAAAGGGCAGGCGCAGCCGCATCGCCTCGGTGACTTGCTCGGCCGCACGACGGGAGGAGAACAACCCCAGTGTGCGCCCACCGGCAGCCATGATGAGCTCGAAGATTTCATCAAGAGTCTCTTGCGGGACACCATCGCGGCCTGGGTCGGGCAACTGGCGGGCGGTGTACAGGATGCCTGATTTAGCCGGGTCAAAGGGAGTACCAGCATCGAGGCTATCCCAGCTGCCTTTGGGAAGTCCCCAACTGGCGGCCATGGCATTGAAGTTGCCGCCGATGGTCAACGTGGCTGAGGCCAGAATCACGGTTTGGCCTTCAAACAAGCGGGAATGCAGCAGACCAGCAACTGACAGCGGGGCCACGCGCAGAATATTGCCACGACGCTCGTCCTTGTTAAGCCATACGACATCCGCGTGTTTTGAAGCATCCGACTGGGCGAAAACCTCCAAAATACGCACGATGGCATCGTGAAGATCAGTGAGGTGATTGCTCAGGGATTGGCGCTCTGCAAATCTCTCCGGTTGATTGGCAGCTTCGCCATCGGGGGCGCGTTGAATGGTTTCCCGCAAACTCCACAGCGCGTCTTTCACGGCGATGAGAATATTCTGGGCGACTTCGGGCATAGCTTTCCATCGGCCATCAGGGGCGCTCATGAACGCGTCATCTAGTTCACGGGCTAGGTCAGTGACTTTGTCCTCACGGCCCTCAGCACCCAACTTTCCGGCACGTTTCGCCGCCATATTCAGAGAGGTGACTGAGATTTCATTTGTGGCCACGGCAGTGATGCGGCCGTCCAGTTCATGCGCTTCATCGACGATGATCACTTCGTGTTCGGGCAGGATGTTGATATCGGCAAGCGCATCAATGGCGAGTAATGCGTGATTGGTAACGATGATGTCCACATCTTTGGTGGCTCTGCGGGCCAGCTCAGCAAAGCACTCTTCGCCGTGGGGACAGCGGGTGGCACCAAGGCACTCCCGGGAACTCACACTCATTTGGCGCCATGCCAAGTCCGGCACACCAGGTTCCAAGGTGTCTCGATCTCCGGACTCGGTCTCATTAGCCCATTCATGCAGGCGGGCAACGTGTTTCCCCAGCCATGAAAGCTCTTCTTCTGGAATGAGCGACTCGCCGCCATCCAGTTGTGATTGGGAAACCTTGTTCATGCACAGATAATTTTGGCGCCCTTTCATGATGGCGAAGGTAGGGCGACGCTCTAACAATGGTTCGAGGGCATCAGCAAGCCGGGGCAAATCTCGATCCACGAGCTGCCGCTGCAGCGCGATCGTCGCAGTAGAGACGATGACCGTAGTACCGGTTTCCTGCGCATGTCGGATAGCAGGAACCAGGTAGGCAAGAGACTTGCCCGTTCCGGTGCCAGCCTGGACTGCGAGGTGCCTTTCGGTTTCCATCGCCTGGGTCACCGCCGCGGCCATGCGTTCTTGTCCTTCGCGCCGGGTCCCGCCGAGCGCTGTAACTGCAGCGTTAAGCAGGTCAGAGGTGCTAGGGCTGCTTGAGCTGCCGGGGCTGGAGGTATCTGGCATTGCAACTTTCGGGCGAGGTAGAGCGACTGGGCTATCAGTCAGTGTAGTCGGTGTCAGTTGGCGGGTATGCGGCATGGCAAAGCCCCGATCCTCCTGGTGGGAAGTCGGGGCTGTGCAACCTAGCGGGTTGGCTAAACCTTAAGCGAAGTCGCCGCTGTCAGTGTCGCCCTGTGGCATATCGACGTCGATGGTAGGGGCCAGATCGGAGGTGACTTCCTCGTAGGAGTCGTACATCAGATCATCGTCGGTGTTGATGCCCTTGATATCGGCGTAACCGTCGAAGTCGGTGTCGATGAGTGCCTCATCGGTCTGGCCGTCGCCGTCGGTGTCGCGGTGCTCCTCGTCGATGCGGCCGTCGTAGTTGCCATCGACAATCACGGTGTCGGTGATGTTGTCATCGTTGGAATCGTATTCCAGGATGTCAGCTCGGCCGTCGTTGTTGGTATCCTGCGCGAAGCCATCGGAGTAGCCGTCGCCGTCCAGGTCAACTTCGGTGCCGTTTCCGGTGCTTGGCGCGCTCTGAGCGCTGGCGGGTGCGTTGGTCGGCGCAGCTGCAGCCGCTGGTGCCTCCGAAGCTGGTGCCTCGGAAGCTGGTGCTGGTGCTTCGGTCGCTGGTGCCTCGGAAGGTGCTGCGGCAGTGGCGGCACCACCGGCAGCGACATCGTTCAGGCCTTGTCCCATGAGGTCACCCAATGCGGACTGGCTATCGGTGACATCTTCCATGTTGCGCTGGTGATCGGCCACACCGTCGTTGTTGGAATCAAACACGAAAGAGTCGCTTCCTCCGCTGCCTTCTTCGCTGTAGTGCACAGAGTCGATGTCGCCGTCGCCGTCCCGGTCGTAGGCGCGTACGTCCACGTTGCCATCGCCATCTGTGTCGATGCGTACGACGTCATCAACGCCATCTCGGTCGGAGTCTTCGAGAGTGCGGTCTCCAGCAGCAGTTGGGGCTGCAGTTTCTGCCGGCGCTTCCGGAGCAGCTGCCTCAGGGGCTGGCGCCTCTGGAGTTGGAGCCTCTGGCGATGCGGAAGATTCTGGGGCTGGGGTAGTGGCTTCAGCCTGTGGGGCTGCTGCGGCACCTGCGGCGGCGCCACCGGCAGCTCCAGCGGCACCAGCAGCAGCGGAATCACCAGCTGCATCTGCAGCGCCCTTCGCGCCATTGGTTGGGATTCCCTGGGAGAAAGCGCCCTGTCCAACCGCCTGCTGTGCGGCGGAAAGCTCGCCGTCTCCGGAGGTGCTGTTGACGCGGCCATCGCCGTCAGAATCGTACTGGTCAACGTCCATCTTGCCGTCGCCGTCGGTGTCGTAGTGCATGGAGTCGATGCGGCCGTCCTCGTTGGAGTCACGTGCCTTGGTGTCAACAACTCCGTCGCCGTCTGTATCCAGTTCAACCTTGTTGACTCGGCCGTTGTCATCCGTGTCCACGATGTGGGTTTCAATCAAACCGTCGTTGTTCTGATCGAGGGACACCCGATCCATGGTGCCGTCCTTGTCGGAGTCCACGAGGACTGTGTCGGTGATGCTGTCCTTATCCAGGTCCATTTCCATCTTGTCGGCCTTGCCATCTTCGTTGGCATCGGTGACGGTTCCGTCGGCCTTGCCATCGCCGTCGATGTCGACCTGGTAGGAGTCGAGCTTGCCGTCAAGATCGGAGTCCTGTGCTCCGATTACCTGGCCTTGTACTTTGTTTCCCTGGGCATCGATGGTCTCGAACGCGCCTGGCTTGGTGCCTGCGGAGTTCTGCTCAGCTGCATTCTTGTTGTAGTCAGACATTGGGGAACCCTTTCGGTCTCGTGACTTTCGTCATAGGTTGGTAGTGCCTAGTATCGTTCAGGACTTCGCTGTTGTCCTGTCGTTTATGGAATGCGGCATCGACCCGTTATGTTCCCCGGGGGTAGAAAGAACTCCGAATAAGAAGAAATATTTTCAATAAAACATGCGGTCGATAATGGTTTTGGGCACAATAGAAGAATGTTCCAATCGGGGGTAGCGTCCCTGGTCGTCCGGCTTGAGACCCAATGAAAGTGAAATATTGTGACTGCTCCAATCGGTAATCCACCCAAGCGAGGCCCGCGGGAATCCGTGACTCGAGCGGCTGAAATTGCTCGTAAGTATGGACGCGCCGGGTCCGCGGAACACGCGCTCGCACTCATGGATGCGAACTTTCGTGCGGGAACCGTCGTCGTGGTTGGCGAGATTAAACGCGGAAAGTCCTCACTGGTCAACGCGTTGGTGGGGTACCGGGATCTCTTGCCGGTTGACGTCCTCATGTGTACCTCGGCGCCCATCCGAGTGCTCACTGACCCACACATGGACGGCGCTCCGGAGTTCTTCTTAGTACGTGGGGATCATAAGGATCCTATCCCGCATGCTGAGCTCCCGAAGTGGGTCACGCACCAGGCTGTACAAGAAATCGACCAGGCGGCAGGGGATGAGGATGCCGCCTTGCTCTTGCCGAGTGCAGCTGAAATCAAATTGGGTTTTGAGGGACTAGGGGCGCTCACAGTCATTGATACTCCCGGCGTCGGCGGCCTTGATGAACATGCTATTGCTGCGGCGCTTGCGGAGGCGCGCCAGGCCGGCGTGCTACTGATGGTTTGCGATGCATCCACACCGATCACCGCTCCCGAAATGGACATTTTGCGGCAAGCACGGGAGACGGTTGGCTCTGTCATCGTCGCGGTGACCAAAACGGATAAGAATATTCGCCGCTGGCGCGCCATCGTGGAGGACAATCGTCGCCTCATCACTCAGCACTTGGGTATTGAAATACCTGTTATCGGCGTCTCCAGCCTGCGTGCTCTCGACGCGATGGCGGCGACGGACCCTGAGCGACGCGCGATTATCGACGACCGTAGCGGCATGGCCGCCTTGCGCAAGCAGATTCGCTGGGAGCTCTCCGCTGCCTCTGGCCTCGGAATGCGCACTGCGATCGACTCCATGAAGGTGTGCATGGCGGATATTAAGAAGGGTGTGGAACAGGATATCGAGCTTCATACGGGGGCCTCTGACGCCGTCGCCAAGCTCGAGCAGGAGCGCGCCAACCTGGAACAGTTTCGTGAGGAAACCAGTGAATGGGAGCAGCTGTTCCAGCGAGATATCTCTTTGGCCCGTAATGAGATTTCGGGCAACCTGGATCATAGCCTCGAGCAATTGCGCATCACCTGGACCGATCGGATTAATGCCGATGGCATGCGGGTGCTGCGCAGCAAGCCGCAGGTCTTTACCAGCCAAATCGAGGTCGAATTCAAAAAGATTCTGGAAGACAGCGTGCAAGCGATTCTTGTTGAAGTCGAGCGCAGCTGCCGTGGCTTGTTTGACGATGAAAACACAATTCGTGAGGTGATGGGCAGCATCCTAGCGTCCCTGGTTCCTGCGGATATTGTCAAGCGTGACGTAGATAAGAAGACGAAGGATCTAGTGGATCCGGCGGTGCTGTCCATGGGCATGATGGGAGCCGGCGCCCTGGCAATGGTGATTCCGGTTGCTCCGCTCGCCGGAGGCATCTGGATCGGGGTCAACCTTGCTTATAAGGCGATGCGCAACGGCAAACAGAATCTGCTCTCATGGCTGCGTGAAATGCAAGGAAACTCGCGCTCCACGGCAATGCGCTTGATTGATCAGGTCATTACTAATGCGCGCACCGAAATCCTATTGCGGCACCGCTCTAATCTGCGCACGCGGCAGCGGGAGATCCAACAGAAGATTGAAGACGCCCGCAAGATCGCCCAAGAATCTGAATCTGAGCGGAAGAATCGGGTAGCCAGGTTGCAGAAAAATCGGGACATTGTCCAGGCGACCATGGCCGAACTCGAGGCACATAAACGAGCGCTATTGACCGAAGCGAGGGGGAAGTAACCGTGGTGGACATGAACCTAAACCAAGAAGTGGATACCTCGCGCGATGCAGCGATCGCGGCACTAACCACCTTGCTCACACAAGCCACCGATGCTCTCGCGCAGGGCGGGCCGGAGCTCGCCGAGCATGCTGCAGAACTGCGCAAAATGGTTTCGCGACCGCCGCGGGTAGCAGTAGTGGGACGTTTGAAGTCCGGGAAGTCGACCCTCGTTAACGCGCTCACCCAGCATGTTATTGCTGCTACCGGTTCTTTGGAATGCACCATGGCAGTGAGTATGTACTTCGACGGCGCACCAGCGCGTGCCGAGGTGATCACCACCACGGGTGAGAAGCAACGCATCCCGCTGGGAGACGGGCCACTCACCGACCTGGGGATGCCATTGGATGAGGTAGACCATGTTGAGCAGTTTCTGCCCAACGCGCAACTGCGACGTCTTTCCTTGATCGATACCCCGGGTACCGCAACCTTGACCGTTGAAAATGAGGCGCGCACTCGGCGCGTTCTTGTCGACGGTCAAAACGACACGCGCCGTGCCAGCTCGTGGGCAGATTCCCTGGTGTTCCTGTCAGATTCTGCTCCGCGCGAAGACGAAAAGCTCTTTATCTCTCAGCTGGGGATGACACCGTTGACGTCGATAGGCGTGCTCTCTCGGGCCGACAGCTTCGGCGCAGGTGCCTTCGGGCATCGGGATCCGCTGGAGTACGCCCAGGAACATGCCAAGTCGATCGCGCAGCAACTCGGCAATTCCGTCTCCGAGGTGCTGCCGCTCTCCGGTTTTATGGCCGAGTCTGCACTTGTCGGCAGGATCACCGGCGATGTTGCGCGCACCCTAGCGCAGCTTTCCCCTCTTGACCGCGAGCAGCTTCTCGACGTCATCGAGCTGCCGGATCCCGCTCGAGTCGTGCCGGGATTCACCGCGCAGATGCGTGACAGCCTGCTGGATACGGTCGGGGAGTATGGCATCATCGCTGGCCGTGACGTAGCCGCGCGTGAGGGGGCAGTCGGGCTGATGAACTGGATGGTGGACCGCTCCGGCATTAGTCGCCTCACCCAAATGCTCACCGGAGAGATCAGTTACTTTGCTGTGCTGCAGCGCGCCGTGCGGATGCTTGATGCCTTGGATGACCTCGCCGGAAGCAATATTGGAAAGGATCATGTCCGGTGGGTGCAGTCAGTGACCCTCGCACAGCCGGGTATGCACTTTGTGATGCTCTACCGCAGCTATCGCAACACCTACTCCTCGACCCCAGATTCGGCACTCTTGGCGCCACTACGTGCGGCGATTTCCGCCCGCACAGCTGCCGAAGTCGTTGGATTGCCGTCCGATACCGCTCCGGAGCAGGTCCGCGCCACCCTGCAACAACGCCTCAGCGAAATGCAAAACATGGCAATGGGCCTGCTCTCTGCAGCTGAGGATGAAGCGCGAGAACGCCTGGTGGTGGCGTATCAGGCGGCCCTTAAAGCACTGGCATAAGTGGCCTAAATGTGACCGGTTACACTGCTACAAATTGAAAAATAGTTTAGTATCGGTTCGTTAAGCCAATATTTTGCACCGAAAATTATTAATCATCAACCCATGGAGACTGCGACAAATGAGTACTGCCTGGCATTTCGCGCTTGACTTTGGCACCAGCAACACCTCGGCTGCCCACACTGCGCCGATGAGTGGCTCAGTAGAGACGGTTGCACTGACACACCGATCCAATCTGATGCCTTCCGCAGTGTACTTAGAAGATGGCGCTGTACTCGCCGGTGATACTGCCTTGCTGCGTGGGCGTCGTGACGCATCCAAGCTGCTGTTATCTCCCAAGCGCTACATCGATCACGATCATGTCCAGCTGGGTGGACATGACGAGGACACCCTCAAACTAATCGCCGCAGTGATTGCCACTGCTCTAGATCGGGCGCGTTCCCAGCACGCAGGTCAAGATCCGGAGACGGTGACCCTGACCCACCCTGAGGCCTGGTCGGTGCACTCAGTAGACCAGCTTAAGAATGCAGCTCAGCAGGCTGGGGTCCGCGCCGAGATCATCCGCACTATTTCCGAGCCACGCGCAGCTGCTGTGCACTACGCGGCGCAGCAGCAGGTGAAGCCGGGGAGCCACGTTGCCGTCTTCGACTTCGGTGGCGGAACTCTTGACATCGCAGTTCTTGAGGCGCTTAACGACGGCAACTTCCGAGTCGTCTCGGCAAAGGGCGATAACTCCTTAGGCGGTCGCACTGTAGACAACTTGATGTTCCGCTGGGTGATTACACAGCTGGAACACGATGACCCGGATTTCGCAGACTATGTGCGCACCGCCCCAGTCTCCGTTATGCACTCGCTGGAAGAAGCGATCCGAGAGGCGAAGGAGATTCTGTCTGATACTTCTTCTGCCACCATCACTGTTTCTACGCCGCAGGGCGAGCGCGACATACTGATCACCCGCGATGAGTTCAACGGGATTATCCAGGACTCCGTCGGACGTGGTGTCGAACTGACTCGCGCAGCTCTCGAGCAGGCAGGCGTGGATCAGGCAACAACTCCGATCTACATGACCGGTGGTTCTTCTCGTATTCCTTACGTACAGAATCGACTGGGCGAGATCGGGACGGTCATGACTCTTGATGACCCGAAGACCGTGGTGTCCCGCGGTGCGTTGCGCGCCACGCTCAATGGTTTCACCGAGGGTAGTGCTGCCACTGCAAAGACTCCGATAGCTCCAGCTGCCGGGGCTGCTGGAGCCGGCGCGCTAGCAGGAGGGGCGAACCCCTATGGCAATGCTGCCCCGAACTCTGCGCCGGCTTCCCCTCAAGGTGCAGCGGCACCCACAGGTAATCCCTATGGTGCTAACCCTTATGGCGGTGGAGCTGATAACGCTGGGCAGCCTGCTGCCAACGCCTTCAGCCAGTCACCTTCAGCTGGCGGTTCCGGGAACAACAACGTCCCGTCTTCGGCTTATAGCACCACCGCTGGTGGGGCTTCCGGCAGTAAGTCCAAGGCTCCGCTGTTGATCGGTGGTGGTGTCTTGGCCCTAGCTCTTGTTGGCGGTGGCATCTGGGCCTTGACAAATGGTGGTTCTGAAGATCCGAGCCCAGCTTCGACCGAGACGCAGGCGGCCTCGCCAAGCACTCAGAAGTCCACTACAACCTCTAAGTCTTCCGGCTCCGGATCGTCGTCCAAGACGAATGATGCTTTGGCAGACCCGAGCAAGAACGAACGGCACATTGTAAACCGTGAGTCGAGCACGAAGGATGTGCTCCCAGCTGCCTTTGTGGACAAGATCCGCTCGTGCAACGATCCGCGCGACATTGGCTCCAGCGTCGGTTGGTTTGCAGACTCTCCTGCCACGGGATATGCGTGCCTGGTGGAAACGAGCGCTCTGGGTGATAAGCAGAACGAATCTGCATACTCGGGTGTGAAGTATGTACTCGTCGGCGATGAAGCCCAAAAAGGCTGGGACGCAGTACAGAAGTCGAGCAAAATGCCACCGCAGAAGCTCCAAGATGCGAGCGGAAACAAGCCGGAAGTTGTGACCGGCCTGACTTCTGACAGCGATACCTCCCCGGAGTGGGCTGCCTGGTACCCAGATCAGAAAATCCTAGTTGCATCCCACACCGGTACTAACTACAAGGGCAAGGAGACGGAATACCTGAAGTACTGGGGTTTCCTGCAGTAGCCCATGAGCGGAACCTAGCCGGTCGCAGCCACGGCGTGTTTACCACCCAGGCTGCGGCTGGCTGTTTCTTGCCGTTGCCGCCAAAAAGTTAAGAGTCGACCCCTGCGGCGCGTAGGGCGTCGAGAAGCTTCGTGCGCGCGCGGTTGATGCGGCTCTTTACCGTCTGGATTGGGATGCCCTGCTGCTCGGCGATGTCTTGGTAGCTCAGGCCAGCGTATTCGCGTAGGACGATCGCCTCTCGGAATTCCTCGGGAAGTGTTGCGAGGGCTTCACGAACCACAATTCCCGCCGTGACTTGGGTGTCTATATTCGATCCTGGTGCTACTTCGTTGTAGCCGGCCTCGTCATCAGGTAGCTCGCGGCGCTTACGGACTATCTGGAGAGCTGCATTGGATGCGATCCGGTATGCCCACGTGGAGAACTTCGCGCCGCCGTCAAAGCGATCCAAGTTCTGCCAGGCTGCCGTCAGGGCGTTTTGCATGGCATCTTCCGCGTCGTGCTTATTGCCTGTGATGGAGAGGCACACGGACCACATTCGACTGGAAGCCGACTGCGCCAACGCAGCAAAAGCTCGCTCGTCGCCGGACTTGGCGCGAGCGAGCAGTGTTGCTTCCGTAGCGTGCTGTTGGCTGACCCCGGTTTCGAACCCGTCGAGGGAAATATCGCTCACGGTCTACACCCCCGGGTCAAAATCGAAGTCGGAATCTGTAGCATCCTCCTGCGAATCATCCAGGTGGAAGTCATCCTCCTGAAGCCCCTCGTGAGTGTCTGCAAAACCGAGGTCATCATCCAGCTCAGGGGGCAGCAGCTCCTCATCCAGAGCGGACGTGGCAGCCACCTCATCCGAAGCATAAGGCTCCGATTCGGGGATGAGGTCACCAGCCGGCGGCGGGGTAGCAGGATCGACAGCAGTGGCGATCATCGCGTCGAAGTCCAAGTCCGCAGGCAGCGCTTCATCGCCATAGAGTTCCGTCAGGGGAGGCAGAATTGGAGATTCCACCTCTGGCGGATCATCAGCAAAGTCCGCTGCTAGGTCGATATCATTTGTCATTGTGTCACCTCCGTTCCACGTGCTGAGAGTCGTGCTGTAAACCGGTGAAAAACACCTCACCTAGCAGTGAAATGCGCTAGGGCGCGGTGATGTTCCCGGCGGTGGCTGAAAACTCACATGCACGTGGAAAAACTAGAAACCGATGAAGCGAGTGTTGAGCGCAGGCTCATCGCGGGAGAGCGCAAGACCTTCCCATGGCAACGACACTAGCTGAGAGGCTAAGTAATCGCGCGACTCAACAAGCGTCGGGAGATCTGCCACCGGTTTGCCGTCGCGAAGCAACGGCACCGTCAGGTCGCGGACCTCAAGGGAACCTACGGTGGGGGCCTCCGCGCCGAATGGCGTGACCAATTCCTCGACCGCGGTGCCCGTATTACGGCATGCGCGCCAGCCACGCTTCGCACCTCCCACAGACTTCTTCGAAGAGGAACGCTTGGCCACCGGGTGACCGTCTACTTCGACGACTTTGTACACCATCGAAGCGGTGGGCGCTCCCGATCCCGTCACCACCGAGGTACCAACGCCGTACACGTCGACTGGGTCGCCGCGTAGGCCCGCGATAGTGAATTCGTCCAGGTCAGAGGACACTACGATCTTAGTGTTGTGGGCCCCGAGACCATCGAGCTGTTGGCGGACACGACGGGTGAGTATGCCGAGATCACCGGAGTCAATACGAACTCCGCCCAGCTCTGGACCCGCAACCCGAATCGCCGTTTCTACGCCCTTTTCAATATCAAAGGTGTCAACGAGCAGCGTCGTACCCGGCCCTTGCGCCTCAACCTGGGAGCGGAAAGCCGCTTCTTCGTTCGGGGTGCCGTCCTCATTCACGTGCACCAGGGTCCAGGAGTGGGCGGCGGTGCCCGATACCGGTATGCCGTAACGATGCCCTGCCTCGAGATTGGAGGTGGCTTCGAACCCCGCGAGATAGGCCGCGCGAGAGGCAGTGACAGCCGCATACTCGTGAGTGCGGCGAGAGCCCATCTCGATGATTGGGCGGCCATCTGCGGCGGTGACCATGCGGGCGGCCGCGGAGGCGATGGCGGAATCGGAGTTCATGATGGAAAGGATGACCGTTTCCAGGATCACGCATTCGGCGAAGGTGCCCCGGACCGTGAGGAGCGGCGAGTTCGGGAAGTAGAGCTCGCCTTCCCGGTAGCCGTCGATATGCCCGCTGAACTTGAAGTCGCGGAGGTAAGCCAGCGTCTGTTCGTTGAGGAAATCCAAGCCAGCGAGTTGTTCTTCAGTGAATACGTAGTCCTTGATTGCATTCAGGACACGGGAGGTGCCGGCCACGACCCCGTAACGCCGCTCATTGGGGAGCCTGCGTGCGAAAACCTCGAAAGCACACTGCCGGTGCGCGGTGCCGTCGGCAAGCGCAGCCTGCAGCATCGTCAGTTCGTACTTATCTGTCAGCAGCGAGGTAGAACGATCGCTTGGCAGTGAGGACGCGGATCCGGTAACACCGGTGAGTTCGGTTAAAGAGGTCACATTGCCAGCTTAATGCACTGCTTGCCAGCACGGTGGGGGTTTTCTGCTGGGGCGGGTCTCGGCATAGGTCGGCGTGGGCTAGCGTGCGGCTGTGGGCGGCTGGCTACTAAGCTGGGAAAGCATGAGTGAGCGCTTCCGATCAATGAGCACCCCCTCGGCGCCGATGGCTTCTCCGGAGCTGGAGGAAGTCGTCGATGTTGACGTGATGACCAGTGAAAACCTGCCGTGGATGTGTATCGTGTGGGATGATCCAGTCAACCTGATGAGTTATGTGACGTATGTTTTCCAGACCGTTTTGGGAATGAGTCGCAAGAAAGCCACCGAGTTGATGATGCAGGTGCACACCGAGGGCAAGGCGGTGGTGAGCTCTGGTGAGCGTGACAAGGTGGAAGCTGACGTGAAGAAGCTGCACAAAGCGGGGCTGTGGGCCACGATGCAGCAGGCGGGATAGACAATGGAAGCCTGGAAAAAGAGGAAGTCCATCATGCGGGGCGCGAGGTTCACTGTAACTTTCGAGCCGATGGAGCGTGAAGTCTTAGGGGACATGGCATCTGCCGTGGCCGAGGCGCTTATTCACCGCGCGCAGTCTGCGCCGAAAGACGAGCTCGCTGAGCTCACCGGCATGGCCTCCGGGCATAAGGAGCCGCCAACTGACCCTGCGCTCGCGCGGTTGCTGCCGGACTTTGAGATGGCAGGGGACGAGGAATACGAGGGCGACAATTCACTCTTGCGCTCCCTGCATGAAAACGACATTTGCCGAGCCAAGCTGGAGAACCTGGCCGTGATCACGAATGCACTGGGCCCTGACGGCAATGTGGCGGTGGTGGCAACGGAAGAAGAGGCCCACGCCTGGGTCGCAGGGCTCAACGACATTCGCCTCTACCTGGCATCAGGCGAGCTCAAAGGCAGCGAACAAGAAGAACAGGACCGTGACATGCTTGTCCAGTGGCTCGCTTTCAACCAAGAGTCCTTGCTCGAAGCGATGATGGGCTAGCACAGTGCTTATCGACGTCCCCGGTGTGCTGCTCGGGCACCGCAGTCTGGGCGATACCGGTGTGAGCGTGGTTGTCGTTCCTGGGGGCGCTGTGGCTGCCGTCGATGTGCGTGGTGGCGGCCCGGGTACCCGGGAAACTGATTTGCTCGAGCCACACAATACGGTTCAGCAAGTTCACGCTGTGGTGCTTTCCGGTGGTTCTGCTTTCGGTTTGGCCAGCGCTGATGGTGTCATGCGGGCGCTGGAAGAAAGAGAGATCGGCTTCCCAGTGCTCGGTGAGGAGATTCCGGGTCCGCGGGTGCCGATTGTCCCCGGTGCCGTCATTTTTGACCTCCTCGTAGGCGATGCCTCACATCGGCCGACCGCCGCGGACGGCTATGCTGCGGTCCAAGCGGCATTTGGGGAGCCACAGACCGAATCAGGTTCGGTAGGGGCTGGATGCGGCGCAACCGCTGGAGTGCTGCGGGGTGGATTCGGTCAATCCTCGCAAAAGGTCGGCGGCTATACGGTTGCTGCAGGTGTGGTGGCCAATCCGGTAGGTGCGGTGATAGATAAGGAAACCGGCAGGTTTTGGGGAGACTCTGCCGTACCAGCGGTGGACCCGGGCCGTTTCGCCGAGCAAAAGGGTTTGCTGACCAAGTTGAATACCACCATCGGGGTCATTGCTACCGATGCGCCGGTGACCAAGGCTCAAGCTAAACGGCTCGCCATGACGGGGCACGACGGCCTGGCCAGAGCGATCCGTCCCGCACACTCGCCTCTCGACGGCGATACCCTTTTCGCCCTCGCAACCGGGAACGGCATCGGCGTTGGGATCGAAGAGATGATTGCGCTGTCTACTGCTGCTGCTGATGTCGTCTGCGCTGCGATTGTGGATGCGGTGGTGCATGCTAGCAGTGGCTATGGCTTGGCAAGCTACGCGCAGCTTCGCGATTGCCAGTAAAATAACGCAACACATGGATTAATTCTTTGTCAGAGCACATTCCTTGAGGACGTGACTAACGTGTCGTACCAGTTCCCGAACCCAAACTATGTGCCGCAGGTGCCGTCTTCAGGCGGAGTGTCACTGGTGTCGAAGGGGAGCCAGGCGGCTCGCCGTGGGGCAGCCTCAGCCGGTACCTTTGTTGCGATCATTTGGGTCGTGCACATCATCAACCTGTTGACGGGGAAAAACCTAACGCACTTCGGCGTTCATCCCTTGGACGTCAGTTCGCTGCCATACATATTCACCTCACCGTTCTTGCATGTCGGGTTTCCGCATCTGATAGCCAATACGCTGCCCGCAGCGATTTTTGTGTTCCTGATCGCTTGGTCGGGGCATAAAGTGCTGTGGGAAGTTTCGCTCATCGTTGCAATAATCGGCGGGATTGGCACGTGGCTGTTTGGCGGGATTGGTACTAACCACGTTGGTGCTTCGGGGCTGATCTACGGTTGGCTTGCGTACTTGATTGTCCGAGGCATGTTTAATCGCAGCCTGGGGCAGGTCCTGCTCGGAGTGGTACTGGCCAGTCTGTATGGCGGTCTGATTTGGGGAGTACTTCCCAGTGATGCCGGGGTGAGCTGGCAGGGCCACCTGTTCGGTGGGATTGGTGGCATCGTTGCTGGTGCAACTATCACTTCCGATGACCCCCTAGCGTTGGTGCAAAAGCGGGAGAAGAAGCGTTTGCAACGCGGTTCGATCTAACTGATTACTATTGAATCTGTTATGACTAAAACCCCTGATGCATCCGCCCCCATTGGTATTTTTGACTCCGGTGTGGGCGGTTTGACTGTTGCGCGATCAATTGTTGACCAGTTGCCCCACGAGTCCATTATCTATATCGGCGATACTGCGAATGGACCGTACGGGCCACAGCCGATCCAGCGGGTGCGTGAGCATTCCACCAAAATCGCTGATGAACTGGTGGAGCGGGGATGCAAGATGGTGGTCATCGCCTGCAACACCGCCACCGCCGCCTTTCTGCGTGATGCGCGCGAGCGTTACGACGTCCCGGTGGTACAGGTTATCCTGCCTGCAGTACGACGTGCAGTGGCCACTACCCGCAATGGCAAAGTCGGCGTGATTGGTACCTTGGGCACCATCAATTCCGGTGTTTACCAAGACATGTTTGCTGCTGCCCCAAACATCGAGTGTGTGGCAGCACCATGTCCGCGCTTTGTTGATTTTGTGGAACGAGGCATCACTTCTGGTCGGCAGATCTTGGGCGTGGCGGAGGCATATTTGGAGCCACTACAAGCAGCAGGCGTGGATACCCTGGTGTTGGGATGTACGCACTACCCGTTGCTGTCAGGCGTTATCCAACTGGCGATGGGGGAGAACGTGACACTAGTATCCAGTGCCGAAGAAACCGCCAAAGATGTCTTGCGAGTGCTCAGCGAGAAAGACCTGTTAGCCGATCCCGAGCAGCATCCGCAGCCTACGCGCAGTTTTGAATCCACCGGCGACCCGCACCTTTTCGCGCAACTATCGCAACGCTTCCTCGGGCCAAGTATCACCACAGTGGCATCACATCCCAGGGTGTAGCCTCGCCAAGAAACTTCCTGGCAAAAATATCGCGATTTTGGCTCACTCATGAGAAAGTTAAGTTATGAAGCTGACCATTCTTGGCTGCAGTGGTAGCACCGCTTCGCCAGCCAACCCTCCTTCGGGCTATCTGGTGCAGGTAGATAACGCTCCGGGTGTCCTGATGGACATCGGCCCCGGTGTGCTTGCCAAACTGCAAGAACTGGCGGATCCTTCCGATCTGCACGTGGTGCTGAGCCATCTCCACGCCGATCACTGCCTAGATCTTCCCTCGCTCATTGTGTGGCGCCGATACCATCCGGCTAGCCCGGCGAAATCCCGCCACCTTTTGCTCGGGCCTGCGGACACCACCGGGCATCTGGGGCCTCTGAACCTCGAGGGAGCGGACGACCTCTCCGACACCTTCGCCTTCACCCCTTGGACGGCAAGAACGCCACAGATCGTCGACCGGGTGCAAATCACCCCGTTCCCAGCGATCCACCCAGTGGAAACCTACAGCCTTCGTGTCACCGAAGCGACCTCAGGAAAAGTCATCGCCTACTCTGCTGACAGCGCATACACCGACTCCTTGGTCGAGTGTGCTCGAGACGCAGATCTGTTCCTTTGCGAAGCCACCTGGGGCTATGAAAGCGCAGGCAAAGCTCCAGATATGCATCTCAGTGGCTCTGAAGCCGGACTGATCGCTTCCCGGGCTGGGGCAAAAAAGCTGGTCCTCGTGCATATTCCGCCATGGGGCGATGCAGCTGGGGCACTGCGCGGTGCGCAGGAGAACTTCGATGGCGAAGTGGTCATTGGCGAGTCCGGGATGGTGTTTGAGTTTTAACCGCTCGTCCGCCATGATTTCACGATCATGATTTCGAGAGTAGAAGCTGTGCTATCTCCATCTTGCGGCGTGGACTTCTCTCATAATCATGATCGTGGAATCATGATCGTCGTCGCGCTAAATGAGTACGCTGAAAGGCATGACTTCTTTCACCCGCGCCGATGGGCGCGCACTTGATGAACTACGTCCCGTTTCCATCACCCGCGGATTCACGACGAATCCGGCGGGATCCGTGCTCGTGGAGTTCGGGAATACCCGTGTCATGTGCACTGCCTCTGTTGAGTTGGGCGTGCCCCGCTTCAAGAAGGATTCCGGCGAAGGCTGGCTCACCGCAGAGTACGCGATGCTGCCAAGTTCCACGCACGATCGCATGCCGCGGGAATCTATGAAGGGCAAGGTCAAGGGGCGTACTCACGAGATTTCTCGCTTGATTGGGCGGTCCCTGCGGGCTGCCGTTGATCTCAAGGCGCTGGGAGAGAACACGATCAACATCGATTGTGACGTGCTGCAAGCCGATGGCGGCACGCGAACGGCTTCGATTACCGGGGCGTATGTTGCGCTTGCCGACGCCATCGCTGTCCTGAGTGCGCGTGGTGTGGTGCCGGGCAATCCGCTACTGCCTCCTGTTGCTGCGGTCTCTGTCGGTCTCATTGATGGCAAAGTGTGCCTTGATCTGCCTTACGAGGAAGATTCCCGTGCCGAGGTAGATATGAACGTGGTCATGACGGAATCAGGTGAGTTCGTAGAAATCCAGGGCACCGGCGAAGAATCAACCTTTAGTCGCACCCAGATGGGCTTGTTCCTCGATGCCGCAGAAAAGGGGTGCCGTGAGTTGATCGCAGCCCAGAAAGCAGCGTTGGAGTTGGCGCTCTAATGCAGCTGTACTTGGCATCGAATAACAAGAAGAAGGCACAAGAACTTCAACGCGTGCTGGATGCCGCTGGCATCGCGGGCGTGGAGATCCTCCTGACCGCGGATGTGGCACCCTATGCGGAACCGATCGAAGACGGCCGCACCTTCCAAGACAACGCGCTGATCAAAGCGCGCGCCGGGGCCGCTGCAACTGGATTGCCGTCGCTTGCCGACGACTCCGGTCTCGCCGTCGATGAACTGAACGGAATGCCGGGTGTGCTCTCTGCCCGGTGGTCGGGCGGGCATGGTGACGATGATGCCAACAACGAGTTGTTGCTCGGTCAGATGGCGCATGTTCCTGATGGGCGAAGGAGCTGCGGTTTCGTCTCGGTGTGCGCACTCGTGCTACCAGATGGCACGGAGCATGTGGCACGCGGTGAATGGCGAGGCACGTTGCTTCGGGAACGCCGTGGCGAGGGGGGATTCGGTTACGATCCGCTCTTCTTGCCTGAAGACGCCGAAGGGCGCGCATCGGCAGAGCTATCCCCGGCGGAAAAGGATGCCCGCTCACATCGTGGCAAGGCATTAGCGCAGTTGGTGCCGGTTATTTCTCGGCTTTCCTAATGACTGTGCCCCTGCGAAGGAGGGGATCGCAGGGGCACAGTGAGAAGGTAGGTTTCATTTAGTCGATGAGGCCCACCTCCCGCACGATCTTCTCGATGGCCTCACGCGATGCGGAATCAGAGATTGGGGTCATCGGTACGCTCATGGTGTTGGTTTTGATGACGCCGATGAGCTCCAAAGCAGTCTTGAATGCGCCGACACCGGCGGCTGGGCCGACCTTGCCCACTGGGGTGAAGACGATTTCAAAGAGTCGTGCCAACCGATCTTGCTCTTCCTTCATCTGGCGTAGGTCGCCGGATTGGAAAGCTTGCCACATGCGAACATAGCCACTTGGGTCAACGTTGCCGAGCCCTGGGACGCAGCCGTCTCCTCCTGCAAGATAGGAGCCATCGACAACTACTTCGTGTCCGGTGAGCACCTTCATAGGGGATCCAGCTGCCTTGTTGAGCATGCAGAGTCGTCGGAAGGAGACATCGTCACCGGAGGAGTCCTTTACTCCCTGAAGAACTCCTTCGGCGCCGAGTTGCACCAATAGCTCCGGTGCAAGTTTGCTGTGGACACAAACTGGAATGTCGTAGGCAATGATCGGCAGAGTAGTGGCCGTGCGGAGGGCACGGAAGTGTGCTTCGATCTCGGCTGGACCCGTGATGGCATAGAACGGGGCGGTGGCGACTACTGCCTGCACGCCGAGCTTTTCTGCCCGTTGGATGTGCTCGATGACGCGGTTGGTCTGGGTGTCGATGACGCCGGCGTAGACCGGGCAACGGCCGTCGACAAGCTCAAGGACCTTGGCGATCACCTGGTCACGGACGTCGTCGCTCAAGAAAGCGACCTCGCCGGAGGAACCGAGGACAAAGATGCCGTCTACACCGGCACCGACGAGTCGCTCAACCAGGTTGCCGAGGGACGCATAGTCCACATCGCCGGTTTCAGTCAGTGGGGTGAGCAGGGGAGGGATGATGCCGGAAACAATTCCGTTCATGATGATTGCTACTTCCTTAGAGCAAAGATGGGGTTGCGGCGAGCAAGGTACGGGTGTACTCCTGCTGCGGGGAGGCGAAAAGATCGTCCGTTGGTTGTTGCTCAATGATCTCGCCCTTGAGCATCACGCACATGCGGTCCGCGATGTAGCGGACAGTGTTGATGTCGTGGGAGATGAAGACCAGACCAAGCCCGAGTTCAGACCTCAGGTCGGTGAGCAGGTTGAGCACTTGGGCACGGACGGAAACGTCGAGTGCAGAGGTGGGCTCGTCGGCGATGATTAGGTCGGGCTCGAGCGCGAGGGCGCGGGCGATCGCCACACGTTGGCGCTGACCGCCAGAGATCTGGCGGGGCAGCACATCGAGCGCAGACTGTGGAAGACCGACCAGATCAAGCAGCACCTGAACTCGCTTCAGGCGGGACTTCTCATCACCGATGTGGTGCACGCGTAGCGGATCGAGCAGCTGATCCTTCACCGTCATGCGGGGATTCAGCGCGGTAGCTGGATCCTGGAACACCATGGAGATGGAGCGGCCGATTTCCTTGCGGTCACGACTGGAGTGCTTGAGGGGCTTCTCGTGGAAGAAGACCGTGCCACTCGTGGGCTTTTGCAGGCCGACCATGACGCGTGCCAGCGTGGACTTGCCACAGCCGGATTCGCCAACGATGCCGACGACTTCCCGGCGATCCACCCAGAAATTCACGTCCTTGTTGGCATGCACGGTGTCTGGTCGAAACAGCTTGCCGGTACGGGTCTTGTGAATCACGTTGACATCTTTGAGCTCGATGATTCTTTGTGCTTTAGGTGTCGGCATGATCACTTCTCCTTCTGAGCGATGCGAACAGAACCAGTGCCGTTACGAGTCGCAAAGGCGTCGTCCGTGGCGGCGTAGTAATGCGTGGTGGAACCAGCAACGGCGCGTGGCTTCGGCTTCTGCCCGATGCCTAGTTCTGGCTGGCGGGAGCGTGGTGCGAAGCGGTCGCCGTCGATGAAGTCCCGTGGGCTCGGCACCGTTCCCGGTACCTGGTAGAGGCGATTAGCCCCCGCCTCGATGGACAGCACAGCGCCCAGCAAGCCGCGGGTGTACTCGTGGTGTGGGTCGGTGAGTAGTTCGCGCGTATTACCGCGTTCGACAACCTGGCCGGCGTACATCACTGTGATCTTGTGGGCCAGCTTCGCTACGAGCGCGAGGTCATGGCTGACGAAGATCATGGAGAAGCCCAGCTTCTCCCGCAGTTCGTTGAGCAGATCAACCACCTGGTGCTGGACGGTAACATCCAACGCAGTGGTTGGTTCGTCCGCAATGAGCAGACGCGGGTTGCGGGTCAGTGCCATGGCGATCAGAACACGCTGGCGCTGGCCGCCCGAGAGCTCGTGAGGGTAGGACTTGAGCGTACGATCCGGATCCAGCCCGACCAACTCCATGAGCTCTTCCGCAGTGCGCTTGCCACCGCGGCGAATCAGCTGCTGGAGCTGGGTGCGGATCAGCATGGATGGGTTCAGGGAGCTGAGGGCGTCTTGGTAGATCATGGCCATGTCATGACCGCGGAGTGCATTGCGCTCCTCCGTAGTCATCTCCAGCAGATTCTTGCCGTCGTAGCTGATCTCACCGGTGATACGGGCCGTGGGTGGTAGCAGCCCCATGATGCACATAGCGATCAGTGACTTGCCGCAGCCGGATTCGCCGACCAAGCCCATGGTTTCGCCAGGGGAGACCTCGAAGCTGACGTGGTCAACAATGTTGACGTCACCGTGTGCCTCCGGGAAGGCGATGCAGAGGTCCTTGACCTGGACCAATGGTTCTTCTGCGCGGGTGTACACCAGGCGGCGATTCTCGACGCTCTCGGCGTCGTGCAGCTTGCCGAGCGAAACATCAAGCGCGGCGCGAGCCTCTTCGTCGGAAAGCGAGCCAAGCGACTTTGCGGTGTTGATGCTGGGGTCGTCGTCAGTAACGCGGATGGTGCGTTTGATGCGTGGCGACGCCATGGCGTCGGTGAGCCCCTCGGACAAGATGTTCAGCGCTAGCACCGTGATGAGGATCATCAGGCCTGGGAAGAACGTGGGCCACCAAGCGCCGGTGAGCAGCAGTTGCTTACCATCGGCAAGGATGTTGCCCCACGATGGTAGTGGTGGCTTCACGCCAGCGTTGATGAAGGACAGTGAGGCTTCGAAGACGATGGCGTCTGCAACCAGCACCGTGGCAAACACTGCGATCGGCGCCATGGTGTTGCGGGCGACATGCTTGAACAGGATGTGCGGAATGCTCGCGCCCATCACCTTAGCTGCGGAAACGTAGTCCTCGCCGAATTCGGATAGGACGTTGGCGCGTACCACGCGGGACAGCTGCGGGATGTAGAGGAAGCCGATGGCGAAGACCAGGACAGGCAGGGAATTGCCAAACACGGCGACGAAGACGGCTGCCAGTGCGATGCCTGGGAAGGACATGATGATGTCCAAGATGCGCATCAGTACTTCGGATACTGCCTTGCCAGCGGTGGCTGCGATTGAGCCGAGTACTGCGGCGATGGCGAGGGCCGAAACGGTAGCGCACATGCCGATGACCAGGGAAGCGCGGGAGCCGTACAAGACGCGGGAGAAGATGTCTCGTCCAATGGCGTCAGTGCCAAACCAGTGCTGACCACTTGGTGGCTGTACCGGCGCGTTGGATTCCAATGGGTTGTAGCCGGAGAGCAGCGGTGCGAAGATCGCCATCAATGCCACCAACGTCAGGAAGCCGAGTGCGAACTTGGAGGCGATGGGCAGTGCCTTGATGCCTTGGAAACGCTGTCCGGCCTGGGACTCTAGTTTTTCAGTGAGTTTTCTACGCATTAGATGCTCCTGATGCGTGGGTTAACGAGGACGTACAGCATGTCCACGATGATGTTGATGATGATGAAGGCGATGGCCACCGTAAGGGTCACGCCCTGGACGAGGTAAACGTCGTTGCGTGTAACACCGTCGAGGATGAGCTGGCCCATTGCCTGAATATTAAAGATAATTTCAATGATCACGGCGCCACCCATGAGGTAGCCGACGCGTAGACCGAGGACTGTGATCGGTGTGATCAGTGCGTTGCGCAGCACGTTGCGGGAAATAACTTCCGACTTTGGAATGCCCGATCCGATCGCGGTGCGCACGTAATCTTTGTCGAGTTCTTCCACCATTGCGGTTCGTACCACGCGGGTGAGGGAGCCTGCGACGGGAACCGCCAACGCGAAGGAGGGTAAGAACATGTTGTTCATGTACACCGCAGGGTTTTCGGCGAGCGGCACCCATGCAGTAATCAGGGCGGGGAACATTCCCATGCCGCCGGGGATGGTACCGAGCCACTGGATCAGCAAGATTGCCAGCCAGAAGGACGGGGTTGCTAGCGACGCGATGGAAATGACGCGGATGAGCTGGTCTGGCCACTTGTCGCGGTACAGCGCTGCAACAACGCCCAGCACGAGCGCGATGACAGCGGCGATGATGAGGCCGAGGAAAGTCAGCTGCAGCGTGATGGGGAATGCTTTGGCTACGACATCGGTTACCGAGGCGCTACCGGTGGTGGTTCCTAGGTCACCGCGCAGCATGCCCATGAGGAAATCCCAATAGCGCACGAGCAGTGGGTCATTAAGACCGTGAGTTTCGCGGTATTCTGCGAGCGCTTCAAGGGATGCAGATTCACCGAGTGCGAGACGCGCCGGGTCTGCGGGGCTGAAGGACATGATGAAGAAGACCAGGAAAGTCACTCCGAGGATCATGATCGGGAGAGCCACCAGCCGTCTTCCGATGAGGCGGACGAGGTTTGACATATGCTGTCCTTAATTCCGGTTGAGTTCCCGCCCAACTTCTTGCGATGGGCAGTGCTCAACGTCAAAGTTCGTGTGTCACGGGCCGACCGGCCCAGAAAGGTTGCCTTTACAGGTGAAGGTGCAGCTAGCGGGCCGGCCGGTGAATTGACTGCTGAAGTCTGGACTACTTGGTGGTAGCGACATCCAGGAAGGAAAGGCCGGTCAGTGAGATCGGCTTGAAATCAATCAGAGTGGACTTGTCCCAGGCCGTGGTGCTCTTGCGGTGGAACAATGGGTAGAGCGGGATGTTTTCCGAGATCTTGTCTAACAGCTCGGCCCACTTCTTATCTTGGACTGATGTGTCGGTTGCCTTGAGACCCTCATCCAGCAGTTGCTGGACTTCGGTGTAGCTTTCGCTGCCCTTCCAGTGCATGCGGCTATCGGTCCAGGTGTCGCCTGCGTACCACCAGCGCATCAGCAGATCTGGGTCGGTACCAAAGACAGATGGGTCGCCTGGTGCAATGACCACGTCGTATGCTTCCGGCTTGCCATCGATGGTGTTGTAGACATCCGAGGACTTCTTCTCGATGAATTCCACCTTGATCCCCACGCCGGTGAGGGACTGCTCGATGAGTGGGGTACACTTCTTGACCCAGTCGTGGTCAGTGCACAGCAGGCGCATTTCCGTCAGTCCAGTTTCGGCGAACAGCTCCCGTGCCTTTTCTGGCTTGAACGAGTAGACGTTCTTTGCTTCCTTGTAGTTCGGGTGCTCCTTGTGGAGGAAGCTGGTGGCGGCGGTGGCCTGGCCGAGCATGCCGGTCTCGATGATCTTGTTCATATCGAGGGCATACATGAAGGCTTGGCGATTCTTCACGTCGTTGAATTTGCTGTTTGGCGAGCAGTTGAACATCGCGAACAGCAGGCCGAAGCCCTGGACTGATTCTACCGTGGAAACTGCCTTCAGCTGCTCGACGGAGAGATACGGCACGGAGTCGATAGCCTGTACAGTCTTAGACTGAATGGCGTTGGTGCGGGTGGAGGCGTCTGGGATGATCTGCCAATTCATCTTCTTGGCCAGCGCTGGCCGTGGACCGTTGTATGCGTCAAAACGCTCGAACTGAATGTTCTTGGACGTACCACCGTTATCTGTCATCTTGTAAGGCCCGGAACCTATTGGCTTGGCGGCGAATGCTTCGGCACCCGCTTCTACAGCCTTCTTAGGGACGATTTTGACCACGGCGAGGCGATCGGCAAAGACGCCGGTTTCGTGCTTGAGGGTGAACTCAACAGTCTTCTCATCCTTGGCAGTCACCTTTTCGATGAATGGGATGAAGGATGCGTAGAGAGACTTATTTGCCTTGTCTAAGACGCGCTCGAAGGAGAAGACGACGTCTTCGGCGGTCACTGGGCTGCCGTCATGGAACTGTGCGCCGTCGCGGAGGACAACCTCAGCGGTGGTGCCGGAGGCCTTTGGCATGTCCTTGGCCAGGGCTGCATTGACCTTGCCGGTTGCCGGATCCATTTCGGTCAGGCCTTCGAGGGTGTGCCAGTTGGCTGCCACGGTAAGGGCCGCGGTGGTGCTCATCGGGTCGTAGCCGTTAGTTCCGAGCTCGTAGGAGATCGCTGCGGTGAGGGTGCCGTCAGCCTTCTTAGCGCTTGGGTCGGCTGCGGGGGCATTGCTGCCACCGTTTTGAGCGGGGCTGCCACAAGCGGCGAGAGTGGCGGAGAGTCCGGCGGCGGCGCTGAGCGCTCCGGTGATCTTCATGAAATCGCGACGGGAGTATGCGCGGGTCATGGTGCTTCCTTTCGTGGAGTCTTCCATTTCCTTGAGAAGGCGATGGAAAACGATTTCTGCCGATTTGCAGTTATGGGGTAGTAAATTCTGGCAAACGAGTCACCGTCCACCAGTGGATAAATACAGCATACGTCAGACGTCCGATGTTGTACAGGATTTCTGCTAAAGTCAATTGGGAAAGCAAAATCCTGCGAGTAAGTCTTACGGGGCCGTCGATGAGCAGGCGGAATCGCCGAGTAATGTGGCCCTCCCAATGACCAAAAGGAACAGCAATGTCAAAGGTGCTTGGAAAACCCAAGCTCAATCCCACAGTTACGGAGATTGAGAACTATATTCGTGATAATTCTCTCAAGCCCGGAGATATGCTCCCCTCAGAAGCCGCACTGTGCGAGCTGCTAGAAGTTTCCCGAAGCTCAGTTCGTGAAGCCATGCGTACCCTTGCTTCGCTCGATGTAGTGGAGATCCGCCACGGGCACGGCACTTATGTTGGGCAGATGTCGCTCGCCCCCTTGGTGGATGGGCTCACACTGCGACTGACCATTGATCAAGACAGTGCCCTGCGCAACCTCAAACAAGTGGTGGATACCCGCATCGCATTTGATCAATTCAATGCGCCGAAACTTATCATTGCTTACCGCCAGCATCCCACGGATCGACTACGTGAAATCGTTGCTCAGATGCAGGAGTGCTTTGAAAAAGGTGAATCCATCACCGAAGCTGACGGCCGATTCCATGAAGAGCTCAACAGCAAACTCTCTAACCAGCTCATCCAAGAGCTATATATGGCGCTATGGAAAGTGCACACCAAGGCAGTGCCCCAACTCAAGCTGGATCGCGAAAGAGACTTGCGGGATACCGTTGACGCACACCTCAGCATGGTTGAAGCTCTTGAAGCAGGGGATGAGGCGCAGCTCCTCCGCACTCTTGAAGTCCACTATGGCCCCCTCAAGCGCATGATCGAAGAGAAGATACATGACTGATTTTTATGCCTGCATAGACATTGGTGGCACCAAGATTGCCTATGCGCTTATCGACGCCACCAACCCGACCACCGTGCTCAACACCGGACGCACCCCAACACCGTCCCATGACGTCATGGCTGCCGTGCTGCAGGTGCTTCGCCAATTGTCAGAAGATGCCGCGGCGCGCAAAGGCATCATCCGGGCCATCGGAGTGGGCGCGCCAGGAGTGATTGACCCATTCGAGGGTCGAGTCGTGTCTGCAGGACCGACCATGCCCGGGTGGGCTGGCACGAGCATTGCAGACGCCATTCGCGCCGAATTCGATATCCCGCTGGCTATCCATAACGATGTCCGCATCATGGGGCTCGGTGAATCCGTCTTCGGTGCCGCCCAAGGGGTAGCCAACACCTTGTTTGTCAGTTTGGGAACCGGAGTGGGGGGCGCACTTGTTCGTGGCGCACGCCTCATCGATTCACCGCACCATACTGCGGGGGAGCTGCGGGCAATTCTCGGGCGAGTCCCCAATGGGCAGGCTGCACCGGTGGAAGACTTTGCTTCCGGGCCGGGCTTGGCCCGGAGTTATAACGAACTGACCGGCAGTGACATTCAACTCCCCGAAATCATGCAGCGCTATCACGCAGGTGAAGAAAGCGCCCGCGCGGTGGTGAGCGGCAATATGATCGCCCTTGGGGAGGCTCTCGCGGGTTTTGCCTCAGCGATCGACATAGATGCCCTCATCATTGGCGGCGGTGTCGGCGCCATCGGCGCCCCGATCTTGGAACCAATTATCGCAGGCTTCCGGCAGCACGCGCTGCACCCAATAGATACCATCCCAATTCTGCCGGCCCAGCTGGGCACCAATGCGCCACTCGTGGGCGCCGGGTACTTGGCCAGCTTGGCTTGCAAAGGAGAATAACCAGTGAACAGCACCACCTTCTTCGATACCGTTCGAGGCAGTCTCATTGTGTCCGTACAAGCCCCCGATGGGCATCCGCTCCGCGACACGCGCACCATGGCCTTTCTTGCGAAAGCCGCCGAGGCAGGAGGAAGCACCGCAATCCGTTGCGGTGGCTACGGCGGGCTCGCAGATATTGAGGCCATCTCGAATGCGGTTAGCCTGCCGGTCATCGGGTTGACTAAGGAAGGCGATACCGGCGTGTACATCACTCCTTCCGTGGCTTCGGCAGTGGCCGTCGCCAAGGCGGGCGCCACTGTGGTCGCCATTGATGCCACTTCTCGTCCCCGTCAGGATGGCTCTACTTTCGCCGAGCAGGTCCACGCCGTGCACGAAGCGGGAGCGCTAGCAATGGCAGATATCGCAACTGCGGAGGAAGCCGTGGCCGCACATGAGGCTGGTGCGGATCTGATTTCCACGACCCTGGCTGGGTACACGGAACATCGGCAGAAGACGAACGGGCCGGACTTGGAGCTGATTAAGGAGATCCGCACCCACCTCGGTGACCAGGTGTTCCTTATCGGTGAAGGACGCTTCCACAGCCCAGACCACGTCCGGCTAGGCCGGCAAGCGGGCGCAGACGCCATCATCGTTGGCACCGCAATTACCGATGTCGCCTGGGTTACCAATCAATTTGTGGTGGCTGCTCATGACTGAGTCATTCCTGGCCACAGTGGTGCTGCCGGGCGCAGACCTAGGCACGCACAACATCACCATCTCCGATGGCACCATCGTGGGCATGGAAGCCGTCGACGCACCTGCGGAACTAATTGCTTTTCCGGGGCTCGCCGATATCCATACGCATGGTGCCGCGGGGGAGTCTTTTCCCAGCTCAGATCTCGAGGGCTGTTTGGCTGCCGCGCGTTACCACCGCAGCAATGGCTCGACGACGCTGCTCGCCTCTACGGTGTCACTACCAGAGGAACGGCTGCTGCCGCAGTTGAGCCTGCTTGCCGACGTCGTGGACATGGGAGCCATTGATGGCATCCACGCGGAGGGGCCATTCGTCAACGCTTGCCGCTGCGGAGCTCAAGATCCAGCTGCGATCATCCCCGGTGACCCCGATCTATTGCAGCGCATGATCGAGGCCTCCCGTGGTCAGCTACGATCCATCACCTTTGCCCCAGAGACAGAAAACGTAGAAGAACTCATCGGCTTGTGCGCGGACAACAATGTCATTGTTTCGCTGGGACACACTGATGCCACCGCACCGGAAACCGCGGCGATCATTGCGTATGCCGTCAAGCGGGGTGCGAGCGTAACGGCGACTCACCTGTTCAATGCGATGCCACCGCTGCATCACCGTAGCCCTGGTGCCGTCGCTGCACTCCTCGAGGCGGCTGCCGCCGGAGAAGCGACGGTTGAACTCATCGCCGATGGGGTTCACCTCGACGATGCAACAGTAAACATGGTGCTGAATCTAGTTGGCCCGGAGCGGGTGACCTTCGTCTCTGACGCCATGGCCGCAGCTGGTAAGGCTGATGGGCAGTACACCCTGGGCGCGCTCGATGTGACTGTCGCGGATGGTGTCGCGCGCCTGAGCACGAGTGATGGTTCAGAAGGTGCTATTGCAGGTGGCACGTCGCGAATCATTGATCAATTGCGTCGACAAGCACGCGCCGGGCGCCCCCTGGCAGAAATCCTTAAGGCCTGCACCAGCGGGCATCACCTAGTAGGTCAGTCGCACCGCGCGAGCATCGCGCTGAACACGCCGGCAAACTTCGTCCTGTGCGACTCGAACTTGCAGATCACCCGGGTATTCCGGGACGCAGAAGAAGTAGGTTAACAGTGGAAATTGTCATCACCGAGCGCCCGGAACTGGTCGCGGCGGACATCATCGAATCATATGCGCGGGCAGGGAAAACTCTCGGGTTAGCCACCGGTTCCACGCCGGTAAAAACCTATCAGGAATTAATCCGGCGTCACCGCGAGGAGGGGCTGAGCTTTGCTGATTGCAAGGCATTCCTTTTGGACGAATATGTCGGTTTGCCTCGAGAGCACGAACAAAGCTACTTCCGTACGATCCGCCGCGAGTTCACCGAAAGCGTCGATATCAACGATTCGGCAGTGCGCAGTCCCGACGGCACCAGCGCAGATCCGTTGATGGCTGGGGCGGCTTACGACGCTGCCATCAAGGAGGCCGGTGGCGTGGATCTGCAGCTCCTCGGAATTGGTTCCGATGGTCACATCGGGTTCAACGAACCTGGGTCATCACTGGCATCGCGCACCCGCCTGAAGACGCTGCATCCGCAAACGATCCGGGACAACGCGCGATTTTTCGACGGCGATGAAGACCAAGTGCCACGCCATGTGCTCACACAGGGGCTGGGGACGATTCTAGAAGCTGGACATCTCTTGCTGATCGCCACTGGTGCTGGGAAGCAGGAGGCCGTGGCAGCACTGGTGGAAGGGCCACTATCGGCCTGGTGTCCAGCCTCGGTATTGCAGTTGCACCCACACGCTACCGTCGTGCTCGATTCGGCGGCTGCCGCAGCCCTAAAGAATCGTGACTACTACCGCTTTGCTTTGGATAACAAACCAGCAGGCCAAGGCTTCTGAAGGCGAACTGAGTAGCTAGCTGTAGAAAAACTTGCGATCCGAAAGTCCCAACGGCAGTCACCCGGGGGCTTTCGGATCGCTTCGCTCTTTAACTAGAGCTGGTACTGGGCGGTTACTTCCTTGCGACGGCGATGTTCGGCGACGAAGGAGAGGAAGGGAATCGTCCCCGCGAGCGCAGTAGTGATCCACTTCAGCGGCTCCCAGCGGGCGTTAATGCCGAGGTTAACGGTAGTGACCAGGTAGATCATGTAGAACAGGCCGTGAGCCTGCGCAACATAGAAGAACCAGCCCGGGGCATCATCAGGAGACGGCAGAATGAGGTACTTATAAACCATCTCTGAGACCAAAATCAGAAGCCAAATGCCCGTTACGAAGGCTGCGATGGAGAACATCTTCAGCGCCTTAGCGACGCGGGCCTTGCGTTCTGGATGGACCTGTGGAGTAGTCATGTTTATCCTTGTCGTTTTCTGCGTCGAGGTTCGTTCAGTGCGTTGAACTCCTCAACGTTAATCTGCGGGCGCTCGGGCAGGAATTCTTCGTCGATCTCTGTTATTTCACCCTGTTCGGCCCGCTTTTGCTTTTCAGCTTCTACCGGGGCCACGCCAGTGGTTTCCAGTTCCTGCTCCAACTGAATGTACCGCCGGTAGGCATAGACAATGAAGAAACCGAAAGCAGGCCACTGGATAGCGTAACCGAGGTTTTGGAAGGTGCCGGAACCTGCGCGGAACCTAGTCCACTGCCAGTAGGCGAGTCCTAACGTGGCCAGCACCGCCAAGGTGACAAACACAATGTGCGATGCTTTGACCCGTGTTTGAGGCTTTTTAGGTTCGACATCTTCACTCACAAAGCAATAGTGTACCTGTTGTGCCTGCAAGAGCCACGATTTTAGCTGTGTGACTTCGCCGTGTACCATGTTAATGACCACGGGCTTGTGGCGGAATTGGCAGACGCGCTGGATTTAGGTTCCAGTGTCTTAGGACGTGGGAGTTCAAGTCTCCCCAGGCCCACAACGAGCGGTCATTGGATCGCAACTGCTAGCGGCCACCCAATCAAGTGCGGGTGGCCGCTAGTGTTTTGCTTTTTGGGTAGGGGGCTTCCCGGAAACGAAGTAAACTACTCCGGCAATCCTTCGAAGTCTCCTGCGGCTGCTAGCGCTGCACGTACTTTTGCGCGGTGGTCTTGAGTCCACGCAGCTAATCCAGCCTCGGCTTCGGCCGCTTCTTTATCCGCAGCTTGAGCCATGATCTCAGCTGCTTGATCGGCGGGCATGACTACGATGCCGTCTTCATCGGCGACTACGATGTCACCGTTGTGTACGCGGACCTCGCCCACGGTGACAGTCTCGGCTGGAACGAGAGCTTTTTTGGTGCCGGGTTTTGGGTAGAGTCCCCGGGCATACACTGGCAGGCCGAGCTCTCGGATTTCTTCGACATCACGAATATTGCCGTCGATGACAAAACCGGCAATGCCCCGCTGTTGGGCTACTGCGCATACGTTGCCTCCAGCGACAGCTGCCGCAGTGTCTCCAGCATGGCAGACGATGATATCGCCGGGCTGGGCGCGGTAAATGGCCGCGTGCATCATCAGATTGTCGCCGGGGCCGCATTGTGCGATGTATGCGGGGCCTGCGATGCGTGGTGTGCCGTCAATGAGCGGCCGAATACCGGAATCCATGACGGCGGAGTCTTCGACGACATTGGCCAGTCCGGTGGTGCCTACGGTGGGGAGTGATGTGGTCATGCGCGGCCCTTTGGAATTGGAGTCATAATAATAAGGAATAGTGACGCAGATCCCAATCTAGCGAAAACTAGGCCGGTCAGTAGGCTAAAGCTGGGGCAAGGAGGAGAAATGAGCATTTCAAGGCATATTGACGAATACTTGGCGGAGCGAGGCATCGTGCAGTCCGATGCGGTTGTTCCGGAAAGTGAATGCCAGGTCTTTGACGGTGACGTGGAATTACCTGGCGAAAGTCTCGAGCAAGTGCGCGGGCTAGTGCTCGAAGTTCTCGATTCTGAAGAACACCCCCAAATGTAGGGGAGCTGGTCGGGAATTACTTTTTATCCCGAAAACATATTTCAACCTGCAAAAAGCATGGCCGAACAGTTTCGACACGCTAACTAACTCTCGTGTAAACATGACGGTTTCCTCACGATCTGTGGCATATTTGCTTGCGTTATCCCGCACATCTGGGAGAAGTGCACCTAAAGGCGCTTGCAATACCCGCCCAAAGAAAGAGGAAATTACGTGACTGAGCAGCACATTCTGCGAGTAGCAGGCGAAAACCGCCTCATTGATGAACTCGCTGAGACGCCATTTGCCCTGGTGTTCGCAGGCCAAGGCTATGATTGGCTCGCCAGCCTACGGACATCAATGTCTGCAGGCGCCGCTCGTCACATCGCGGAAATTGTTCGTGAGGCAGCAGCGAAACTCACTCCGGTAGCAGATGAGATCGCAGCAGCACGCCCTTTCGGTTTCGACCCTGTGAATTGGGCCGATTCCGAGCAGCCACCACTGATTGACACGACCATGGCGTCGATAAGCGTTCCTGGCATTCTCACGGCGCAGCTTGCCACCCTCATGACCTTGGAAGCGCAGGGGCTAGACGTCGAGGCGGCGCACACTGCGCTGGGGCATTCGCAGGGCATCCTCGGGGCCTACGCGCTGCGCGACCTCACCCGCGCGGCCGAGTTTTTGGCAATTGCGCAGCTGATAGGGGCCGCCGGCAGCAAAGTAGCCCGGGAACTGCGCCTGGTCGCCGACGGTGAAACCAGCCCAATGTTGTCCATTCAGGGCATCGCACGTGAACAGCTATCCCAGGCGATTCAGGGCACCAACATTGAGATTGGCCTGCGTAACGGTCGCAACTGGTTTGTAGCCGTAGGGGCCCCAGCAGAGTTGCGCGCTCTCAAAGCCAAGCTGGAAAAGCTGGCCGCGAAAGATGCCCGCGAGATCGAGCAAAAGAAGCGTGGCGGCGCGCCATTCGCCCCGAAGTTTGCCTTCCTCAACGTGCAGATCGCTTTCCACCATTCTCAGATGCAGCCAGCGGTTGAGCTAGCTACCGCTTGGGCGCAGCAGGCTGGGTTGGATGCGAATCTCGCTAATGAGCTGGCCGGGCGTACCTTCGTCGTAGTCGAAGATTGGGTGACGGAGGTAACCGAGGCCGTCGATGATGGGGTGCGGTGGCTACTCGACGTTGGCCCAGGCGAGGGCGTATCTGCGTTAAGCAACCAGATCGTCTCCGGGCGCGGGGCAGCCGCTTTGAGCATCGGCACCCACACCGGTCAGTCCGCGCTTTTCGACGCCGGCAGCGCCCCAACTCTGCCAACTCGTTACTGCGATTTCCTTCCGCGCCTTGAAAACGGGCGCGTTGTTACCAAGTTCACCGAGCTCACGGGCCGCAGCCCGATGCTGCTTGCCGGAATGACTCCGACCACAGTTGACCCAGAGATCGTCGCGGCCGCTGCCAATGCTGGCCACTGGGCAGAGCTTGCCGGAGGTGGTCAGGTCACCCCGGAGATTCTCGATGCGAACATCGAAAAGCTCGATTCGCTGTTGAACCCGGGGGTTAATGCCCAGTTCAACTCCATGTTCTTGGATCCATACCTGTGGCAGATGCAGATTGGCGGCAAGCGCCTAGTGCAGAAAGCCCGGCTCAACGGCGCCCCGATCGATGGCATCGTCATCACCGCGGGTATCCCCGAGTTTGACGAGGCTGTAGAGCTCATTCACGAGCTGCGCGGTAACGGCTTCCCCTGGATCGCATTCAAGCCAGGAGCCGTCAAACAAGTCCGTCAGATTCTGGAAATCGCACGCGCGGTCCCTGAAGTTCCGATCATCTTGCATGTCGAGGGTGGCAAAGCAGGCGGGCACCACTCCTGGGAAGAGCTTGACGAGCTTCTGATCGCTACTTACGGCATGATCCGCGACACGGAAAACACCGTTCTCTGCGTCGGCGGTGGCATCGGCACCCCGGAGCGCGCCTCCGATTACCTGCTAGGCACCTGGTCCGAAAAGTACGACCTGCCGGCTATGCCTGTCGACGGCATCTTGATCGGTACCGCCGCCATGGCGGCTAAAGAAGCGAAGACCTCCGAATCCGTCAAACAGCTGCTCGTAGAGACCAAGGGGCAGGACGAATGGGTCGGTGCAGGTAAGGGCGCTTTTGGAATGGCCTCGGGCCGCTCCCAGCTTGGTGCTGATATCCACGAGATCGATAACTCCTTCGCACAGTGCGGACGGCTATTGGACGAGGTTGCCGGCGATGCCGCAGCAGTTGCTGAGCGCCGCGAGGAGATCATCGCTGCCATGGCCAAGACCTGCAAGGTGTACTTCGGTGACCTAGCTGAAATGACCTACGAGAGCTGGCTGAACCGCTACTTGGAGCTCTCCGGCCCGGTGGACGGTCAGTGGACCGATGTCTCCTGGAAGAACCGCTTTGCACAGATGCTCGAGCGCACCGAATCCCGCCTCATCTCGCAGGATCACGGCGAGTTCGAGCCACAGGTGGAGCTGAGAACAGACCCGGCTGCTGCCGTCGCAAAGCTCAGTGAGCTTTACCCAACTGCTGACCTGCTACACCCAGCAGACATCGCGTGGTTCCTCGGCCTGTGCCGTACCCCGGGCAAGCCGGTGAACTTTGTGCCGGTCATCGATAAGGACGTGCGTCGCTGGTGGCGTTCAGACTCCCTCTGGCAGGCACACGACGAGCGCTACAGCGCTGACGAAGTTTGCATCATTCCCGGACCTGCAGCGGTAGCGGGAATCACCAAGGCCAATGAACCGATCGCGGAACTGCTCGCGCGCTTCAACCAGGCCACTATCGAGCGCCTCGGTGAAGGCATCGAAACAGTGCAGACCGCCACCGAGCGGGTATTGGCCGCAGACGGCACCTATTGGGCTGGCCGCAACACCGCATCTATGGTGGCCCGCCTTGGAGACCTAGCTGCCTGGGAGCTAAGCGAAACCCGCGACTCGGCCACCCACGCGCCAACAGGTGCTGCCATCTGTGACCTCGATGCGGACCACGCAGAGTTGACAGTGCCGCTGTCCGGTTCCACCGCGCCAGGCACCACCGCTGAGCTGAAGATCCGATTCACCTTGCCGGAAGGCGCGGGCGTGCCGGCAGTGACTCAAGCGGACGCGGAAGCCGCCATGGGGGAACTCACCCGCATCGCGGCGGGCGGCGAATTGGCGGAAATCAAGGATGGTTCAGCGCAGTGGCACACCGAGCTTTCGCTTGAGCACATCGCCGACTACAACAATGTCACCGCTGCCTACTTGGATCGCACCGTACGCCCCGGAGGCACCGCCCCCGACGTCATCGTGGGCCTGGCTTGGCCGGCAATCTTCTCAGCTGTGAAGTCTGCCGTTATCCCCGGCACCGACTCCGCTTCAGTTGTTGAAGGCATGCTGTCCTTGGTCCACCTGGAACACCACATCAAACTGGTGGAAGCTCAGCCGGATGCGCTGCCAACCCGCAGCGTCCCTATCCGCGTTGAAGCCACCGCAGACGAGGTGTCTGATACTGATATGGGTCGCGTCGTAGTGGTGCGTGCTCGGGTCTACGCCACCTATCCTGATCGAGGAGAATGCCTCGCAGCGGAGCTATCCGAGCGCTTTGCCATCCGCGGCCGCAACGGCAAGACCACTGCCCGCACTAACACTTCGGTATTCCCAACCGTCGTCGATACGCCACGCTCCTTCCGCGCCTACGCCAAGGTGGTCGCCCCGACCTCGATGAAGCCATTCGCGGTGGTATCCGGAGACCGCAATCCGATCCACGTTTCCAATGTGGCTGCCTCCTTGGCCGGGCTGCCAGACGGCGTCATCGTCCACGGCATGTGGACCTCAGCTATCGCCGAACTCATCGCATCCTCCGGCTTTGAGGGCTCTGAGCCAAAGAAGGTGATTGAATACACCGCCACGATGCTGGCACCGATCCTGCCGGGGGCGGAGATCGAGTTCACCGTGAAGCGCGCGGGCGTCGATAAGCGCGCAGGCTTCGGCGAAGTCCGTGAGATCGTTGCCAAGGTGGATGGCACCATGGTCATGACCGGCACTGCAGTCATGGCCGCACCAACCACCTTCTACGCCTTCCCAGGTCAGGGCATCCAATCGCCAGGAATGGGTATGGCTGCTTATCAATCATCCGCAGCGGCTCGCGATATCTGGGATCGCGCTGATGCGCACACCCGCGCGAAACTCGGCTACTCCATTCTGGAGATCGTCCGAAACAACCCACAGGAAGTGATCGTTCAGGGCGAGAAGTTCCAGCACCCCGACGGTGTGCTGTACCTGACCCAGTTCACCCAGGTAGCCATGGCAACGCTGGGATGTGCTCAGGTTGCTGAGATGCGCGAAGCTGCGGCGCTCAACCAGCGTGCCTACTTCGCAGGCCACTCCGTCGGCGAGTACAACGCCCTCGCAGCCTATGCCGGCGTGCTCTCCCTCGAAGCCGTGTTGGAAATTGTTTATCAGCGTGGACTGACCATGCACCGGTTGGTGGAGCGCGATGAACGGGGCGTTTCCAACTACGGCCTGGCAGCGCTGCGCCCCAACAAGATGGGCATTTCCGCTGCGGACGTGTTCCCTTATGTTGCCAAGATCGCTGAACAGTCGGGCGAGTTCGTTGAGATCGTGAACTACAACATTGCCGGTGTCCAGTACGCTGTTGCCGGCACTCGCGCCGGACTCGCAGCACTGGCGGCCGACGCCGAGAAGCGGGCACCAGGGCAGCGTGCCTTCATCCAGATCCCAGGCATCGACGTTCCCTTCCACTCCTCACACTTACGGGACGGTGTAGGCGCATTCCGCGATCATCTGGATTCCTTGATCCCGCATGAGATCGACCTGGACATCCTGGTTGGCCGCTACATTCCCAACCTGGTTGCGCGCCCGTTTTCTCTCGAGCGGGACTTCGTGGTGGCCATGACCGAGGTGGTCTCCAGCCCGCTTCTCGACGCCATCCTTGCCGACTACGACGGTGCCCGAGCAGATGAACAACAGCTCGCACGCACCCTCCTCATCGAGCTCCTGGCCTGGCAATTCGCCTCTCCAGTGCGTTGGATCGAGACGCAACACTTGGCACTGACGTCACTCGATGTGGAGCGCTTCGTAGAGGTAGGCGTGGGATCTGCGCCGACTATCGCGAACATGCTCGGCCAGACCCTACGCCTACCGCAGTACCGCGATGTAGACATCGAGGTGCTCAACGTTGAGCGCGATGCCACCACAGTATTCGCCACTGATGCCATTACTCGCGAAGTCGAAGCGGATACAGACCTGGAAACAGCAACACCGGCAGCCTCCGAGAACGTTGCGGAGGCACCTACCGAAGCTCCTGCCGTCGTAGCACCAGCTGCAACCGGGGGACCACGCCCGGAGGACATTGCTTTCACCCCATCCGACGCTACCGAGATGCTCATCGCAATCTGGACCAAGGTGCGCCCAGAGCAAATGGGGGCAAGCGATTCCATTGAAACGCTGGTAGAAGGCGTTTCCTCTCGCCGTAACCAATTGTTGCTGGACCTCGGCGTGGAGTTCGGATTGGGCGCCATTGATGGTGCTGCCGATGCGGAACTGGAGGACCTGAAGAATACTGTTTCCCGCATGGCCAAGGGCTACTCTGCTTTCGGCCCGGTGCTTTCCGATGCTTCCGCAGATGCCCTCCGCCGCATCACCGGCCCGACCGGCAAGCGCCCGAGCTACATTGCCGAACGCGTCACCGGTACGTGGCAGCTCGGCCCGGGTTGGGCCGACCATGTCCAGGCAGCGGTAGTGATGGGGGCTCGGGAGGGCTCCTCCCTGCGCGGCGGTGACCTAGCTTCGCTGAGCCCTGCCACCCCAAGTAACGCTGCTGAACTCGATGCGCTCATCGACGCCGCAGTACAGGCCGTAGCGGCGCGCCGGGGCGTTTCCGTTGCGTTGCCATCGGCAGGAGGCGCTGGCGGTGGAGTCGTAGATTCCGCTGCGCTCGGCGAGTTCGCTGAGGCCGTGACCGGTCGTGAGGGTGTCCTTGCGGAAACTGCTCGCACAATCTTGTCCTCCCTGGGGCTCAATGAAACGCATCAGAATGAGCTCGCTGAGCAGGATGACAGCGTGGCACTCTTTGAGCTCGTGTCTAAGGAACTGGGTTCGGACTGGCCACGTCAGGTGGCCCCGTCCTTTGACGCGAACAAGTCAGTGCTCCTCGACGACCGTTGGGCCTCTGCTCGCGAAGACATCGCCCGGTTTGCGTTGGGCGAGCTCACCGAGATTGATGTGACTGGCGCAGGCGAGGCCGTCGCTAAGCAGGCAGAGTACTTCGGTCTGACGGAGCTGGCGGCACAAGCACGTTCGACTGAAGCCTTGGAGTACGCCGGGGATCTAGCGGTAGTGACGGGCGCGTCCCCGAACTCCATTGCGGCCGCTGTCGCAGCAGGGCTGCTCGCAGGTGGCGCTACGGTCATCGTGACTACGTCGAGCCTGAGCCACGAGCGCCTCGAGTTCTACAAGAACCTTTATCGCAGCGCTGCCCGCGGTCAGGCTGCGCTGTGGGTTGTTCCAGCTAACCTGTCCTCTTACCAGGATTTGGATGCCATCATCGAATGGATTGGTACTGAGCAGACGGCTACGGTCAACGGTGCTAAGAAGGTGCTGAAGGCTGCACTGGTTCCGACTTTGCTGTTCCCATTCGCGGCACCTCGCGTTTCCGGTTCCCTTGTGGATGCTGGCCCGCAGGCCGAGAACCAGATGCGACTGCTGCTCTGGTCAGTTGAGCGGCTCATCGCGGGGCTGTCCGCAATCGGCGTCGATACTGAGATCGGCAAGCGCTTGCATGTGGTGATTCCAGGTTCGCCGAACCGTGGTCGTTTCGGTGGCGACGGTGCCTACGGCGAGTCCAAGGCCGCCCTTGACGCGCTGGTTACCCGCTGGCATGCAGAACCTGTCTGGGGCGCTCGTACCTCCCTCGTCCACGCTCTCATCGGTTGGGTGCGCGGCACTGGCCTCATGGGCGGCAACGATCCGCTGGTCGATGCTGTGGAGTCGGCTGGCGTGCGCACCTACGCTACCTCTGAGATCGCCGAGGAGCTGCTCTCTCAGATCGAGCCAACGGTCCGTAAGTCTGCTGCGCAGGATCCGATCACCAAGGACTTCACCGGTGGTCTCGGCGAGGCGGATTTGGATTTGGCTGAGCTGGCACGAAATGCGGCTGCAGCAGCTGTCGAAGCGGAGGATGTGGAGGAACCACGCACGCTCAAGGCGCTGCCTACCCCGTACCGCCGATTCGAAACCACCACGCCGTCCTTCGAGGTAACGCAACGCCTCGAAGACATGGTGGTCATCGTTGGTGCTGGCGAGCTGGGCCCGTATGGATCTGCCCGGACGCGTTTCGACGCCGAGCTGAACGGTGACCTCTCCGCCGCTGGCGTCACCGAGCTGGCATGGTCCATGGGGCTGATCCACTGGGATGAGGATCCAAAGCCAGGTTGGTACGACGCTTCCGATGAACCGGTGGCAGAAGAAGAGATCTTCGAGCGTTTCCACGACGAGGTTCTTGCTCGTGTCGGCGTGCGCCAGTACCACGATGACTTCGGCATGGTGGATAACCTCATGCCGGAGCTGACTACCGTCTACCTGGACCGCGACCTGAGCTTCAATGTCTCCGATGAGGCTGCCGCCCGCACCTTTGTAGATTCGGAACCCGACACCACCACGGCTCACTTCGACGCAGAGGCAGGGGAGTGGATCGTGACCCGTAAGGCAGGCTCCGCGGTGCGTGTGCCACGCCGAATGGCGATGTCCCGTTTCGTCGGTGGCCAGATCCCTGAGGGATTCGATCCATCGGTTTATGGCATCCCAGCTGACATGATGGACAACCTGGACCGGGTTGCCGTCTGGAACCTGGTATGCACGGTGGATGCCTTCCTGTCCAGCGGTTTCACTCCGGCGGAAATCCTGCGCTCATTGCACCCAACCCGGGTGTCCTCGACACAGGGAACAGGCATGGGTGGCATGGCCTCTCTGCGTTCCTTGTTCATCGACGGCATGCTCGCTGAGCCACGGCAGAATGACATTCTGCAGGAAGCACTACCGAACGTGATGGCTGGCCACGTCATGCAGTCCTACGTAGGCGGCTATGGACAGATGATCCACCCGGTCGCCGCGTGTGCCACGGCAGCAGTGTCCGTAGAAGAAGGCATGGACAAGATTCGCCTTGGCAAAGCCGATTTTGTGGTTGCCGGCGGCTTGGATGATCTGTCCATGGAAGGCATCACCGGCTTCGGCGACATGGCAGCCACGGCAGACTCTGGTGAGATGCGAGGCAAGGGAATCGAGGACAAGTTCTTCTCCCGCGCCAACGATCGTCGTCGCGGCGGATTCGTTGAATCCGCAGGTGGTGGCACGATTCTGCTGGCGCGTGCCTCGGTAGCAGCTGATCTTGGGCTACCAGTGCTCGGTGTCGTGGCCTTTGCCGAATCCTTTGCCGATGGCGCGCATACCTCTATCCCGGCTCCTGGCCTCGGTGCGCTGGGTGCTGCGCGTGGAGGTACGGATTCTCGATTGGTCCACGCATTGGCTGCCGTGGGCGTTAGCGCTGATGAAATTGCGATTATTTCCAAGCATGACACCTCGACAGAAGCCAATGATCCGAACGAATCTGATCTACACACTCGCATCGCAGGCGCGATCGGTCGTACTGAGGGTAATCCACTGTTCGTGATCTCCCAGAAGGCCCTAACCGGCCATGCAAAGGGTGGTGCTGCGGCCTTCCAGATGATAGGGCTGACTCAGGTGCTGCGTTCTGGCGTGGTTCCGCCAAACCGTTCCCTGGACTGCGTGGATCCTGCTTTGGCAAAGAACGAACACTTGGTGTGGTTGCGTACTGCGCTTGACTTGCGTAGTCGTGCACCAAAGGCTGGTCTGGTTACCTCTCTGGGCTTCGGACACGTATCTGCGTTGATCGCCATCGTGCATCCGGCTGCGTTTGAGGCTGCTTTGGGCTCCCGACTGGCATCCTGGCAGGCCGCGGCCGCAGACCGCGAGGAGGCCGGTTTGCGCCGCGTCCTCGGCGCCATGCACGGCGGCGCTGCGCTCTACGAAAAGCCCGTTGATCGCAACTTGGGTGGCACCGGCGCGGTGGCCAAAGAACGCGAGGCAGCGATGCTGCTCTCCGAATCCGCGCGGCTTATCGACGGCGTGATGCAGGCATAGCCCGGACGGCGGCGCAGCCCCGCCCCCGATGCCTTAGCTGCTAGGGGCGGGGAGCGGGGCTTGTTGTTGTGTCGCGGTGGGCGCGAGCGCTGGGGGCGTCGAAAAGCACGGGCCTACCCGGCGATCTCCCGGAGCGCGGCTACTTGTTTTTGGGTTTGGTTGTTTCTTGCGGTTGTTTGAGCTGTAAACCAGCCCCAAGGCTCCACCTAGGAATACGACAATTCTGACGATGAGCCGGGTCATTTGTTTCCTTCGGAACTAGCCGTACTTCGCGATGTATGTGATTGTTCCAGCTTCTCCTAGCGCTACTAGTAGGTTTAACACTCGACGCACACCGACTGCTGCCAATAAATGGGCGAACGACCAGCTGGCAATAGTTCCGATCTACCGTCTGAGTTGGATTGCGGCGCTCTGGGAGAACCGGTGGCGCTGATTGCAACTGTTTTGCTCCCCGTCCATCTTGGTAACGGAGCGTGATCTCTCCAGAGTCGTTGTTGAGAGTGCGAACAGTAATTCAAGGAAAAGCCATTTTCGGTGACCCCGCCGCGGTTACCGTCGAGAAACTTTGGTGCGTCATCTTTTGCCAAATGGGGTTTCTTTGCCTAAGGCTATCGTCTGTTATGGATGGCGTGAAGTGCGCAAGGGGAGTGATGCGAAAACTTGTGCTCGTTTTAACTCATTGCCGACCACATCGCGGCGATGTAACGGGATGTTCGGCGATCGCACGGCCTAGTTTTCTCGATTTGGGGCTGACATTCCGGTCGAATCGAAGCCAAAGGAGTCGGCACAGCTCAAATTTGCGAGCAAATTTTGCAGAAATGTACGGCTGCGAGAATTTGCGCGGGAAGCCAATGCAAAATTCTCATTGCAAAATATGTCCCAGACTCAAAAAGTGCAAAAGAACTAACAATGTTCACCAATGGGACTATGTGTTGAAGTTATTGCAGCTAGAACGGTATAAATGGTGCGTTTTTCGTTGAAATCTAAGGTGTAGGACTCCTCGTGCTCCTGTTCAACAATGTGAAAAAGGTCGCAAAAGGGCCCTAAATGTTAAAAAGATTTTCGCAAACTGGACAAACTCGACTAGTGTGAAACATGTCAGTTGAGAAATTATTTGTGCTTCACATCACGAACGTCGAAGGGTAGACAAGTGAAATGCAAAGTTTCTCTTAACTCCGCACTCGATCGGAAAACCCCTCATGTCAATCGCAATCAAGCCAGATGGCTCCAAGATGGATGACGCCCCATCCGCAAACTCCTCCAGTTCCGCCCCTAAATGGAATAAGGGCGACACCGTATGGATGCTGAGCCTCTTCGGCACCGCCATCGGCGCTGGCGTTCTGTTCCTCCCAATCAACGCAGGCGTCGGCGGCATTATCCCGCTGCTCATCATGACCTTCGTTGCATTCCCAATGACTTTCTGGGCACACCGCGGCCTCACCCGCTTCGTCCTTTCCTCCTCTTCTGAGGGCGGAGACCTCACTGAGGCAGTGGAAGAGCACTTCGGTCCAAAGGCCGGCATGGCCATGACCATCCTGTACTTCCTCTCGGTGTACCCAATCCTCCTCGTCTACTCCGTGACCATCACTAACACGGTGGCCTCCTTCATGCAGCACCAGCTCCACATGGCGGTTCCACCACGTGGGCTGCTGTCCCTCATCCTCGTCGGTGGTCTCATCGTCATTGTTCGCTTCGGTGCGAATGTCGTGGTCAAGGTCATGTCTGTCCTGGTCTTCCCATTCATCGCGATCCTGGTTGCCCTCTCGCTGTACCTGATCCCACAGTGGACCGGCGCGCTGTTCACCACCTTCAACCTTGAGTCTGTCGCCGCAGCCTCGGGCCACGGACTCGCAGTAACCCTCCTGCTGCTCGTGCCAGTGATGGTGTTCTCCTTCAACCACTCGCCAATCATCTCCTCCTTCGCCAAGGAGAACAAGAAGATTTATGGTGCTCACTCCGACAAGAAGACCGGCAAGATCCTTGCTGCAGCTGAACTGCTCATGGTCGTCGTAGTTATGCTCTTCGTCTTTTCCACCGCGCTGTCCCTCACCCCAGCGAACATTGCAGAAGCAAAAGAACAGAACATCACCATCCTGTCCTACCTTGCTAACCACTTCGATGACCCAGTGATCGGTTGGGTTGCCCCGATCGTCGCAATCATCGCCGTCGCAAAGTCCTTCCTGGGCCACTACCTCGGTGCTGCAGAAGGTTTCGAAGGCATCGTCAAGCGCGTATCTGCAGGAAAAGGCCCTCAGGGCAAAGCACTGGAAACTTTCACCCTCGTTTTCATGCTCGTCACTGCATGGCTCACCGGCTGGGCTAACCCATCTATCCTGGGCATGATCGAGACTCTGTGTGGCCCAACGATCGCCATCCTTCTCTTCCTCCTGCCTCAGTACGCAATGATGAAGGTCCCTGCCCTGAAGCGCTTCAGCGGCCACTTCAGCAACTACTTCGTCTGGCTCATCGGCTTCATTGCCGCCGGCACCATCGTTTACAACATCATCCAGGCTTTCTAGTTCGAGCATCAGGAAAGAAACGGAAGTGAATCAAGATGTTCATTAGCATCTTCGAAATGTTCAAGATCGGCATCGGCCCCTCAAGCTCTCACACCCTGGGCCCAATGAAGGCAGCAAAGGCCTTCGTCGACGAGTTGGAATCAAGTGAGCTCATCGATGTGGTCGATCGGGTTGAAGCGGCTGTATACGGTTCCTTGTCCCTCACCGGAAAGGGACATGCGACAGATGACGCCATCATCATGGGCCTTGCTGGCTTCGAACCAGAGACGGTGGACATCGATCAAATCCCTATCTTCTTGGACACCGTACGTGCTACCAGCAAGATTCAAATTGGTAGCAGCCAAAAGGAAGTGGACTTTGATGGCGAAAACGGCATCATCTTCCACAATGACTTCCACCCTGCACACGAAAACACCATGTCGGTCACTGCCTACCGCGGTGATGAAGTCATTTTGACCAAGGCATACTGCTCGATCGGCGGCGGTTTCATCGTGCCGGCGGACGAAGTAGGCAAGCGCTGTACCACGCACCAACCAGTTCCATACCCATTCCCAACTGCCGATACCATGCTGCGTCTGTGTGAGAAGCACAACATCAGCATCCCAGAGCTCGCCATGGCGAACGAGATCGAAGCCCATGGGGAAGCCGCTGTTAAGGCACACATGGCCAAGGTGTGGAACGTCATGCAGGAAGCAACCGAACGCGGTGAAAAGGCCGAAGGTGTTTTGCCTGGGCCAATGCGTATCCCTCGCCGTGCAAAGGCGCTGAAGGAACGCCTGGAATCCCATCAGGAAACCGGTAAAGTCGGCCCACTGACCAGCGTCAACTGGGTAAACATGATTGCAATTGCAGTCTGTGAAACCAATGCTTCCGGTGGTCGCGTGGTGACTGCTCCAACTAATGGTGCCTGTGGCGTTGTGCCAGCTGTTTTGGCTTACTACAACGAGTTCATCGCCCCAGTTGGTGAGAAGGAATACGCAGATTACTTCCTCACCTGCACGCAGATTGGTGCACTGTACAAGATGAATGCGTCCATCTCTGGTGCAGAGGTTGGCTGCCAAGGCGAAGTTGGCGTGGCTTGTTCTATGGCTGCCGCAGGTCTGGCTCAACTGCTCGGTGCCACCCCTGAGCAGGTTTGCATCGCTGCGGAAATCGGCATGGAACACAACCTCGGCCTCACCTGTGATCCGATCTGCGGGCAGGTACAGGTTCCTTGTGTGGAAAGAAACGCTATCGGTGCTGTAAAGGCGATCAACTCAGCCACTATGGCTATGAATCGCGAGTCTGCTCCAGCAGTTTCCCTCGATGCGGTCATCACAACGATGTACGCAACGGGCAAGGACATGAGCTACAAGTACCGTGAAACCTCCTCCGGCGGTTTGGCGAAGGTCGTATTTCCCGTACTTCTTCCATGCTCATAGGGGTAAGGTCTACCCAATAAGGACGATTGAGAGCGTGTAATCGGCGGGCTGTATAGCCCGCCGATACCTATACCGAAATCGACGCCAAAAAGAGTGAAGACAATGAAATTTGCACCCAGATCAATGAAGAGCCTACTCACCTCGCCCCCGGTGAAGGATCGGCGCGACCTTTATGCTCGCTACGTTCCGCTAGTGGAGTTTTTGGGGCAAGCAGTCGGGCCCAACTGTGAGATTGTGCTGCACGATCTCACGGTTCCGGACGAGTCGATTATTGCCATCGTTAATGGCCACATCAGCGGTCGGAAAATGGGCGGGCCGGTCACAAACTTCGCGCTATGGTTCATGCGTCAAGGGGCGAGTTCCTCCGTGCCTTACGTGGCCGGGTATCGAGCAGTCAATGGAGTTGGGCGCATTTGTCGTTCTTCCAGTTATTTTATCCGAGATGAAAACGATGAGCTTATCGGAATGATTTGCACCAATGTTGATATCACTGACTTCGTGCAATTTCAGCGTTTTATCGGACCGCAAATTGGTGGCGCCTCGCCGGTAATTGCGGAGGGCTATGAGCAGTTTGTTGATGACCTGCCAATTCCAGATCCAATTTCGGATCAATTTGGGCAACCTGATGCATTTGATGGATTGCCTACAATCGACGAAGTTAAGCAGCGGGCCGTTGAAGAAATGACGAGCAACATGCAGGAGGCTGACTCGCAAGATGCCACAATGGAAAACCTGCATTCCAACCTAGATACTCTGTTTGAGTCCATGCTCAGTTCGGTACTTGTGAAGCATGGTGCGGATGTGGATAACCTTAGTCTTGATGATCGGTTGCACATTGTCGCCGAGCTGGACGATGCAGGATTCTACCTGCTCAAGGGTGGAATTTCGGCGACCGCAACCAAGCTGGGCGTCTCGGAAGCCACGGTGTACCGCTACTTGGTTCGAGTGCGAGGATAGCGGCTCGATGTGGTGGGGGATTGGGGCTGATCCCGTTAACTGCCAGGCGCTGAAAAAAATAGTGGCCCGAACTGGATCTGAATCGATTCTGCGGATATAATGGACACATTAGATCCGCTAACTTCACATTGCCCCGTTTGAGGCGGTTAAAGCTGTGTGAGTGCGTTGACTTGAAAACTTAATTGGTCGCTGAAAAGTGATCAACTATCTAAAACTTTGAGATTGACAAATATCTCAAAAAAATATGCTTCCCAACCTGAAAGGTTATTATTTTATGGGTAAGTTTAATGTTGAAAGCTCGGACGTTGCATGGGAGGGTTTCACCCCCGGCAATTGGGTTGAAGAAATCGATGTCCGTGACTTCATTCAGCGCAACTACACGCCATACGATGGCGATGCTCAGTTCCTTGCTGAGCCAACCGAAAAGACCAAGCGCGTTTGGGAACACCTAGATTCCACGTACTTGGCCGCAGAGCGTGAGCGCCGAGTGTACGACATCGATACGCACACCCCGTCCGATATCGACGCCTTCCCAGCTGGTTACATCTCTGAAGATGATGACGTTGTCGTCGGCTTGCAAACCGACGAGCCAACCAAGCGTGCCATGATGCCTAACGGTGGCTGGCGCATGGTTGCGCAGGCAATCAAGGAAGCCGGCAAAGAGCCGGATCCAGAAGTTGCCAAGATCTTCACTCGCTACCGCAAGACCCACAATGATGGTGTCTTCGACATCTACACCCCACGTATTCGCGCGGCTCGTTCCTCGCACATCATCACCGGTCTGCCGGATGCCTATGGCCGTGGCCGTATCATCGGCGATTACCGCCGCGTCGCGCTCTATGGCGTAGATGCACTGATTCAGGAGAAGACGGAAAGCCGTGACAGTGTTGCGGATATGCCATTCAACGAGGACTGGGCACGCTTCCGCGAAGAGCACTCCGAGCAGATCAAGGCTCTGAAGAAGCTGAAGGCGATGGCTCAGTCCTACGGCTTCGACATCTCCGGCCCAGCCACCACCGCTAAAGAAGCTGTGCAGTGGACCTACTTTGGCTACCTCGGTTCCATCAAGTCCCAGGACGGCGCCGCAATGTCCGTCGGTCGCCTGTCCGCATTCCTCGATGTCTACTTCGAGCGCGATCTGGCCAAGGGCCTGATCACGGAAACTGATGCACAGGAGATCATCGACCAGCTCGTTATCAAGCTGCGCATCGTCCGCTTCCTGCGTACCGAAGACTACGACCAGATCTTCTCTGGCGACCCATACTGGGCCACCTGGTCCGATGCAGGCTTCGCTGACGACGGCCGTCATATGGTCACCAAGACCTCGTTCCGTCTGCTGCAGACCCTGGTAAACCTCGGCCCATCCCCAGAGCCAAACATCACCATCTTCTGGGATCCTGAGCTTCCTGAGGGCTACAAGAAGTTCTGTGCTCACATCTCCATCGAGACCTCCTCGATCCAGTACGAGTCAGACAAGCAGATCCGCGACAAGTGGGGCGACGATGCAGCCATCGCATGCTGTGTCTCACCAATGCGCGTCGGCAAGCAAATGCAGTTCTTCGGCGCACGCGTCAATGCTGCGAAGTCCCTGCTCTACGCAATCAACGGCGGCCGTGACGAAGTCTCCGGCAAGCAGATCGTAGAAGGCTTTGCTCCAATCGACGGCGACGGCCCACTCGACTTCGATGAGGTCTGGGCTAAGTACGAGGACATGCTGGACTGGGTAATCGGCACTTACGTCGAAGCCCTGAATATCATCCACTACTGCCACGACAAGTACGCTTACGAGTCCATCGAAATGGCGCTGCATGACTCCGACATCCTGCGCTCCATGGGCTGCGGCATTGCAGGTCTGTCCATCGTTGCAGACTCCTTGGCAGCAATTAAGTACGCTAAGGTCACCCCGATTCGCGACGAAACTGGTCTCGTAGTGGACTACAAGACCGAGGGTGAGTTCCCGCTGTACGGCAACGACGACGACCGTGCCGACGACATTGCCGCCACCGTTGTCCACACCGTGATGGAAAAGATCAAGGCCATCCCGATGTACCGCAATGCCCTGCCAACCATGTCTGTCCTGACCATTACCTCCAATGTGGTCTACGGCAAGGCAACCGGCGCGTTCCCATCCGGCCACAAGGCTGGCACCCCGTTCGCACCAGGTGCAAACCCAGAAAACGGTGCTGATAACCACGGCATGGTCGCTTCGATGCTGTCCGTGGGCAAGTTGGACTACAACGATGCTCTCGACGGCATCTCGCTGACCAACACGATCACGCCATCCGGTTTGGGACGTACGTCAGAAGAACGCATCACTAACCTCGTTGGTGTGCTGGATGCTGGCTTCATCATGGACCCTGCCAACTAACCACTTCCTAAGAAGGAGATCACTCTAATGGCTACACATACTTTCGACGAGCGCCTCGAGAACATGAAGAAGAACCGTGCGGAGCACAACATGGAGGCTGGTCTGTACCACGCCAACATCAACGTGCTTGATCGCGCAACCCTTGAAGATGCTGTCGAGCACCCAGAGAAGTACCCAAGCTTGACCGTTCGTGTTTCTGGCTACGCAGTGAACTTTGTGAAGCTGACCAAGGAACAGCAGCTTGACGTCATTTCCCGTACCTTCCACGAAGGATCCTAAAGCTCTATGGCCGATGGCATTACAGGCGTAGTTCTCCTCGAACCCTCAGTCGGGGAGAAGGTCCGCGGCGTCGCTGCCGGAATCAGCGGAGGTGAGCTCCTCGAAACTGAAAACCGGCAAGAGTTGCTCGCAGCCCGCAGAACCGGTGACGTGGCGCTAATCCACTCCTGGGAGCTAGTGACTTCCGTGGATGGTCCCGGCACCCGCATGACGTTGTTCATGTCTGGTTGTCCGCTGCGCTGCCTGTATTGCCACAACCCGGACACCATGGAGATGAAGACCGGCACCTTGGAGCCAATTGAGGCTGTTTACAAGCGCATTAAGCGCTACAAAGCAGTGTTCAGTGCCTCCGGTGGCGGGCTGACCATCTCCGGTGGCGAGCCCCTTTTCCAGATTGCGTTTACCCGACGCTTGCTGAAGATGGTGCATGATGCGGGTATCCACACGTGCATCGATACTTCAGGTTTCCTAGGAACTCGCCTCACTGACCAGGATTTAGAGAATCTCGATCTTGTTCTGCTTGATGTGAAATCCGGTAACGAAGAAACCTACCAGCAGGTGACTGGGCGTCAGCTGCAGCCGACCATTGATTTTGGTGATCGACTCAGCGCGCTTGGAAAGCGAGTCTGGATCCGCTTCGTGGTAGTTCCAGGTTTGACGGATTCTGCGGAAAACGTCCAACAAGTTGTGGATATTGTTAGTCGCTGGAAAACAAACGTTGAGCGCGTTGAGGTCCTGCCGTTCCACAACATGGGAGCTGACAAGTGGCGGGAACTTGATATGCACTACAGCCTGACTGAAACTTCTCCGCCGACCGCAGAGAGCATGGCCGAAATTCGCGGAAAGTTCCGTGCGGCCGGATTTGAAGTCCACTAAAACCTTGGGTTAGGGAAGCAACAGCATCCGATGGAAAATCCATTGGGTGCTGTTGCTTTTTGCTGCTAGTTGTGACCGTGGGCTAGCCGGCAATCTCTCTAAGCGCCACTAGGTGGGCCTTCCATGCCTTAAGGCCGGCGCTGGTGAGAGACAATTTCGTTTGGGGCTTCTTTCCCACAAAGCCCTTCTTGATCTTTACGTATCCCAATTCTTCCAAAGCAGATGCGTGCTTCGACAACGTGGAATCAGTGGTAGCTATGTAGTCGCGCAGATCTTTGAATACCATGTAATCCACGCCAGACAGCGCAGCTACGAGGGAAAAGCGTAAGGGGTTTCCGAATGCTGGGTCGAGATCCAAACGTGGGTGCGAGCTCATCGGACTGTCCGATTCGCAATAGCTTCCCAGATAGGACCCGCAACGGCCAGCAATAGGAACGCAGTTGACAGCGACATCGCCACATTGAGGCTCGGTTCCAAGATTGTCGTGAGTGTCCATGTGACAGTCCAAAGGACCATCATAATTCCCCAGCGTTTGCTGAAGCCGCGGCGAGCTGCAGGCTGAATCATGGCGAAGACACCAATCATGGCAATGAAAGCCACCACCCAGCTAAGGCTGAGGATCATGGGAATGAGGGAATTTGGTGCCCAATGCTTACCCATGATGAAAAAGGAACCGGCTGCGCAAATAGCGACGTAAGTGATCCACACTGGGTTAAAGCTGCTTGCGCGATGGGCGAGAGAATCGGCGAGATGAATTTGTTCGCGGGCTTGGTCTGGAGTGGTCATGGAATGAGCCTTTCCTGGTCGAAGTGTTATCTCAACTATAGAAACAACTTTCCAGAATGGCAAGTACTTTCCGTAGGATAATGATGGAAAGTCTTTAAGCTTGGTTGCTATGCGTAACTTCGTTGGCATCGACCTCGTTCACATTCCCGGCTTCTCGGAGCAGCTCGCTCGGCCGGGTTCCCACTTTGGCGAGGTGTTTCATCCAACTGAGCTGCGCCGTGCGCTGGGCAAACCGAGCCGAGAACAGCATCTAGCGGGCTGCTGGGCCGCCAAAGAGGCCTTTGTTAAGGCGTGGTCCCAGTCGATGTACGGTAGGCCGCCAGTGGCTGCAGAAACGATCTGGAGTCAGGTGGTGGTGCAGCAGGATCAGTGGGGGAGGGTCCGCCTGCAGCAATCGCTTGTCGACGCCACCGTAGAAATCTCCATTAGCCACGATGGTGACTACGCCACGGCGGTGTGCGTGCTGGGTATCGAGTGACCTAAACCGTGGCGACGGCGAAGAGATACGCCACCAGCATTCTCTTGATCTCCACTACGGTCGCTTCGAAGGAATACTCGTCCTCTGTAGATTCGCGCACTGCGAAGTTCAGCAACGAGGTCACGGTGTGGATCAGAATGCCGGCCAACCCTAGCCGCATTTGTAGGGGAGTCCCGGGGGCGAGCGGCTGCATGACTTCCGCGATGATCTCCAGCATCTGCTTTTCCGTGGCCGCAGCAGTGGCGCGGGTCGCCGGAGTGGATTGGATTGCGTGCCACACGGCCCGCCGTGACGGGTCCTCACGCCAGAGTTTAGCGAGGTGGTCAATGAATTCGTCGAGGAATTCTGGCCATTGCAGCGCGGGTACACGCTGAGAGAAATTGTTCAGTTCTTCCACAATTGCCGCGGTATCTTCTCGGTCAAGTTCACAGATAAGTACGTACTTATTGGCGAAGAACTGGTAGAGCGTGCCGATGGGTACCTCAGCGCGCTTTGCTACTTCATCGAAAGTGAAGGACTCAAAACCGACGTCGACAAGCACTGCGCGCGCGGAAGCCAGAATGCGGCAGAACTTCTCGCGACTGCGTTGTTGTGCCGGACGGCGCCGGGGTACGAGGATCTCCGACATGGTCCCTATGGGGTCACATCCAATTCGCGGAGCACGCGGGCGACGTGGCCGGTGGCGCGCACATTGTACAGAGCAAGGCCGATGGTCCCGTCAGCCTCCACAAGGAAAGTGGAGCGAATGACGCCTTCGACGATCTTGCCGTAGTTCTTCTTCTCACCGAACGCGCCATAGGCCTTTAGGACTTCGCGATTCGGATCGGAAAGGAGCGGGAAGTTTAACCCATGATCCGCCCGAAACTTGGCCAGCGCTTCCGGCTTGTCTGGGGAAATACCCACGACTTGGATGCCGACATCATTCAGTGGTGCCAAGGAGTCGCGGAAATCGCAGGCTTCTTTGGTACAACCAGGCGTATTAGCGCGAGGGTAGAAAAATAGGACGACGCGGCTGCCAGCAAAGTCCTGCAGGGAGGTCGTGCCACCCTCGTCATTTGTGAGGCTGAATTCGGGGGCATTGGTGCCAGGTTCGAGTCGAATCGCTTCAGTCATATGTCCTACTTTAGCGTGCAGTAGCAGAAAGTCCTGCTGTGTATGCGCGAAATCTGCACGTCGACTACCTTTGACGGTAGAGTCAAAACGATAAACCGCACAACAATGAACCAGGAGATTCCTCGTGGCACGCAACATTGATGACATCCAGCGCGATATTGAGCGCACCCGACGTCAGCTCGCTAGCACGCTCGACCAACTCGCCGATCGCAGCCGTCCGCAGGCGCTCGTAGGAGACGCAAAGCGTTCCGCTGCGGATAAGGTACAAGAACCAAAGGTACAGGCAGTCCTGGGTGGCGCAGCTGCTGTTGTTGTCTGCCTGATTGCCCTCTCTGTCGCGCGTTCTCGCCAGAAGAAGCGCGATCTCAAGGAGATCCAGCGGATGCTCGCTGAGCGCGCTTAGTTCACAGCACAGTCAAAATGCCCAGCCGTATTAGCTGGGCATTTTTGTTGTGCTGTCTAAGGAATAGGGGACTCTTGGCCACCTAGTTCGGTGCTAAACCAATTCGGCTCCGGCTTCGCTGAGCTCATCTAACGCCAGCTGACCGTAATCTGCGTTGATTTGGGCTACTAGGTCTGTGAGTATCCGGACGCGGAATTTACGTCGGATTGCGTCCATCGCGGTTTCGCGCACCACAAAGTCAGTGGCTATGCCCGCGATATCAAGGTGGCTTATTCCCTTTTCGCGTAAGTAGTCCTCCAGCAACACACCGTTGCAGCTACCTTCAAACCCGGAGTACACCGGCGTGTACTGGCCTTTAAGGAATTCCGCATCTGGGGGAAGTTCCTGAAATGCGAGCTCGAGAGCCGGGTGAAATTCTGCCCCGAGGGTGCCCGCTTTGCAGTGGACTGGCCAGGTATCCACGAAGTCGGGCTTCTTGGAAAAGTGTGGACCGGGGTCAATATGCCAATCTCGAGTGGCCAGCACGTAGTCATAACCGTGATCGGACATGACCAGGTCCGCAATCTTCTCACCGACTAGATTGCCTCCTTCTGCCGGCAAAGCCCCGCCGGGGCAGAAGTCATTTTGAGTATCAACGATGAGAAGCGCGTGCTTGTTTTCCACAGAGTTAATAATATTTAAATCCCTTCGGCTTCCCGGTTGACAGGCCATCGTTTAAACAGGAAATTAGTTTTGTGAGCTGCCGTCGACCACGGTGGCACCTTCGCGAGCGATATCGCTGAGGGCAGCGACGCCGGTAGTTTCGGCAACTGCCGCCACGTAGTCAGTGAGAATTCGCACTACATAGCCGTTGGCTACCGCGTCAAGGGCTGTCGCCCGCACACAATAATCGGTTGCTATACCCACAATATCTACATTGGTGATGGCGTGTTCGAGCAGATATTCGTTCAGACTGGTGCCGTGATCGGCGCCCTCGAAACCAGAATAGGCGGCTGCGTATTCGCCTTTCCGGAAAACAGCATCGAAGGGATAGCCTTGGAGCGCGGGATGGAAGTCGGCGCCATCCGATTGCGCAACGCAGTGCACGGGCCAAGAATTCACAAAATCCGGGGCATCGGAGAAATGCTCCCCGGGGTCAATGTGCCAATCCTGCGTGGCGACGACAACAGCATAGTCATCCTGGTTGCTCAGCAGCGCTGCGATCTTCTTGGCTACGTTTCCACCTTCTTCGGTGGCAAGGGTCCCGCCGGGGCAGAAATCGTTCTGAACGTCAACCACTATTAATGCGCGGCTGACATTGCGCTGTTGTGGCGGTTTTGAATGGTTTGGACCGGTCATACTTCCTAAGTGTATTCACACAGGAAAGCTGTGGGGTAAAACAATACGTCCCCACAGCCAGTTACTAGGAATTCCTAGACTCCAATTCACGAGCTCGCCTCTGATACCAACTGCTGCGGAGCGGCGGCGATATCAAACACGTACCCCGCTTCATCGTGATCAAGGGGCTTAAGAGCATCCAGCTGGGATTGCAATAGCTCGTCACTGCCGTGTACGTGGACAAACTTCACGTCCGGGGCGAGGGTACGGATCTCGTCGCGATAGGAGCGCTTGAGCGCGCTACAACCGATGAGTCGCAGCCATCTTGTCGATGTTTGATTGTGGGTGTAGATCGTCACCCAATGCGTTGGAACGAAATCGGGGGTAGGGGGTAAAACAAAAATGCCCCAGCTAGTTTCAGTGAAAACCACTGTCTAGCTGGGGCCTTATTGTGCGCCATCAGGGACTTGAACCCCGAACCCACTGATTAAGAGTCAGTTGCTCTGCCAATTGAGCTAATGGCGCATGTTGATCGGGCTGGAACTAATGTTCTGGCCTCGTTGGCAACGAAGAAAAATATAACAGCTTCTAACGGTGCAAGTAAAATCGGCAGGTCAGAACGTGTTTTGGTGTTAGTGGTTACCCTAGCACGGGTTGATGTAGTTAAAAGGGTGTTTTGGGTAAGGTTTTCCTTTGTCGACGGTATAGATTCAATGACTGGAAAAGTATTGTGCTGAGGCGCGGAGGATAAATGGGAAAGTCCATCGCTGCTCTTGTAGTGGCCCTTGGTTTAGTGGTGTCGCTTGCTGGCTGCACAATTGATCGTGGTGCGGATTCGTCAAGTGCTGGTGAAACGGCGCAGGGAGATGGTACTGCGGCCGTCGAGAAGCTGGCGCCTGCGGTGTCTGTCGCGGATGGCGCTGAGAACGTGAGCCCTGCGGAGCCCATCTTGGTGAAAGCGCTAGAAGATGAGCTGGAAGAAGTCACGATGACTAATGAATCCGGCAAGGTGGTAGAAGGAAAACTTTCCGCAGATAAGAAAACCTGGGAAACCACTGAAGTTCTCGGCTACTACCGGACTTATACGGTAACCGCCACGGGATCTAACGGGACGGAAACCACTTCGACGTTCTCTACTATGAATCCGGCGGGAACGGCGTTTGTGTCGTTGTCTCCGCTGGAGGACTCCAATGTTGGTGTCGGTCAGACCATCGGCATGCGCTTCTCGACGCCCGTTGTGGACCGTCGCGCCGCGCAAGAGGCGATTACTATCACCACTGAGCCCAAGGTCGAGGGCGCGTTCTATTGGCTCAATGACTATGAGGTGCGTTGGCGTCCCGCCGAGTTCTGGCCTGAGGGCACAAAGGTGAAGGTTGATGCCAAAATCTACGGTGTGGACCTCGGTGGCGGTGTTTATGGCAGTGAAGATAACGCCACTAGTTTCAACATCGCCGCTGGTTACAAGGCTGTTGTTGATGACAACACCAAGACTATGACCATTTATGATGGCGCAAACGTAGTCAAATCAATCCCGGTTTCACTTGGATCGAGCCAATGGCCGACACCGAATGGCACTTACATCATCGGAGATTCGCACCAATCGATGGTCATGGATTCCACCACCTATGGCTTGGCTCTTGACGCTGGCGGCTACAAGACCACAGTGCAATACGCCACACAGATGAGCTATTCGGGCATTTTCGTGCACGCCGCCCCATGGTCGGTTTGGGCGCAGGGGAGTCAGAATACCTCGCATGGCTGCGTAAACGTCTCCACCGAAAATGCTGCTTGGTTCCAGCAGAACTTCAAGCGTGGCGACGTCGTCGTTGTGCAGAACACCCTAGGCGGCACCCTGTCGGGCTATGACGGCCTTGGAGACTGGAACATCCCATGGGGAGAATGGAAAGCCGGTAACGCTTAAACCTGCTGGGCCTCCGTAATGGAGGCCTTTTCCTTTTCGTACTCGTTTATGACTAGCTGGGCAGCTTCCTTCACCTCGGGGTGGAATCCTGCCGAGACATGGCTACGGGCTGATTCAACAGCGCCGTCTAGATTCGCTGAAACAAGCCCGAGGAAAGCATCGTCTGCAGCTTTACCCTCCAAAGAATTGAGGCTCTCCACCTGCTCGGCGGTCGGAATTCCTGCCGGATGTGCAGGGAAGACCGTTTGTGGATTATCAATGCCCCACGTTGTCAAAAGCTCGTTTTGCGGCTGAATTAGGTTCGACTGCTGAGCCTTAACTCGTTGCGCAATGGCCTTCCCTTTCTCGGAAGTTCCGCCGCGCGCCAGGTAGATTTCCGCGGCCTGTGCCATACGCTCTGCTCGGATGCTTGACTCAGCGACGTACTCCACGTCCGCGTTGTTGTAGTCCGTTTCGCGGGGGATGCCATCAACCGGGGTTGCGCTACGAGGCTCGTCGCTTTGAGTTGACGGGGTATCTGAACTCGTTTCGGCGACGGAGGTCTCCGGAGAAGCTGAAGAAGTGCTCGGAAGGCTTTCGCCAGGGGCAAGGGAAGTGATTGGCTTAGCGCCTGTGGATCCAGTGCTTTCCGGTGATCCGCCACAGCCACTAAGGGTGCCGGCGGAGGCGAGGCTCAATGCCGACACTAGGAGTGCAGTTGATCTTTTGTTCATCTGAAGTAACCCTGATCCCTTCCGTCGGTATACGTCTACGGTCGAACTTACCGAAGGCATCTACTGCGGACGACGGCTCCAATTAGATAGCAGGAAACAGTCAGTGTGTTGCCCGGCTTTTCTTAAACTAAAGGTGCGGGATTCGGTGGCGCTTCGGTGAGAGTCTTGGAATAACGCTCAGTTGTGCGTACCAACTACGATCGACCCACGCCGGAATCAACGCAAAAAACTAACCCCCTGAGCCGCATTTCTGCAGATCAGGGGGCATTTCTTTGGGGTGGCTGACGGGACTCGAACCCGCGACACCCAGGATCACAACCTGGTGCTCTACCAGCTGAACTACAGCCACCATCGCTGCAATTAAGCAGCGGAATTCATATTAACGCACTGCTAACAATTTACAAAAACCGCTGGTAGGCAGCTACTGATTCTTCGGCGCAGGAGGTAGCTTCCTCCGAGCTAGGGAGAGGGCTCGCGGTGAAGATGCTGCGACGATAGTAGTCCAATTCCCGAATCGATTCCACGATGTCCGCCAGTGCGCGGTGCGCCATCCCTTTGTCAGGTTGCGCGAAGTAGACCCGTGGATACCAGCGGCGAGCAAGCTCCTTGACGGAGGAAACATCCACCATGCGGTAATGCAGGGCTTCGTCAAGACGCGGCATGTATGCGCGGATGAAGGTGCGGTCAGTGGCGATTGAATTGCCGGCCAGTGGGGCGGGATGCGCCGGATCGCAATGTTCCGCAATGAGCGCCAGCACCGCATCTTCAGCATCGGCAAGGCTCAAACTCGAAGCCTGGATTTCTGGCAGCAGGCCGTTATCGGTATGCATGCCCCGAACATAGTCATCCATTTCGGCTAGTTCTGCCTCGGTGGCGTGGACAACAAGGTCAACGCCGGAACCCAGAATGTTCAAGTTGGCGTCGGTGACTAGGGCAGCAATCTCCACGATCACGTGGCGCTGTGGATCCAGTCCCGTCATCTCCAGGTCCACCCACACCAGGCGGTCGTTCTTGAAAGGTACTTCTTCGTGCACTTTGGTTTAGCCCATCTTCTTGTAGATTCCGCCGATGATCGGCGCGATAACCCGCGTTGGGGCGATATTAGTGACCACTTCCATGAGCTTGGCGAGCGGTCCCGGCACCACGCGTCGTTTGCCGGCGGCCATGGCTTCGAGTGTTTCGCGGGAGCAGGATTCGTAGGTGGTCCAGGCAGCGTCGGGAACAACTCGATCAACAATCGATTTCTGCTCTTCCGGTACTACTGCCTCCCGGACTGGCCCTGGTGCCAACAAGGTGCAGGTCACTCCGGAGCCGCGCAGCTCATAGTGCAGCGCCTCCGTGAACTTGTTCAGCCCAGACTTGGTGAAGATATACGTGGCGTTGTTGGGGATCACCATGTCTCCGGCCAGTGAACCAACGTTGCAGATTGCGCCTTCGTTTCGCTCGAGCATGCCGGGCAGCACTGCGCGGGTGAGTTCGAAGCATGCGGTGGCGTTGAGGTGGAACTGGGTGAGCTCGTAGTTCCAGTCCTGCTTCATGAACGGGCCGAAGGAGGCGATGCCGGCGGAGTTGATCAGAATTGAGATGTGCCGGTTGTCGATGGCTTCGATAAAAGCGCGGCGGGCGTCGTGCTCAGCGAGGTCGCACGCGTACACCTCAGCGGTGATGCCGTAGGTGCGCTGGAGCTCGTCGGCGAATTCCTGCAGCACGTCCTCACGGCGTGCGACCAGGATCAGGTTGTGGCCCATGGTGGCGAGGTCGCGTGCCATCGCCATGCCGATTCCTTGGCTTGCGCCGGTGACTACCGCACGGGCATCTGGGCTGGGGAGGGGAAGTGCCATGGTTCTCCTTATGGTTGACGGTTGGTCTTCATCTTACGGTGTTGCCTGCCGGGTGCTTATCGACGTCAATAGCCGCCTGCCGCCACCTAATTTCCTTGCTGGTGTAGAAGATCTGATAGCCAAGGCGCTAGGGTAAATAAAGATTCTTGCTCAACACACCATCCGAAGGCCTAACTTCCTATGACTTCCAGCTTCGCAAAAGTGCTTGTCTCCGCCACCATCATCGGTACCTCGGCGATACTAGCCCCGGCAGCGGGCGCACAAGTGGTCGGGAGTTCACAGCTGCCTCCGCTGCCAGTGATTCAGCTCCCACCTCTGAATATCCCAGGATTGCCGTGGCTGGCTGCACCGGCCCCAGCAGCCGGGAACAGCATTGTGGATACCCTGTTGGCGCAGATGAATGGCGAGCGCATTGGGCGTGGCCTGCAGCCGGTCCAGTTTGACTTCGGGCTCGCAGATAGCGCTTATGTGCACGCACAAGGCCAAGTGGCTAACCACACGCTGGATCACCAAGTTGGCGATTACTACGAGATCCTCGCGCGAGTTCCCAACCTCGGCATGGCCGTTCCGATGTGGATTGAATCCCCATCGCACCGTGACATCATGCTCAACGGCGACCTTTCTCGCGTGGGCATTGCTGCTGAGTATGACCATGCGTTGGGCAAGTGGGTTATCGTCGCTCGGTTCCTGTAGTAATTCACTCCTGCAATCATGACGCTGTGATGCTAGTCTCACGGTCATGATTCCGGAGATTAGGCGTGTTGGACAGCGATCAACCCTCGCGGCGCAGGCAAAGCAAGAAGCCTTCGGTGACTTCCTGGTAGCGCACTTGGGCGAAAACTACACCTGGGCATACGACGCTGGCACTTTGAGATTCGAATCCGATCGCGGTGTCATCCAGTGCGATACCTTCCCCGTGGCATCTGTAGCCGTAGAACCCGCCACCCTGTTGTGGCGCTGGCAGCCACTCGGAGACGATCCAGGTTTCAACCCCACCGCAGCTCACGGGTTCCGTTCCTTCGGCGAAGAACATGGCCTGAGCAGCTTTACCACGGAACAAGTGCCCTATGACGTAGGAGCCGAGCAAGTCTCCACCATCGTCCGCGTCTGCCACGACGTGATCGCCGCAGGTTATGAAATCTTTGGGTTAGGGGCGACCTTCTACTCCGCGCCATTCAATAAAGCCGGATCCCGACTGGTGCTGGCCTTAGAGAACTTTCGCGACGCCAACGGCCCACTCACCGTGCCGGTGCCGGAACTGAACGATGTGCTTCCGAAACTGGCGCGACTAGTTGCCGAAGTAGACGATGAAGAATGGTCCCTTGCCGGACTGGTACAACATTTCCCGATCGAAGACTGCGTCATTGAACGCTTCATTCCCGAACGTCGCACCGTTGCCACTTTCCAGCGCCGAGAGGGTGGGGAATTGGTAGTCACCGTAGAGCGGGACCAACACGGGTTTGTCAGCTATACCAGGGTTACGGGTTAAAAGACTCCTGAACTGGGAAAAGGAAAAGTCCCCCCTGCAGGATTCGAACCTGCGACCTTACGGGTAGAAGCCGTCTGCTCTGATCCGCTGAGCTAAGGAGGGAATTGGGCCAAAGAAGTATTTGGACCACTAGGGAACTTTACCGCAACGCCTGTGGGGGTTCTAATTCTCCCCGTGGTGTCGTACCACTTCGATGATTGCTGATGCCGCCGGTTAAGGTTGACGTTATGGCTACATCGGTTGATACGCACGCGTCGGCTGCGGATTCGCACATCCCCGAGCAGAAGTACAAGACCTCTACGTGGTTGTACATTTTGTTTGCGGCGACCGCGGGCGTCGTTGGCGCTATGATCTCGTGGGTCTTCCTAGGAGACTCGCTGGCAGCATTGGGTGTTCCGGATCCGGGACCCGCAACTACCGCGGGCCTGCCGTTCCTGCGGGCGGGCGGGCTCATGTTGGCGGCTTTGGCCATCGGTTCCTTCCTCAGCGCCACGTTCTTCATTAAACCGAATTCCACAGATCTGGTGCCCGCAAAGCTCAGCGTCGATGGTTCGATTGCTGCCCGTACGGGAGCGATTTCCTGCCTGTGCTTCGCATTGATCGCGCAGCTCATGGTTCCGATGTATCTTTCGGATGTCTCGGGAGAACCGCTGAAGAACACGATCAATCCCGTGAATTGGCCACAGGCGCTAGAGCTGGTGTCTACCTCGGTAGCCTGGCAGGTCACTGCTGGTTTCGCTTTTGTGACGGGCATTGCGGCGTTGACTACGTATCGGTGGATCATGCAGCCGGTGTTCCTGATTGGTGCGTTGCTGTCTATCGTCCCACTCGGCATGGAGGGGCACTCGGCAACAGGCGGCGATCACGACTATGGCACCAACTCCTACCTGTGGCACTTGGTATTTACCATGCTGTGGGTGGGGGGCCTTATCGCGTTGATTGCCCATGGGCGTCGCAAAGGCCCGCACCTGGATGTCGCGGTGCGCCGCTATTCTCACTTGGCGTTCGCTTCGGTGGTGGTGATGACCGTTTCCGGTTTGATCAACACCTCGATCCGCATGCATTGGAGTGATCTGCTTTCTACGGGTTACGGCTGGCTGATCCTGGCTAAGACCATCGGCGTGATTCTGCTCGCGTTGCTCGGATTTGTACACCGCCAGCTGACCATTCCGCAGCTGCCGAAGAACCCGGGTTTGTTCAGCCGCGTTGCCATCGTTGAGGTGCTGCTCATGGCGGCGGTCACCGGCGTCGCGATCTCGCTTGGACGCACCCCGCCACCGCCGCCACGCAATGTAGACCTGAACACGATGGACATTGAGCTCGGCTACAAGCTTTATCAAGAGCCCACGATTTGGAACGTGTGGACCATGTGGCGGCTGGATATCCTGTTCGGCGTGGCCGCGATCCTCATGGCCGTTGCGTATCTGTGGGCAGTGTGGCGCGTGCGTCGCGACGGCGGTACTTGGCCGCTTAACCGCACCCTGTGGTTCCTCTTGGGCTGCCTCGTGCTCTTCGTAACCGTGTGCTCGGGTATCGGTATGAACATGCCCGCAACCTTCTCGATGCACATGGTCGGCCACATGATTTTGTCCATGGGCGTTCCCATCGGTTGGGTCCTCGGTGGCCCTGTCACGCTTTTCCTCCAGGCGTTGCGTCCTTCGCCGGAGTTCCCCGGCCCCCGTGAGTGGCTCGAAGCTGCCGTGGATAATCCCTGGCTGCGCTTCTTGCTTCGTCCCGGTGTGAACACTATTCAGTTCGTCGTGCTGTTCTACATCATGTACCTGACGCCGTTGTACGGCATCATGATCGATGAGCACGCCGGACACGTCATCATGAATGTGGTCTTCCTCTGGTCTGGGTCGCTCTACTATTGGGACCTCATCGGCGTGGACAAGCGGCCGCAGGAGCATTCTCCGATGGAACGCATATTCTGGTTGACCTTCTCGATGCCGGTTCACCTGTTCTTCGGTGTCTACTTGATGATGATGACCGAGGTGCTCGGCCAATCCTTCTACGAAAACCTTGGCCTGCCGTGGCATGTGGATCTACTGCATGACCAGGTGGTCGGTGGAGCGATCTCCTGGGCTTCTGGCCAATTCCCGTTGTTGATCGTGTGGGCTGTCCTCATTTGGGAGTGGTTTGTTTATGACCGTAAGCAAACCCATGTCATGGAAGCCAATCCGACCGAACTCGAGGAAGACCTTGAGGCCTATAACGCGCAACTTGCCGCCTTTAACCAGGGCAAGGATCCGCTGCATGATTACTACAACTCCAAGTTCGACTGAGCATAGCTGTGGATAGCTGAGGTTATCCACAGCTGCACTGCCGTGCCTATCGACGCCTGCAACCATGCCTGCGAAAGTGTGCCCCGTACCTAGTTGCACATCTTTCGGGAGGACATCAATCACATGGCACAACACAGCGTCACCATCACCGGCAATATCATCACCACCCCCACTCTCAAGAAGCTTGATAACACGGCCGTTTATAAGATGCGGATCGCTGCTTCGCGCGCCGTAAAGGACGAGAAAGACGAGTGGCAAAACTTCGACCAGCTGTACATTTCGGTTGAGTGTTGGAACCAGCTGGCCGTCAACTGCAATGATTCGCTCTTCAAAGGCATGGCGGTGATAGTTACCGGCACGCTGCTCACCCATGAGTGGGTGGATGCGGAAAACAAGAATCAGTCGCGCATCGTGTTGCGTGCCAGCCATGTCGGCGTAGATCTGACGCGCCACGCTGTCCGGCCCGGAGTATTCACTCCGCTAAACCCACCGGCTGCCACAGAACAACCGGCAACCGTGACCGACGCCTCGGAGCAGGGCAATCAAGAAACGGAACTCGCTGGTGTTGGGGCCAGCGCCGGAGAAGAGGAGGTACCGTTCTAGCACTGCTGTGCAACACTGACCAACCCTGGTCTTTCCTGCGCCGTCATGTAACCTTTAGGGGACTATTTCTAGCAATAAATAAGGGGAAACATGGGCGAGTTCATCTACACGATGAAAAACGTGCGCAAGGCTCACGGCGACAAGGTCATCCTTGACAATGTCACTATGGCGTTCTACCCGGGCGCCAAGATCGGCGTCGTGGGTCCGAACGGTGCAGGTAAGTCCTCGATCCTGAAGATCATGGCTGGCATTGATCAGCCGTCGAACGGTGAGGCATTCCTGGATCCCGGCGCCACAGTGGGAATTTTGCTGCAGGAGCCACCGCTCAATGAGGAAAAGAACGTTCGAGAGAACGTCGAAGAAGGCCTCGGCGAGATCTTTGAGAAGAAGCAGCGCTACGAAGCCATCGCGGAAGAGATGGCAACCAACTACACCGATGAGCTCATGGAAGAAATGGGCAAGCTGCAGGAGGAGCTGGACGCCGCCGACGCTTGGGAGATTGATTCCAAGATCGAACAGGCGATGGAGGCACTGCGCTGCCCACCATCCGATTCTCCTGTGACCACCCTTTCTGGTGGTGAGCGCCGTCGCGTAGCGCTGGCTAAACTGCTGCTCTCCGAGCCTGATTTGCTGCTCCTCGACGAACCTACTAACCACCTCGACGCGGAATCTGTCCTCTGGCTGGAAAAGCACCTGGCTGATTACAAGGGCGCTGTCCTGGCTGTTACCCACGATCGATACTTCCTTGATCACGTCGCTGGTTGGATTTGTGAAGTGGACCGCGGCAAGCTTTACCCATACGAAGGCAACTACTCCACCTACCTGGAGAAGAAGGCCGAGCGTCTTGAGGTTGCCGGCAAGAAGGACCAGAAGCTGCAGAAGCGCCTGAAGGATGAACTCGCATGGGTTCGCTCCGGCGCTAAGGCACGTCAGGCGAAGAATAAGGCTCGTCTGGATCGTTATGACGAGATGGTAGCGGAGGCCGAAAAGTACAAGAAGCTCGACTTCGAAGAAATCCAGATCCCGACCCCACCGCGCCTGGGTAACCAAGTTGTTGAGGTGAAGAGCCTGGAAAAGGGCTTCGATGACCGGGTACTGATCAAGGACCTGTCTTTCACCTTGCCGCGTAACGGCATCGTTGGCGTCATCGGTCCGAACGGCGTGGGTAAATCCACCTTGTTCAAGACCATCGTTGGGCTAGAGCAGCCTGATGACGGCGAGGTCATTGTCGGCCAGACCGTCAAGCTCTCCTATGTCGACCAGGGCCGTGAGAACATTGACCCAGAAAAGACAGTGTGGGAGGTCGTATCTGATGGCCTCGACTACATCGTGGTCGGCCAGAATGAAATGCCATCCCGCGCTTACCTGTCCGCCTTTGGTTTCAAGGGCCCGGATCAGCAGAAGCCGGCGAAGGTCCTTTCCGGTGGTGAGCGCAACCGCCTCAACTTGGCGTTGACGCTCAAGCAGGGTGGCAACCTGATCCTCCTCGACGAGCCGACAAATGACCTTGACGTGGAAACCCTCGGCTCCCTGGAAAACGCACTGCAGAACTTCCCAGGTTGCGCCGTGGTCATCTCGCACGACCGTTGGTTCCTGGACCGTACTTGTACCCACATCCTCGCCTGGGAAGGCAACGTGGCGGAAGGACAGTGGTTCTGGTTCGAAGGTAACTTTGAGGACTACGAAAAGAACAAGGTCGAGCGCCTCGGCGCAGACGCGGCACGCCCGTCCCGCGTTACGCACCGCAAGCTGACTCGCTAAGAAACACGCAGGAAGTGCCGTTCTCCGTTATGGGGGAGCGGCACTTTTGTCGTCGAAAAGCGATGCGCCGCCAAGTAGTTTCCCCCTTAAAAGTAGTACTACCGGCATACTCGCATGAAAGGCATTAGGCTGGTTATGTTAAAGAATTTCCTGGACGCAATGCGGAGGTAACAATGGCAGAAGCATCGGAAAACCGACTGAGTGCCGGACCAATTCACATCACCAAGATCCCTGTTCGCTGGGGTGATTTTGATCGTTTCGGGCACATCAACAATGCTTCTTACATTGAGTTGGCGCAGGAAGCCCGGTCTATCTTCGCGATGGAGGAGTTCGTTGAACTCGGTCACGCCATGCCAGCGGCCTTCGTCCGCTCGATGAAGATTGACTACCTCAGTGCGATCATGCCGGACACGATGGAAGTGATCGTTGAGACTCAGGTCGTACGCATCGGCAACACCTCCTTCACCACGGTGCAAAACGTGAAAGATCGGCACGGCTCCATCGCCTGCGTCGTCGAGTGCGTGCAGATCATGGTGGATTTGCAGAGCGGGCGCCCCCGCCCGATCGAAGAACATGAGCGCAAGATCCTCGCCAATGTGTCCGCGCCGGATGCTGCCCTCGCTGCAGGAAGCAAACCAGAAGCAGACCAAGAAGACCAAGAGTGACTGAGACATTAAGGGTAAGCGGCGGAGCAGGCGGTCTGCGCACTCTAGTGCAACGCGCTGAACAACTAGATGCACAGGCCTTGGTGCGGTTTCAGGCTGTCGCTGCGGGGCGTATTGATGCCTTTGTCACCACGCCCTTCCAAGTATTCGCTGCACGGCGCATCATCGGCCAGGTCAGCCGCGACAAATCAGTCTTCAGTGCCCAGACAGTCCTCACCGCACTGGAGACCGGCGAGCTCGGCCAGTCCATGGACGCAGCTTGGCCAGGCGCGCTGCCACCCAAAGATAATTGGGTTGAGCTCGATGTTATTCCCGTGGACATAGTCCACCGGCTGGCAGATCAAGGGCGCGACCTAACGCGCCAGTTCTCCGGCCCGTTGGGTCCCCCGAAGTCTTTGCTGGATCAGAACGTACTCGCGGTGTCGGGGCACGGACACACCGCCGAGGTTACGATGCGCGCCATCTTCACCTGTACCGCGCTGGGTTTGATCCCCAGCATTGGCGCGCGTGCCGACGTCCCTCGCCACCTCCGGGTAGCCAAAGCGGGACGCTGGGTGCGTATTGATGCCCCATTCGGATCCGTCTATGAATCGGACGGGCTGAATCTCTTCGCGTGAGCTTAAGGCGCCCGATTGATCAGCATCTCCGCTACTCGAACCATGTGGTCCCACATCGCAGTGCGGTGCGCATCATCCAATTCTGAGGCTGGGATGGTGTCGAGGGCCTCCTGCATTATGGCAAGCCAGCGTTCAGCTTCCGGCATGCCGATAGCGAAGTGCGCGTGCCGCATCCGCAGTCGCGGATGGCCGCGCTGCTCACTGAAGGTTTGTGGCCCACCCCAGTATTGGGAAAGGAACCACTTCAGCCGGTCTTCGGCGCCCTCCCAGTCATCTTCTGGGTACATCGGGCCGATGAGGTCATCGCTGCGCATTCGCCGGTAGAACTCGGCAACGAGCTTGTTGAAGGTCGCCTCGCCACCGACTTCTTCGTAGAAGGTCATGAGTTTTCGCTTTCGGATTCCAGGAGCTGACGTCGATAAGCATAAGGCGGTTTGATGCCGACCTCGTTGAGCGACGGAATGACGCGCGCGAGCATTTCGCGCTGGACAAACCACTGCTTGCCCGGCTTTGTCTTCATATGAACACGGATGATCATGTGGTCCAATTTGATGGCGTTGACACCGTCGAGGACCGGTTCTTCCAAGATGGAGGCCTTGATGTCCTCGTCCTCGGCTACCGCCCGCGCCACGGAGAGAATCGTGTCCTTGGCCAGGGCGACGTCATTGTTCAGTGCGATCGGAACGTCCACGCGGGCGATAGCGTAGCCCTGGCTGAAGTTGCCGATGCGGAGGATTTCGCCATTGCGCACGAACCACAGGGTGCCATCGATATCGCGCAGTGTAGTCAGTCGCAGGCTGACGTCTTCCACGGTGCCGGAGAGCTCGCCGACGTCAATAGTGTCACCGACGCCGTACTGATCCTCGATGAGCATGAAAACTCCCGAGAGGAAGTCTTTGACTAGGGATTGTGCGCCAAAGCCGAGCGCTACGCCGACGACACCAGCGGAGGCGATGATGGGTGCGACATTCACACCGACTTGGTCCAGGATTGCCACGATCGCCCACAACCACACGAACAAGGCGAGCGCAGAGCTGATCACGGCACCAAGGGTGCGGATCCGGGCATCGCGCCGCGGATCACGCTTCACAGCCGAGTTCTTTTCGCCGGGACGGCGCGGGCCGATATTGGGCATTCGCGGGGGAGTATCGATGGTGTGCTGCACAACGCGGCACACCACGCGGTGAAGGATCCAGTTCGCGATTGCCGCGATAACCAGGATCAACGCGATTTGCGCGGGGCGTTGCACCAGCCACATTTGTGTCTCGGGATTTGACCACCAGTTGCTAAATACGTTTGAGTCCACGGGCCTAGGCTAGCTGAATCAGATGCACTCTGCGGTGATCACAAAAGTCATCTGGATCTTCTTATTCGAAGTGCCCTGCACACGGGTGCCTTCCGCCTTACCAGTGACGGTGGTAACCCCATCGGTGGTGGAAATCTCTACCGGCACCGAATAGTCGGTGAACTCGACGTTGTCTTCCGCGTCTGCGATAGATAAGGCTTTGACACCACGCTCATCCATGATGACGCTGGCAGCGCTCTTTGAAGGCATATCGCCTACGATGATCGTTCTGGTGCCTTCATGGGTGGCACAGACCGCGCTCGTACCAGTGGGAAGGATCTGGTAGCCGTTGAGAAAAGCAGAGCCGGTGGTGCTCACCTCTTGTGTGCTGTTCGTGGGGATGATGGGTGCAGCAGGCTTATCGACGTCCCCAGGTGTGCTTACTTCCTGGTTCGTGCATCCAGTAGCAGCAAGACAGAGCGTCAAGCTGAGAAGTGCGAAACGAGTGGCCTGGGACATCTTCATGTTCCCAAGCCTATCGTGCCGTCTCCCTAAGGGCAGGTAACGGTGGCTTCAATCTTCTTTGCCACCGGTCGTTCCTTCTTCCGCGAGTCTTGGAAGTCAGCTTCGCCGCTAAAGGTGTAGGTGTTTCCGCTCTTGGTCATCTTCACCTTGCTTGGGTTCAGCTCGTTGCTGCCGCGTAGCGTGCCTTGCTGCATGGCCAACATATCCAGTTCGCCGTTCTTGAGTACCGCGCCGAAGTAGCTTCCCGCGCGATCGTAGTACTCGATACCCTTAGAGTTCACTCCGACGCCAAAATCCTCACCTTGGGTTACACATACGACGTCGAAGCCATCTCGAACGAAGGTTTCCCCATCGACTTTGACTGAGTAGGTACCTGCCCCGCGCGACTTAGTTGCCTGGGAGTCCCGTGGTTCGCTGGTTGAGGTGGAGCTCCTAGTGCTCGACTTCGGGGTAGTGGTTTTGCTGGTGCTGCTTTTGGTGCTGGTAGCTGTGGCGCTGGTGGATGTCTCAGAAGAGGTCGGCTGCGCATCCTCGGACGGTGCTGCCGCATCTGGGGTGGGCTCACTCATTCCGAGGTCTTCTTTTGCTGCTTCAGTGAAGCCGGTAACAAATGAATCGACGGCGCCGCAGCCCGTCAAGGAAACGCACAGCGCGGCTGCGGCAGCAACCTTCAAGAACTTCTTCATAACAATCAACTCCCATGGACTCGGTGTTTTTGGTGTGTACATCCACTTAGAGTCCAGGGGAGTTGCTTTTGTTCCCGAAGATCTTAAAGAGCGTCGACCTTTCGGTTGCGCAGGGCGCGGGCGATGCGGTCGCGGTGCTCAGACACCAAGCGAGTCAGGCCGGCTGCGTGCTCGCCGGTGAGGAATTCGTCGGCGCGGCGCAGTCCCTCCGGCGAAACATCCCAGGACGGGAACAGCCCTCCGAGCGTTGCCAGTGCAATCTCGGAGGAAGCGGCAGCCCAAAACTCGTCGGCAAGCTCGTAGTAGCGTTCGTTGAATTGGGTCAGGTTTTCGGCAGCACCAACGAAGGTGAGGCCTTCGATCTTGTGGCGGGAAGCGAGATTTGAGAGCCCGTGGGAAAGATCCGTGACCTCAGTGAACACCGCCTGCTTGTTGGCTGCGGTATTGATGGCAGCCTCGGCGCGCCAAGCAGAATTCTGACCGGTGGCAGACTGATCGCGTTCTCGCTCAGCCGCAATCGCACCCGGAGCATCGGCAACGTCACCGGTCGCGATCAGCGCGGTAAGTGCTGCCCACCGCAGGTCTGCGTCAATCACCAAGCCTGCCGGGGCCGCGCCGGCTAGGACTTCACGGAAGAAGGTGATTGCGGCGCTGTTCGGTCGGACCTTGGCCAAGGCTTGTGCGAAGGCTAACTGGAAATCCGAACCCGGTTCTGCCGAGCTCACACCCGCAAGGAGTAGCTCGGCTAGCTTTTCTCGGCCAGTCTCCTTAGCCCAGGCCGGATCAGCATAGGTCTCTACAGCAGTCGTGGCCTGGGCCAGGATCCGCTCGAGCACTGCAATCTCAGTTTCAGCAGCAGCGCCAGCCGAGACTAAGGAAAGAAAATCGCGGGCCTTCATCTCGCCGGCGCGGGTCATCTCCCAGGCCGCAGACCAGCACAAGGTGCGGGCCATGGGGTCCTCGATGCGTGCGATGTTTTCCACCACGAAGTGCAGCGAATCCGCATCCAGGCCCATGAGGCAATAGGTGAGGTCTTCGTCATTAACCAACACCAAATCTGCGGCAGGCTTGCCGACGAGCTCTGGAACCAATGTTGTAGCGCCCGCAACGTCAAGTTCAATGCGATTGGTGCGGACGACTCGGCCGTCGATAAGCGAGTAGAGGCCCACGGCGACGCGGTGCGTTCGCAGCTCACCCGCGCCGGGCTGTGCGCCCTCCTGCGCGACAGCGAAAGAATCGTAGCGGCCATTGGTTACGGTGTAGCTCGGGGAGAGCTTGTTGATGCCGGTGGTCTTGAGCCACTGGTCTGCCCAAGTAGACAGATCTCGGCCGGAGGCCTGCTCGAAGGCAGCGAGGAGATCGTCAAAAGTGGCGTTCCCGAATGCATGCCCGGCGAAGTGTCGGCGAACGCCTGCCAGGAAGGCCTCGCGACCGACATAGGCCTGCAGCTGCTTGAGTACCGACGACCCCTTGGCGTAGGTGATGCCGTCGAAGTTTTGTTCCACGGTTTCAATGTCAGTGGCATCGGCGAAAACTGGATGTGTGGAGGGCAACTGGTCCTGTTGGTAAGCCCAGGACTTTTCCACGTTGGCGAAGGTGACCCATGCGGTGTCATATTCGGTTTCTTCGGCCTGAGAAATGCAGGCGGACCAGGTGGCGAAGGACTCGTTAAGCCACAGATCATCCCACCACTGCATGGTGACGAGGTCGCCGAACCACATGTGCGCCATCTCGTGCAGAATGGTTTCTGCGCGGCGTTCGTAACGGTAGCGGGTGACCTTGGAGGTGAAGACGTATTCATCGCGGAAGGTCACGCAGCCAGCGTTTTCCATCGCCCCCATATTGAACTCGGGGACGAAGAGCTGGTCATACTTCACAAAAGGGTAGGAGTAACCGAAGTTGCGGTGGTACCAGTCAAAGCCCTGCTTGGTCTCGGTGAAGAGTCTGTCCGCATCTAAGGATGAAGCGATGGAGGCGCGGCAGTAAATCCCCAAGGGGATTTCCAACTCCAGAGGCCGATCGGCTGGGGTTTCGGGATGATGCGTGAGCTGGCCCCGCCAAGTGTCTGTCACCTCGTGGTACGGGCCGGCGCATACGGCGATGAGGTAGGTAGAGATGGGGTAATCTACCTCTGCCTTGTGGCGGAGCGCTTCGCCATGGGCTTCCACAGTTGTGGCAGCGTTAGTGATCAGCTTCCAGTCTTTCGGGGTCAACGCTTCAATGCTGTAGGTGGCCTTCAGATCCGGTTGGTCGAAGCAGGCAAACATGCGCTTAGCGTCCGCAGTTTCGAACTGAGTGTAGAGATATGGTTTGCCGTCAGCGGGGTCGACGAAGCGGTGTAACCCCTGGCCAGTGTGAGAATAGGGGATGGTTGCGTCCACCACGAGGGTGTAAGTTCCCGGCTGCAGGTTTCGCAGCGCCAGGCCGTCTTCCGGAGAGTAGTGCGCTTCATAAGGCGCGCCGTTCAACGTTGCGCTGAGCCGGTCGGCGCGAATATCGATGAAGGTGTCACCCGCTTGATGCGCCGTGAACTCGACAGTGGTGACGGATTCGAAGGTGTCCGCACTGCTAGTGAGATCCAGCTGGATTCCGTAGTGCTCCACTTTCAGCAGCTCACTGCGCTGTTGCGCTTCGGCCCTGGTCAAATTGATAGAAGTCATGGTGTCCTTTCTCTACAATCGGACTCCAATGTACTCGGGTGTTAGGAGCTGGTTTTCATGACTTCACAGGTGACTTTTTGGTTTGATGTGTCCTGCCCGTTCTGCTGGATTACCTCCCGCTGGATCAAGGAAGTAGAGCAGGTGCGCGACATCAAGGTGACATGGGTGCCGATGTCCTTGTCCGTGCTTAACGACGGCCGGGACCTCGATCCGGAGTACATGAAAATGATGGAAGCAAACTGGGGTCCTGCTCGCGTATTTGCGGCAGTGGCCACCGAGCATCCCGAGGCTGTTGACGAGTTGTACACCGTCCTCGGAACCAAGATCCATGATGAAGGCAACGGTGGGCGTACCGGCTTCGGCGGTTACGACGACCTCCTCGCCCCGGCATTGGAGCAGGTCGGCCTGCCCGCCTCGTTAGCCGAAATTGCGAACACTACCGAATGGGATACGCAGCTGCAGGAATACCACGCGGGCGCGATGTCTGCCGTGGGGGACGAGGTCGGGACCCCAGTGGTCAAACTGGGGGAGACCGCATTCTTCGGTCCCGTGCTGACGCGAATTCCACGCGGGGAGGATGCCGGCCAGATTTTCGATGGTGCCGTGGCACTTGCCGGGTACCCACACTTTTTCGAGCTCAAACGCACTCGTACCGAGCGACCAAAGTTTAGCTAGGTTTTGAAGGGCACTCCGCCAAAATCCGATGGAGGGCTGCCTTCTCAGGCGGGGTTACCCAAAGCCGATACTTGGCCTTTACTGCTACCTGCCGAGCCGCGTACTCGCAGCGAAATTCCTTGTTAGCCGGGAGCCAGGTCGCGGCATCGCCGTCGCTTTTCTGTTTATTCGCTGGCCCGGCGACAGCCAACAGGTTGAGTGGATCATTAGCAAAGACCTGGCGTTCCTCGCTAGTGAGCTGTTGCGCGCCGGTTTGCCAGGCGTTGGAAAGAGCCACCACATGGTCAATTTGCACGTCGGCGGAGGTGCCGTCGCCCCGCACAAAGTTGATTTCGCGCGCAGTGTACGGGTCACGCAGGAGGCCGGTTAGTACAACACAGTCGTGCGTGCCCTGCTTGAGGGTTGTGTCGCTTAGGTCCCGTTTCAAAATATCGTTGCGGGTGTCGCACCCATTGTGCCCAAACTCCACATTGACGTCATCGTTCCAATGTGGGAACTCTTTCCGACTATATCCAGTTTTGGGTGCGCGTCCTTTGACAGCTAAGGAGTCCAAAACCTGCATGCTTGTCGACGCCCCTGGCGCTGCTGCTAGGTCGCCAGGTGCTGCCGGAATAGCTAACCCACAGCTGGCAAAAATTGCGGTGAGGAAAGCGACGAGGCGACGCACGAGAGATAGCTCCTTCAACAACTTAAAAAGGAGCTAATGATAACTCACGTGGCTAGTGGTGTGCGGCGGACGCCTCTGCGGATCGCGCTACTGTAAGCGGTATCTCAACCGTTTGGGTTATCTCATCGGTTTCGGTTCCGGTCCATGCTGGTGGCACATACACGCAGGTAGGGTCGGATGCGCTGATATCGCCGGTGAGGGCATAGGCGGTGGAACGAGAACCGCCACAAACATCGTGAAACTCGCATACCGAGCACTTACCGTGCCAATGATCAGGGTCACGCAGCATCTTAAACACTGGCGAGTCGGTGTAGATGTCGTGGAAGTTCTGGTTTTTCACGCTGCCACAATGCAGTGGTAGGAATCCGTTTGGATACACATCGCCGATATGGTCAATAAAAGCAAAGCCTGAGCCGGAATTCACAGCCATGGGTGCACGCGGTGGGCGTGGTTTTGCTGCGACAGCGCCGAGGAGCTCAGCAGTCTTGGCGGTGAGCTCCTGATAAAGTTCGCCACCCTCGTAATGCACGCCATTTTGGTTTTGGATCACCACTCGTCGATACTGTGGCGCCTCGGTGGTTTTGATCGCAATGCGATTAGACACATCTGCCAGCCAGTGCAGCACATCCTCCCGTTCAACGGGATCTAGAGCGTTGAGTGCGGCGCCGCGACCTGTTGGGACAAGGAAGAAGACGTACCACATCTTGGCACCCATCTCCATGACCTTCTTCAACAGGGCAGGGGCCTCGTGGATGTTCTTCTTGGTCAGCGTGGAATTGATCTGGAGCCGGAAGCCTGCTTCGTTGATCACTGGAGCCATCGCGACGGTTTGATCGAAGGTGCCCGAAAAGCCGCGGAATGCGTCATGAGTCTCGGGGGTTGCGCCGTCGAGAGACATCGACATCGCTTTGCCGCCCGCCTCTCGGAGGGCCTGTACCCGCTCTGGAGTGAGCTTGGGGGTGACAGAAGGGGAGAGGGAGACGTTGAGCCCTAACTCGGTGCCATAGCGCGTCAGCTCTTCAAGATCCCCGCGCTCGAAAGGGTCGCCACCGGTCAGTACGACGAGCGGACGTGGCTTTTCGTAGCTCGCCAGGTTTTCCAGCAGGCGCTTGCCTTCCTCGGTGCTGAGCTGCAGTGGATTCGGTTCGTGCTGGGCGTCTGCGCGGCAGTGCTTGCAGACGAGGGCGCAGGCGCGGGTGACCTCCCAAATCACGATGAATGGTTTGGTGTTGATGTCGTGCCGAACAGTACGGACTACGGGTGCGTGAGCCACGTCAAAATCTCCTATAAGCAGGGTGTTATCAACGACGGTAGTGTTCACCACCACGATTAGTCCAACTTTGTGACGAACAACTACAATGGATGCTATGCGCGTATACCTAGGAGCGGACCACGCAGGGTTCGAAATGAAGAACGTTATTGCCGAGCACCTCAATGGCCTTGGCCATGAGGTCATTGACTGCGGCGCCCATACCTACGATGCCGACGATGATTACCCAGCATTCTGTATCGAAGCAGCCTCTCGGACCGTCAACGATCCAGGCTCATTGGGAATCGTTCTTGGCGGCTCCGGTAATGGTGAGCAGATCGCCGCGAACAAAGTTAAGGGTGCCCGATGTGCACTCGCATGGTCACCTGAAACTGCCCGGTTAGCACGCGAGCACAACAATGCGCAGCTGATCGGCATCGGCGGACGCATGCATTCCGAGGAGGAAACCCTCGCCATTGTCGACGCCTTCCTAGATCAGGAGTGGAGCCAAGCAGAGCGGCACCAGCGTCGCATCGATATCCTGGCCGACTATGAAAAAACCGGGATTGCCCCGGCACTGCCAACGGAATAGGCGCAAAGCTAAAGCCTCGCAACCAGTGCGGTTGCGAGGCTTTCTTATGTCAACTAGAAGTCGAAGCCGCCGAAATCAAAATCGCCGAAGTCGCCGTCGAATAGCCCGCCTCCGTCGTCACCGCCGGAAAGGTCGTCCACTCCGGCATCGCCACCTGCATCGAGGCCATCCTGATAGCCGTCGCCGTAACCGTTGGCAAAGGAGTCTGCTCCATATCCCACCCCTGACATGCCGTTGAACATCATCGAAAACATCATCATCGAAGATGCAGTCCACATTCCGGAACGCAGGGCAGAAGCCCACCACGGTTCGGAGTACCAGCCAGCTGGAACCGGACGTCCTGCCACCATGCCGCCGGGGTAGTAGTGGTTTGCGTCGGGACTGGCGTGCGGAGAAGCAGTGACTTGTCGGCCCTCGAACTCGATTGTGCGGTCCTCGGTGACCTTCCCGGCGGAACGCTGGCCTTCCAATGGCGGCAATTCAGGGCCTGCCGGCATGCCCATGATTTCCCGGGCAGCATTGACGTAGTGCAAGCCTTCCAAGGCTGATTCGCGGGCGAGCTCGGCCTGGCGGACCGTCTGCGCGGTGCTGATTTGGGAGCTGGCAGCGTTGAAGCGCTCGGAAGCATCCGCCATCGCCTGGTTAGACGCAGTATCGGAGCCGGTCAAGGAAAGGACCTGCGAGCCGAGTCTGTCGATCCATCGGCGTGCGTCTGCAATGGCGTCGTTAAGCTTGGCGGCTTCCTGCTGTGCGCCGTTTCGCGAGGTCATCTTCGAGATGGCGAAAACCGCGCCACCTACAACCACGAGGATGATAATCAGGCCCATTGCTTTTAGCTCCTACCGGTCAAATAACAGATGTTAAAGAAAACAACGGGCAAAATTGTTAAAAAGTTCCTAAGTGCTAGGTTTTGGGCTTGCTGGCAGTTTTCTGCCTACGTGTCGCCCAATCACGCACCTCTTCCGAGCTCCACAGGGTGAGGCCATGAAGCTTGGCTACCGGGCGGGGAGCGCGCCCCCGGCCCGCGTAACTAGTAAAGGTGCCACGCGCGGTATTCGAATGTGCTGCGCATTCGGCGGCTGTCCAGAGTTCTTGGCCTGATTCGGCATCAATAATTTTAGGTAGCATGCCTTGCCATTTTAATAAGCTTTTTCGTATATAGAATTCAATTTTCGCTACAGTTCCATAACGGTATGGCAATTTTGGTTCGCTCCCCTCAGTGCGCTATAGTTGTGCGTCGTACCACTTATGGGAGTGTCGTATAGTGGCTATTACCCCAGCCTTCCAAGCTGGTGACGCGGGTTCGATTCCCGTCACTCCCTCCAAGATCTAACTGCTCCTTACCCAGCCGGGTAGGGAGCTTTTTGTTTCGCTAAAGTCCATATCTTTCAAGCGGTGGACATCCTTGCTACCTGCGGTTTTGCTATCTGCAGCAAAGTCTGTGTAAAGTACTCACTCGTACCGCACACAGCGGGACTTACCTAACGGGGCGTGGCGCAGCTTGGTAGCGCATCTGCTTTGGGAGCAGAGGGTCGCAGGTTCAAATCCTGTCGCCCCGACAATTAGGAAATATAAATGAGGTATCACTTCGGTGGTACCTCATTTTTTGATTTAACATGGCTTCTTAAGTGCCCCTCGTTGAATCCGCGCAAGATCGGCACAGGTAAAGTGTTGACTTAACTTATTTACCCCAACAACCAACCCAGGAGTTTTACTCGTGAAGAGTTCTGTAGAGCAGCTAAGTGACACCCGCGTCAAGGTCACCGTGGAAATTCCTTTCGAGGAACTGAAGCCCGAGTTCGACCAGGCCTACCAGACGCTGTCTCAGCAGGTTTCCATCCCTGGTTTCCGTAAGGGCAAAGCACCGCGTCAGCTTCTTGAGGCCCGCATTGGCCGTGGCCCAGTTCTCGAGCAGGTCATCAATGACATGCTGCCATCTCGCTACTCTGCTGCCGTTGAGGAGCATGACCTCAAGGTCATTGGCCAGCCGGTCATTGACGTCACCAAGCTGGAAGACGGCGAACTTGTCGAGTTCACCGCAGACGTTGACGTTCGTCCAGAGATCACCGTCCCTGACTTCTCCAAGATCTCCGTCGAGGTCCTATCCGCCGCCGCTGGCGAGGACGCTATCGACCACGAGCTGGATCACCTCCGCGAGCGCTTCGGCACGCTCAAGGATCACAACCACAAGCTCAAGAAGGGTGAGTTCGTCACCATCAACCTCTCCGCAACGGTTGACGGTGAGCCAGTCGAAGAAGCCACCACTGAGGGTCTCAACCATGAGATCGGCAGCAACGAGCTTATCGACGGCCTGGACAAGACCCTCGTGGGCATGAAGAACGGTGAAGAAGCAGAATTCACCACCACCTTGGAGCAGGGCGAGTACGCCGGCAAGGAAGCTGTGGTCAAGGTTGAGGTCACCGCAACCAAGATGCGTGAGCTCCCGGAAGCTGATGATGAGTTCGCTCAGATGGCTTCTGAGTTCGACACCATCGAAGAGCTGCGTGAATCTCTCGGCAAGCAGGCTGAGGAGAACGCGAAGGGGCAGCAGGCTTCTGCAATCCGCGACGCCGTTCTGAAGGAAGCACTGGCTCAGTCTGAGTTCTCCTTGCCAGAGTCCGTTGTAGAAGAGCAGGTTCAGGGACAGCTGCAGCAGCTGCTGAGCCAGTTCGGTGGCGACGAGAAGGTATTCAACTCCCTCCTCGAAGCACAGGGCACCTCCCGTGAAGAGTTCGACAAGGACTCCCGCAACAATGCTGAAGAAGCCGTGCGCACTCAGCTGTTCCTCGATGTCCTCGCGGAGCAGGAGGAGCCACAGGTTTCCCAGCAGGAGCTGTCTGACCACATCCTGTTCACCGCACAGTCTTATGGCATGGACCCTAACCAGTTCGTGCAGCAGCTGACCCAGACTGGTCAGATTGCTAACCTCTTTGCGGACGTTCGCCGTGGCAAGGCACTTGCCGCCGCAATCTGCAAGACCTCTGTCAAGGACACTGACGGCAACGTCGTCGACGCCTCTGAGTACTTCGGTGCTGAGGAAGAGCCTGCAGCTGAGGCTGACGCAGAGTAATTTCGCCTAGCTACCGGGCCCAGCGTTTTCGCTGGGCCTTTGCTTTTGGCGTCGATAAGCGCAACGCTGATAGCGAACATGGGCATTTTGCATCGGTATCCTGCGTTACATTGGTTGCTAACGAAAAGAAGAAAGTAGGGAATTCATGACCTCACCGAACGGAATGAACCTCAGCGACTCCGTCTACGAGCGCCTCCTGCGCGAACGCATCATCTTCCTGGGCAGCCAGGTTGATGATGACATTGCCAACAAGCTCTGCGCTCAGATCCTGTTGCTGTCCGCAGAGGACCCAAATCGTGACATCGCGCTGTACATCAACTCCCCAGGTGGCTCTGTGACCGCGGGCATGGCGATTTATGACACGATGAAGTACTCGCCATGCGACATCGCCACCTACGGCATGGGCCTAGCCGCCTCCATGGGGCAGTTCCTGCTTTCCGCAGGCACCAAGGGTAAGCGTTATGCCCTGCCACACGCTCGGATCATGATGCACCAGCCTTCTGCTGGTGTCGGCGGCACCGCTTCCGACATCGCTATTCAGGCCGAGCAGTTCGCGCACACCAAGCGCGAAATGGCCGAGCTCATTGCGGAGCACACCGGCCAAACCTTTGAGCAGATCACCAAGGATTCCGACCGCGACCGCTGGTTCACCGCAGCCCAGGCGAAGGAATACGGCTTCGTCGACCACGTCATCGATCACGCCAAGCACGGCGAAATCACCAACTAGGAGGGACCTTTCTCATGCAGATGCCAACTTCCCGTTATGTCCTTCCCTCCTTCGTCGAGCACTCCGCATACGGCGCTAAGGAATCCAACCCGTACAACAAGCTCTTTGAAGAGCGCATCATCTTCCTGGGCACCCAGGTCGACGATGCTGCCGCCAACGACATCATGGCGCAGCTCCTCGTGCTCGAAGGATTGGACCCAGACCGAGACATCACCATGTACATCAACTCTCCAGGTGGTTCCTTCACCTCGTTGATGGCGATTTATGACACCATGCAGTACGTCCGCCCAGACGTGCAGACCGTCTGTCTCGGCCAGGCCGCTTCCGCTGCGGCCGTACTGCTAGCAGCAGGTGCACCAGGCAAGCGCGCAGCGCTGCCGAACGCCCGCGTCCTGATCCACCAGCCGGCCACCGGTGGTGTCCAAGGCCAGGTTTCTGACCTGGAGATCCAGGCAAAGGAAATCGAGCGCATGCGCTCCCTCATGGAAACTACGCTGGCGCATCACACCGGGAAGTCCGCGGAGCAAATCCGCATCGACACCGACCGCGATAAGATCCTCACCGCCGCGGAGGCCAAGGAATACGGCATCATCGACCAGGTCTTTGATTACCGCAAGCTGAACGGCTAGCGGCTCAGGGATCATGATTTCACGATCATGATCTTGAGAGTAGAACTTATGCTACGGGGCCTTTGAAAGGCCCTTTACTCTCATAATTATGATCGTGAAATCATGGCCGTTGCCCTGCGGATGTCGCAGCGGTGAAGCCAAGATCGATTCGGACTTTCGACAAGCCCCAACCGCGGCTCTTAGCTCAGGAAATCTTCCAGCAAGGCGTTGAACTCCGCAGCCCGCTCGACGTTGAGCAGATGCGCTGCGGGGTTGAACTCCTCGTAGCGCGCATCGGGAATACCGGCAGCTAGTTGCTGCACCACTTCGGGTGGGGTGGAGGTGTCTTGGGTTCCGGCAACCACGAGGGTCGGCTTGCTCAAAGACGCAAGCCGCTCTCGCGTATCAAAGGCTGCCAAGGCAGTGCAGGCCGCCGCGTAGCCCTCGGCAGGGGTATCGGCCACCATCTGTCGCCAATACTCGCGGGAGGCGGGGTGGGACTGCAGCCACGTCGGGGAGAACCAACGCTCGATAGTGCCCTGCGAAAGCTCGTCGAGTTTACCCGCGCGGACATCGGCGGCTTTTTGCTGCCATCCCGCAGAGTCGCCAAACTTAGGGGCAGTGGAGACGAGTACCAAACGACGGACATGGTCGGCGTGTGCGAGCGCGATGTGCTGCGCGATTCCTCCGCCCAAAGAAAGACCCACCAAGTCGAATTCGGGAGCATCGACGGCGGCGAGAACATCAGCGGCCAGTTCGTCGATAGTGGTGCTGCCCGGCACGACATCAGACTTGCCATGGCCACGCAGATCGACGGCGATCACACGACGTGAAGCGGAAAAGTAGTCCAGCTGGTGCAGCCACATCTTGATCGAGGATCCAAGGGAGCCGAGCAGGACTAGCGGGGTGCCGCCGGTGCCGAATTCGCGAACATGCAACTGAGCAAGGGCCATGGGAACCTCCGTGAATTGGTCGAGAATATATGCACCAGCGTAGCGTTGAGTGTGGAGTTGGGCACTCCGGGCGTCGATAAGCGGGCAGCTTACGGCGGTGCAGCTTCAACTTGACCGCACGGTGCGGTAGGGTAGGGCAACTCATAGACCATTTCGCCGATAAGATTGCGAGATCAACACTTCCATGGCACGCATGCAAGAAAGCGCTGACCTGCTCAAATGCTCCTTCTGTGGGAAGAGTCAGAAGCAGGTGAAGAAGCTCATCGCTGGCGGTGGTGTCTACATCTGTGATGAGTGCATCGAGCTATGCAACGAGATCATCGAAGAAGAGCTGGGCGCTGCCGCCGCCGAGAAGCAAGACGAGCAAAAGCTGCCTCGCCCGAAAGAGATCTCCGCGTTCCTTGATAAGTATGTGATCGGCCAGGACCGTGCGAAACGCGTCCTCGCGGTGGCTGTGTACAACCATTACAAGCGCATCCGCGCCGAGGAAACCAAGGCGCTGGGCAAGAAGGGCGACGAGGTTGAGCTCGCCAAGTCCAACATCCTCATGCTCGGCCCGACCGGCTCCGGCAAGACCTACCTGGCGCAGACACTGGCCAAGCTTCTCGACGTCCCGTTTGCCATCGCCGATGCTACCTCGCTCACCGAGGCCGGCTATGTCGGAGAGGACGTGGAGAATATTCTGCTGAAGCTGCTGCAGGCAGCTGATTACGATGTTGCCCGCGCACAACGGGGCATCATCTACATCGACGAGGTAGACAAGATTTCCCGCAAGTCGGAGAACCCCTCGATCACCCGCGATGTGTCCGGTGAAGGCGTGCAGCAAGCATTGCTGAAGATTTTGGAAGGCACCGTGGCGGCGGTTCCGCCGCAGGGCGGACGGAAGCACCCGAACCAGGAGTTTATCCAGCTGGATACCTCGAATATCTTGTTCATCGTTGCAGGCGCTTTCGCCGGGCTCGAGCAGGTCATTGAGGCGCGCCGAGGCAAGAAGGGGCTCGGTTTCGGCTCCGAAATCACCACCGCGGCAGAGAAAGACGAAGTAGATATCTTTGCGGAGGTCCGCCCAGAAGACCTGGTCAAATTCGGTTTGATCCCCGAGTTCATTGGTCGTCTCCCAGTGGTTGCGACTGTGACCAACCTGGACCGTGATTCCCTCGTTCAGGTGCTCACCGAACCAAAGAATTCGCTGGTCCGCCAGTATCAACGGCTTTTTGAGATGGATGACGTCTCCCTGGCCTTCACACCGGAAGCATTGGAAGCTATCGCGGACCAGGCTCTTGAGCGCAAAACCGGCGCACGTGGCCTGCGTTCGATCATGGAAGAGATCTTGGTTCCGATCATGTACGACATTCCAGACCGGGATGATCTAGCTGAAGTGGTCATCACAGATGCTGTTGCGCGCGGTGAAGCCGAGCCGGAGCTGCGGGAAAAGGCAGCGGAACAAACCGCCTAAAGAAACTCTCCTGGGGCCGACACGTCATCATAAATGGCGCTGCTGGCCCCAGTTTCGTTGCTGTCCGAGCGCTGCTTCAGGTAGCTCATCGGATCGCGCGCAGAAAGGTTCGAGGTCAAAAAGGCTAGGACAGTGTCAACCACCAAGTGCAGGTTGCCCTCTGAGTTGGCCTGATCCGTCAGATCGATGGCGTACAAGTTGCTCAGTGTTGCGCCGTACACGGTTCGCTGGAAACACAGCGACGTAATGATCGAATACACATCGACGGCAGAAATTCCTGGGCGGAAAGCTCCCGCATCCTGGCCCATCATCAGCAGCTTATCCATTTGCAGCAGCACCACTGACTGGTCAGCCAGGGGCGCCGAATGCGCCATCTTGCCCCAATCAAAGAGGTTCTCCAACACCATGAGCCGCACGGCATCTGGGTGGCTGGTGATGCGATCATAGATCACCTCGACGACCTTGCGGACGCCGTCGACAGGCACGGTGGAATCTAACTCCATGTCCTGCGGCTCGGGGCGGAGCTGCGCGATTGCGAGCTTCAACGCCTCAATGTACAGGCCCTTCTTGTCGCCGAAGTGGTAGTGAATCATGCGCTTAGACATGCCGGATTCGTGAGAAATGGTTTCGATCTTCGAATCCTCGAATCCTTCCTGCGCGAATTGGCGCAGTGCGACAGCTACTACCCGCTCCGTAGACGGCGAGGCAGCATCAGTAACAGTGTGAGGACTCATCAGTGGCAGACCTTTTCCAAAAGATACAGAAATAAGTATTTAAAGCTCATCGTGCCGTAAAAAGTCTGATTGGGTGTATCTTCCAGCAGTGGCCTAGGAAAACCGCAGAATGCAGGAACTCTGCCAGCCTAATATTGGGGTAGTAATTCCTTTTCAAGGTGTCGTTTCTTTCGCACCCATTCATGGTGGTTCGGCGATGGGTGTCATATCTCGCACAGTGCGTGGGTTGAAATCTCGCTACGCTGGAGGGCGTATGTTCAAGCGGTCGCCACCGCACATCGAAAGGAAATCTTGATGACCTCTCCAAAGAAGATCACTGTCACCGGCGCAGCCGGCAACATTGCTTACTCCCTGCTGTGGCGCATCGCCAACGGTGACGTTTACGGCAAAGATGTCCCAGTTGAACTCAACCTCCTCGAAATCGAGCCAGCTCTGCGCGCCACCGAAGGCGTGGCAATGGAACTGCTCGATTCTGCGTTCCCATTGCTGAAGAACATCCGCATCACCTCCTCTGCAGCAGAAGCTTTCGACGGTGCTTCCGCAGCATTCCTTGTTGGTGCAAAACCACGCGGCAAGGGCGAAGAGCGCTCCGACCTGCTGTCTGCCAACGGCAAGATCTTCGGACCACAAGGTAAGGCCATCAACGATCACGCAGCCGAAGACATCCGCGTCGTCGTCGTGGGCAACCCAGCAAACACCAACGCGCTGATCGCACAGAACGCCGCGAAGGACGTCCCAGCGTCCCGCTTCTCTGCGCTGATGCGCCTCGACCACAGCCGCGCCGTGTCCCAGCTGGCCACCAAGCTGGGGAAGACCGCTACTGACTTTGAAAAGATGGTCGTCTGGGGTAACCACTCCGCAACCCAGTTCCCAGACATCTGCTACGCCACTTGCGAGGGCAAGCCAGTAGTCGACCTAGTGGATCACACCTGGTACCGGGATGAGTTCATTCCGCGCGTGGCCAAGCGTGGCTCTGAAATTATTGAGGTGCGTGGTAGCTCCTCCGCAGCCTCCGCTGCTTCCGCAGCTATCGACCACATGCACGACTGGATCAACGGCACCGACCAGTGGGTCTCCGCAGCCATCCCATCCACCGGTGCATACGGCATCCCAGAAGGCATCGTTGTGGGCATGCCAACGATCTCCGAAGGTGGCGAGTGGAAGATTGTTGAAGGCCTAGAGCTGTCCGACTTCCAGCGCGAGCGTATCGACGCCAACGTTGCCGAGCTGCAAGAAGAGCGCGAAGCCGTGAAGGATCTGCTGGGTTAATACCTGGTTGTTTGGTGCCCCTCCTGGTGGAGGGGCGCCTTTGCATTTTGGAACTCCCCCCGTTCACGCTTTCCAAGGAGACCTAGTGGTCTAATTCGTGGAGAATTGTACCTAGTGATCATCAATTGATAGCGAGGGTAACAACAATGGCTAAGAACCAGTTTCAAACCGCAGCAGTCGTATTCGAGGCGGGCAAAGACGGGTGCTTCGATTGCGAAGTACGTTCAAAAATGGGACGGTTTGCCAATGTTCGTAAAGTAGCTGATGCAGAGACTCCTGAAGTCAGCGGAGACAGCGTGCTGACCTCGAACGAAGCAGTCTTGAATAGCATTTGGTTGGCCGCAATTGCATACCAGGCGTATCAAGACTCTAAAGTTGAGTCGGAGAAGGAGACTTTTCTAGGTCAAGCCACTGAACTGGGAAAGACTGCTACGTTTCTTGCTGAGCTTTCTGACCTACTTATTGATGAGTTTGAAGAGGGCTATTGTTCCCACTGCTTCCGGCTGACACAGCAACGAATGGTCGGTGGCAAGAAGACCTTCATTTGCCAGACTTGTGGAAACGCAACTCAGCATTGTGCCGTGCCAGGGTGTAAACACTTTGCCACCAAGTTTCACTCTTTGGAGAATATTGCCTCGCTATGCGCTGAGCACCGACACGATATTCCTGACTTCGAAAAAGCTGAAATGCGGATAGCCGATTTGGCGGACTTTGGAAAGCTCATGGAGTACAAGTCCTCGAATGTGTTAAAAGGTGCAAAATATGTGGCTACTGGAGTCGCAGCCTTAGGCGTAGCCAGCGGAATTGGATTTGCTGCGGCTCCCGCGATCGGTGGAATTGTTGGTTCTACATTTCTGGGGTACTCGGGAGCAGTTGCGACAAATGCCGGCTTAGCGGCGCTAGGGTTCGGATCCTTGGCTTCTGGCGGTTTAGGCATGGCAGGCGGGACGCTCGTTGTGTCTGCAGCGGGTGCGATGCTCGGTACTGCATTCGGAACGAAGGTCGCGAGCGCATGGATCAGTGAAGATAAGTCTTTTAAAATCACAAAGCTTCGAGATGGTAATGACGGTGTGCCAGTACTCATCGCTCGAGGGTTTACCACAGAAAAAAGTTTGGACTGGCGCTCTCCTGTGCGAGCTGTTGAAAAGGTTTACCCGCAATCGCCGATCTATCTTATTGAGTGGGGCAGCAAGGAAGTTCAAGATCTCGCTGTTGCTTTGGGCGTTCAAGCAGGCGGTGCAGCTGCGGGAAGGTTAGCACTAAAAGCGGTGGCAAAAGCAAGTAAGACCCTGGCTAAAATGGCAGCACCCATTACCCCGTTACTCACTGTCGCAGACTTGGCGAAGAACCCTTGGCACGTTGCTGTCAATCGTGCAAATAAGACGGGCCTAGCGCTGGCAACATTGATCAAGAAATCCGATATGTCAGAATGCGTCTTGGTTGGCCACAGCTTGGGCGGTCGAGTGATGATCAACGCCGCACAAGCACTTGCTTCTGAAACAGCACCTGTAGTCAGCACAATGCACTTGTTCGGAGCAGCATCCGGTCAGCGTGAAGAATGGGATGCCCTGGAGAAAGCTGTAAGTGGTCCGATTCACAACTATCATTCGTCAAACGATCCAGTGCTGAAATATCTCTATCCTGTCGCTCAATTAGGCAAACGGGCAGTTGGATTTGATGGTTTCAATGCCGTGAGCAGTAAAATAATTGACCATGACGTGTCACAGGCTGTGCAAAACCACGGGAAGTATTATGACCTTGTTGGTCTAGAAGCCTCTTCTGGTTAGCAGTACATTTTTCGAGTCAGCGGGCAGAAATTACTTTTCCAATATGAGGCTTAGCGCCACGTGCTCTTGAGAATCGAAATACATTGTTGCCTTGGCGATTAATTTAGAAATGGTGACAGTTCCGATGCGATTCAGTGGAAAGGCAACCTGAAGAAGAGCGCGAAGCCGTGAAGGATCTGCTGGGTTAATTTCTTTTGCTTGGAACCCGTTTTCTGGCCTTTTCGAGGCTTAGGAAACGGGTTTCGTGTGGTTAGGGGGAGTGCTGTGCATATTTCAAATGCTGAGGCTCGTCCGCCCAGAGCTCGATGCGAGTTACAGAAACTTCCCTCGGACGTTGCCACCATTTGCGCGGCGCGCTGACCATAGTTGGCCGCTCGAGGAGGATTTCTAAATTTGTTCCTTCCGGACCGCCGAGAATTAGAGTACCTCTTTCGATAGCGTGACTTTCTGTGGCAAACGTGCGTAAGAATCGGATTGTAGTGATGTCTTCTAGCGGAATTCTTGCTACTTGTTCTCCGAAAACTTTCAAAGTGATGCCTTTGGGATCACGAAAACTAGGATAAACGAATTGTCTTCCGCAATATCCCACTAAAAGGGCCAATCCGTAGACGCTCAGGAACGCCAAGAACCCGCGTAGTAGTAGTGAATCTAACAGCAGTTCAATGGCGATCAATTCGATCAATGAAGCACAACCAAGGGCGATTGGTAGTGTCCACATGCCCTTCGTATGCATTACTGTTTCTGCCTGAAATGGGATAACTTGTTTTCTTCTCGCTAGCCGGACTACATCTTGCCAGAGACGAAATTCCTGAACAAAGAACCGAAATGGCAGAACTTCTGTAATTGGGACGCCACGGCTGCGGGCCTGATACCCACGGGCCATGACGACGCCAATAGCAGCAATGAGGTACAAGAACAACCACTTCATGGCAGCATCGCAGCTAGGAGTCGTAGGTGTGCCGGAGAAACACCTAGGTCGGAGAGCCTCAGCGGAAGAGTACCTGGTACGAGGGTTGTTGAAATCCCTTCGGTGTAGGAATTGCTCGCCAGCTCGAGGCACTTCTCTATCTGTTCGGAAGTAGGACCGTTGGGTTCCACCGAATCCCAGACGGCTGCGAGAGCGCGGGTTGCAGAAAGGTGGCTTGGAGAAGTCAAGTTTTGGGCAAGCAACTCCCAAGTGCGAGCGGTTGTGACACCGGTAAATGCCATCAAGTCCAGCATTGAAGCTTCGTGTTTGCAGAATCCTGGACTGTCGACTTCCTTGTACAACAACTCCTTTAGGTACTGCGGTGCTCCTAGATCAGAACTAGCAAGCTTGTTTAAGCGTTGTTGTTGTTCTTGGATGGCGCGTTCTTTGGCGTCGAGCAGCGATCGCGCTTCGGCGATGAGGTCGGGTAGTGGCGCAGTGCCGATTCGTCTCAACGGAATACCAGCGGTGCTGAGTGTGCGGATTTCGAATATTCTTCCCAGATCACGGACACCGTAGTCTCGGAAATTTGAGGTGGTCCGCTTGGGCTCAGGAAGTATGCCGATGGCGTGGTAGTTGCGGATCGCGCGAACCGAGCACCCGCTGGCCTTAGCCACATCTGAGATTTTCATATCCCATTTCTAAACCATGACACTGTGTCAGGGGCAAGCTTGTCTAGTGTCCAGTGCGTGTGATGAAGTGAAAACCTACGGAAAACTCTTCCAAGCTGTGGGGCTTTCGTGGAAATATCTAAGGAACCTGTGCTGCTCAGGGAAATCCTCCGGGGCAGCAAAAGACTAAACACCGACCGCGTTAAGATAGTCCCCATGACTAATAGTGCGGACAAACTTCCAAAGAACTGGGACCCAAAAGCCGTTGAAGCAGACCTTTACAACGGCTGGGTAGAAAAGGGCTACTTCACTGCTGACCCGAGCAGTGATAAGCAGCCTTTCTCTGTCATGCTTCCGCCGCCAAACGTGACCGGCCAGCTGCACATGGGCCATGCGCTGAACAACACGCTTATCGACGCCATCTGCCGTCGTAAACGCATGCAGGGCTTTGAAGTGCTCTGGCTGCCAGGAATGGACCATGCTGGCATCGCTACTCAGACCAAGGTTGAAGCGATGCTGCGTGAAACCGAGGGCAAGAAACGCTGGGATTATCAGCGTGAAGAGTTCATCGGCAAGGTCTGGGAGTGGAAGCGCGAGTACGGCGGCAAGATCACCGAGCAGATGCGCGCCATTGGCTCCGGTGTGGACTGGTCCCGCGAGCGTTTCACCTTGGATGAGGGTCTTTCCAACGCTGTGCAGACGATCTTCAAGCAGCTGTATGACCAGGGCATGATTTACCGCGCGAATCGCCTGGTCAACTGGTCTCCAGTGCTGGAAACCGCTGTCTCTGACATTGAAGTTGTGTACAAGGATGTTGAGGGCGAACTCGTCTCCATCCTCTACGGTGACCCAGAGGGCGATCACGTGATCGTGGCTACCACTCGTGTGGAAACGATGTTGGGCGATGTCGCGGTTGCTGTCCACCCAGATGATGAACGCTACGCGGACCTAGTCGGCAAGACGCTTCCACACCCATTCATCGCGGACCGCGAGATGGTGGTGGTTGCGGACACTTACGTCGACCCTGAGTTTGGTACCGGTGCCGTCAAGATCACCCCAGCGCATGACCCTAATGACTACGCACTTGGCCAGCGTCATAACCTGCCGATGCCAACCATCATGGATGCCACTGGTCATATCGCCGACACCGGCACCCAGTTCGATGGGCTCGATCGTTTCGAAGCCCGCGTGAAGATCCGTGAAGCCTTGGCGGCGCAAAACAGAATCGTCAAGGAAGTCCGCCCGTACCTGCACTCCGTGGGGCACTCTGAGCGTTCCGGCGAGCCTATCGAGCCGCGCCTGTCCTTGCAGTGGTTCGTCAAGGTCGAAGAGCTTGCGAAGATGTCTGGCGACGCAGTACGAAATGGCGATACCAAAATTCACCCAACCAATCTTGAGCCACGCTACTTCGACTGGGTCGATGACATGCATGACTGGACCATCTCGCGCCAGCTGTGGTGGGGCCACCGCATCCCAATCTGGTACGGCCCAGAGGGTGAAGTCGTCTGCGTAGGCCCAGGCGAGACCGCACCGGAAGGCTATGTCCAGGATGAAGACGTGCTGGACACGTGGTTCTCCTCCGCCCTGTGGCCATTCTCCACGATGGGTTGGCCAGAAGGCTCCCCAGAGCTGGAAAAGTTCTACCCGACCTCCGTGCTGGTCACTGCCTACGACATTTTGTTCTTCTGGGTTGCTCGCATGATGATGTTCGGTACTTTCGCAGGGAAGAACAGTGACCTGCCAAAGATCCCATTCACTGACATCTTCCTCCACGGCCTCGTCCGCGACGAACAGGGCCGCAAGATGTCCAAGTCCCTGGGCAACGGTATTGATCCGATGGATTGGGTGGACAAGTACGGTGCGGATGCCCTGCGCTTCACCCTCGCTCGTGGCGCGAACCCAGGCGTTGACCTACCGGTTGGCGAGGACGCGGCGCAGAGCTCCCGCAACTTTGCCACCAAGCTCTTCAATGCCACCAAGTTCGCGTTGATGAACGGTGCCGTCGTCGGTGGGCTGCCCAACCGCACAGAGCTGAGCGACGCCGACAAGTGGATCCTCGACCGCCTCGAGCAGGTCCGCGCGGATATCGACGATTACCTGGACCGCTACCAGTTCGCCAAGGCAAACGAAGAGCTCTACGCCTTCGTCTGGGGCGAGGTGTGTGACTGGTACTTGGAGATCGCCAAGGTTCAGATTCCGCGGGAAGGGGAGACTCCGGAAGGAGAGAACACCAAGCTGGTCCTCGGCCGCGTACTTGACGCTGTGCTGCGCATGCTGCACCCAGCGATGCCATTTGTCACGGAGACCCTGTGGCAGACGCTCACCGATGGCGAATCTCTCGTGATCGCGGAGTGGCCGACGGCCGAGATGACCAACGGTGGTGAGGCAACCGATGACGTCGCACAGCGTCGCATCGAAGATGCCCAGAAGCTGATCACTGAGATCCGCCGCTTCCGTTCCGACCAGGGTGTTAAGCCTTCCCAGTGGGTGCCTGCGCGCATTGACTTTGAGAAGGCGGATTTGGCTGGCTCCGAGGACATGATTCGTAGCCTCGCTCGCGTCGAAAAGCCTGCGGAATTTAACCCAAGCGCAAGCATTGAGGTGCGTCTGAGCCAAGCAACCATCGAGGTAGAGCTGGATACTTCAGGAAGCGTGGATGTTGCAGCCGAGCGGAAGCGACTGGAGAAGGACCTCAAGACTGCGGAGAAGGAACTGGACACCACCGCGAAGAAGCTCGGGAATGAGGCTTTTCTTGCTAAGGCTCCGGAAGCAGTGGTGGAGAAGATCAAGGCTCGTCAAACCGTGGCGCAGGAAGAGTTCGACCGCATCACGGCACGATTGAAAGAGCTCGGATAATGGAAGTAGAGCTCAACGATTCCGGCCTCACGCTGCCCATCGATCAGGCCGGTCCAGCCAATGAGCCGGAAGCTACCGACATCACGCAGCAGGACCTTGCCGCATTGGCGATGGTGGAAGACGAGTTGAATCAGCGCTGGTCCGAGACCACCATCGATCCTTCGCTGGAGCGCATCGAGATGCTCATGGATCTGCTTGGCAACCCCGAGCGTTCCTTCCCAGCAATTCATGTTGCCGGCACCAACGGAAAGACCTCGACGGTTCGCATGATCGAGTCCCTGATGCGCGCCTTCCACCGCCGCACCGGACGCACCACGAGCCCGCACCTGCAGCTGGTCACCGAGCGTATTGCTATCGACGGCCGTCCCATTCATCCGCGCGACTATGTGCGGATCTGGTCGGAAATCAAGCCTTATGTGGAAATGGTAGACCAACGCGCCTCCGTTCCAATGTCGAAGTTCGAGGTGCTGATCGGTATGGCATACGCCGCTTTCGCAGACGCACCCGTGGATGTTGCTGTGGTTGAGGTCGGGCTGGGTGGCCGTTGGGACGCCACGAATGTGATCAACGCGGATGTCTCCGTAATTACTCCGATTGGGTTGGACCACACCGGTATTTTGGGCGACACTATCGCTGACATCGCCGCGGAAAAGGCGGGCATCATCAAGTCTCGCTGGGACGCTGACGATCTGCTGGCACCTCCGGACAACGTCGTAGTTGTTGCGGAACAAGAGCCAGAAGCGATGCAGGTCATTCTTGAGAAAGCGGTGTCGGTGGATGCCGCCGTTGCTCGCGCTGGGGCAGAGTTCGGCGTGATCAGCTCGAGCATCGCGGTTGGCGGCCAGCAGATTTCGCTGCGGGGGCTGGGTGGCGAATACGAGGACATCTTCCTACCGATGTCCGGTGCGCACCAGGCGTGCAATGCCGCCGTCGCTCTGGCAGCCGTGGAAGCATTCTTCGGTGCTGGCGCGGGACGGCAGCTAGATCTTGATACGGTCCGCGAAGGTTTCGCCACCGTGGAGTCGCCGGGCCGCCTGGAGCGCGTTCGGGCTACTCCAACTGTCTTCGTAGACGCGGCACACAATCCACATGGTGCCAAGGCTCTTGGGGCTGCGCTGGATCGAGACTTTTCCTTTAGCCGCATCATCGGTGTGGTTTCGGTGCTGGCGGATAAAGATGTGCGCGGTGTGCTGCTGGCCTTGGAGCCTTACCTCAATGAGGTTGTGGTTACCCAGAACGCGTCGCCACGCGCGCTCGATGCCTACGAACTAGCCGAGCTGGCCCGCGAGGTCTTCGGCGAGGAGCGCGTGCACGTGGCTGATTCGCTTGTCGACGCCGTGGAAGTGGCCGTCGAGCTGGCAGAAGACACCTCTGAAGGTGGTAGCGTATCCGGCGCGGGAGTGATCATCACTGGATCCGTAGTAACTGCGGGCGAGGCGCGCGCACTGTTTGGAAAGGAACCAGCATGAGCGAAAAGTATGGTCCGCTAGGGCCCGGGCATGCGCCAGTCAAAGACCCAATGAAGGGCCTGCGCGGTGTCATGGCTGGCACCCTGGTCATGGAAGCAATATCGATCTGGCTCGTACTCACGGTGATCTTGCGGGTGGACAACGGCGAACACTGGACCACATTCAACTGGCTCTACGTGACGGTTGTCGGCGCGCTCATGTTTCTGTGGGCATTCATGCAAAAGCGTTCCGTAGCCCTGCCGGTGAACCTGGCGCTGCAAGCATTGGCAATTGTGGGATTCTTCGTGCATCCCTCTATGGGCATCCTCGGGCTGATTTATGCTGCCGTGTGGGGCTACATCTTGGTGCTGCGCAAGAATCTCCTTGAGCGAATGAACCGCGGGTTGCTCACCACGCAGCACACGTAGGATAGGGTCATGCTTTCGCGCAACCTTGACTTCATCGCAGCGGCCGTATTTGCTCTCCTCGCCATTTATGTTCGCGCCGCGGACCTAGGGATGTGGCTGGCGATTCTCTTTATCATCGCTGCCGGTTCCAGCTTGATCAGTGGTTTGGTGAAGCGGTCCAATCAGCAGAAGCTCGCAGAGCACCCGATCGAGCTCACCGCGGAGCAAAGGAAAACCATCCGCGACATGAAAAACCGTGGTGAGGGCTACGCTGCGATTCGGCAGGTGCGCCTGTGGTACCGCTACGCCGACCTAAAGACTGCGGTGTCAATAGTTGAACAGGTATGATTACCGGCATGACTGAACGTACACTCATCCTGATCAAGCCAGACGGCGTCGCAAACGGCCACGTGGGCGAAATTATCTCCCGCATCGAGCGCAAGGGTCTTAAGCTCGTCGCTATGGATCTGCGCGTTGCAGACAAGGAAACCGCAGAGAAGCACTACGCCGAGCATGCTGATAAGCCATTCTTCGGTGAGCTCGTTTCCTTCATCACCTCTGCACCACTCGTTGCCGGCATCGTCGAGGGCCCACGTGCCATCGAGGCATGGCGCCAGCTTGCCGGTGGCACGGACCCAGTATCCAAGGCCACCCCGGGCACCATCCGCGGCGACTTCGCTTTGACCGTCGGTGAGAACGTTGTCCATGGCTCCGACTCTCCAGAGTCCGCAGAGCGCGAGATTGGCATTTGGTTCCCTAACCTCTAAACGCTTAACTGCCGCGGCTTCCTCATTGAGGAAGCCGCGGTTTTAGCGTTTCAGGTGATAGAAAGTGCGCACGCCCACCTCGGTCAACTCAATCCACCACTTCTCCGGTGTATCAGGGGACATGAGGGTAGAGACGTTCGCTAGGCCCGCTTCGCGCAGCTGCTTTGCCGTTTCAAGTATCTCCGAAGCTGGACGCTCCAACTGTGCAGCCAGCGAATCGACGCGTACCCGACTGCCATAAATAGCATTGATCTGGATCAGGTACGCGGCGAACGCCGCATGGGGGCGTAGCGATTCAATCCGAGAAGCAGTGACCCCCTCTAAGCTGGTCCCCGCGATTTCCTGGGCTCGACGCGGCCCTGTGCGCATATCCGGCGACATCGTGGCGCTAAACATCAAGAAGAGTGCGAAAGCTGTCACCAGGAACCGGAGACTGGAAGCGAAGATCGGGTCAACGGCCCACCCTGTTGCCAGTGTGATTTCAGCTGAGATCGGCGCAATGAGCGGGCCAAAAATACGCAACCAGGGCACCGGCGGATTGATTTCCTCGAGACGATATATGTCAAACCGAAGGTGCTGGGTGGTCCGTTGCTCCTTCACGAGGGCGATAATGAGGAAAATCACGCCGCAGAGTATGAGCGGTACCGCAGTCAACCCGGGGAGATCGAGCGGCAGGGTAGTTAGCAGTTCAGAGCGCACCGCAGCGAGACTTATCGCCGGCACCACCGCCAATTCCGCATTGTGAAAACGATTCTTCATAGCGCCGAGGTTAGCTTGATTGCGTCACGTGGTGGCGAATCTGTGCCACAATGGATGGCACGCACGTTGTTGTTCGCTCGCTACCGCAGGATCGCTGAACGATGACTGGCGCGACAAGGCTTTATACGACATGAAGCGCGACCTGTGTGGCGGCGGCAAGAAGTGCCAGCGCCCGGGACACGCGCCAAAAAATGAACATAGGAGTTGACCGTGGCAAACGGCGCAGCACAATTCGATAGAACCCAACTAGGGGAGAAGAACCGCGTACACATCCTTGCGAAAGCACTCGGGATGGCATCTAAGGAACTCATCGCGGAGCTCGCCAATCTAGGGCTGAAAAAGGTCGCCCAGTCCACCATCTCCAAGCAGGAAGCCGAGCAGCTTCTCGACGCCCTCAGTGGCAAAGACGAAGACGTCATCCGTAAGCGGGTGGAAAAGAACGTAGCTAACGAGATCCACCAAATCGAGGAAAAGGTCGAGCGCGAGCTGGCCACCATCGACCTAGTGACGGCCGTAGAGCAGGAGAAGGACGCTGAACTGCTGGAAGACGTAGTCCCAGAGATCACGCCTGCCCCTGAAAACGTCTTCATCGCACCTATTTTCCAAGCCCCAGAGCCAGTGGCTGCTCCTGCTGTGGACAGCGAAGAGACCTCTGCTCCTAAGCGTCGTGGACGTCGAGGCAAAGGGCGCGGCAAGGGCTCCGATGAGCCTCAGGTAGAGGCAGTGGAAGAGGTCTCTGAGGAGCCGATGGGCATCAAGGGCTCCACGCGTCTCGAAGCACAGCGTCGTCGCCGTACTGAGCGTCGGGAGGAAGGTCGCAAGAAGCGTCATATCGTTTCCGAAGCAGAGTTCTTGGCGCGCCGCGAATCTGTAGAACGTGTCATGGTCGTGCGTGAGCGGGAGCGGGAAGATGGTTTGGGCCGCGTGACTCAGGTCGGCGTGTTGGAAGACTCGATGCTGGTAGAGCATTTTGTCACCTCGGAAACGCAGTCCACGATGGTCGGCAACATTTATCTTGGCCGCGTGCAAAACGTGCTGCCCTCGATGGAGGCAGCGTTCATCGATATCGGAAAGGGCCGCAACGGCGTGCTCTACGCCGGCGAGGTTGATTGGCGCTCCGCAGGGCTTGGGGGACGGTCCCGCAAGATTGAACAGGCCCTCAAGTCCGGTGATCAAGTTTTGGTGCAGGTAACCAAGGACCCGATCGGGCATAAGGGTGCACGCCTCACCACGCAGATTTCCCTGGCTGGTCGCTTCCTGGTGTATGTCCCAGGAGGACGTTCCGCGGGGATTTCACGAAAGCTGCCAGAGCCGGAACGCAAGCGTCTCAAGGAAATCCTGAAGGAAGTTGTTCCGGGGGATGGCGGCGCTATCATCCGCACTGCTGCGGAAGGCGTGCACGAGCGGGAGATTGCTGCTGATGTTTCGCGTCTCCACAATCTGTGGGAGCAGATTCAAGACCGTACTAAGCGTGAAAAGCAGGGGCGCGGCGCGAAGCCTGTGACCATGTATGAAGAGCCGGACATGCTGGTCAAGGTGGTCCGTGATCTGTTTAATGAAGACTTCGACAAGCTTGTGGTGGATGGTAGCCGCCCATGGGGGACCGTGCATGCCTACGTGAATTCGGTGGCGCCGGACTTGGTTGAGCGTCTGGAGAAGTTCGATTCCTCCCAGAACGGCGGGGTCGATGCCTTCGAGTCTTACCGGATCGATGAACAGCTACACAAGGCGCTAGCGCGTAAGGTGTGGCTGCCTTCCGGTGGCACGCTGGTGATTGACCGTACCGAAGCTATGACCGTCATCGACGTGAACACTGGCAAATTTACCGGCGCCGGCGGCAACCTCGAGGAAACCGTCACCAAGAACAATCTCGAGGCGGCCGAGGAGATCGTCCGTCAAATGCGCTTGCGTGACATGGGCGGCATGATCGTCATCGACTTCATCGACATGGTGTTGCCGGAAAACCGCGACTTGGTGCTGCGTCGACTCACCGAGGCGCTTGGGCGGGATCGCACCCGTCACCAGGTATCTGAGGTCACTTCCTTGGGGCTAGTGCAGGTTACGCGCAAGAAGCTGGGGACCGGCCTGTTGGAGACTTTCTCCACCGAGTGTGAGTGCTGCCAAGGTCGAGGCATCATCCTGCATACTGACCCAATTGAGCAGGAAGAAGATGTCCCGGTCTACGGCAAGCGCGCCGCCACAAAGCGCGCAGAGCATCCGGCGATCAAGGCGATACACCGCGAGGACGAGGAAGAAGAAAAGTCCATCGAGGAGCTCGCAGCGGCGGTTGTGGCAGTGGAGCCGGAAAAGCAACAGGACACTCGTCCTTCGCGTCGTCGGCGCAAGAACCGCAATGTCTCTGAGATCGAGGAAATCGCAGCCGCTGCCGTAGCGACGGCAGACGAGGAGGATCCTGAAGAGCCATCCGGCAAGGACTATCAGCCAGCGCAGTCTTATGAGGAGGCGCTGGAGCAGTACAACAACTCGCCGCGTCGCCGCCGGGCCACCCGGGGCAACTCCAAGTCTGATGTACCTCCACGCAAGTCTGACTTTGCGGAGCCGGAAGCGGTTGCCGTCGAGAAGCCTGTGCGTGCCGCTGCGCCGAAGGCGGAATCGAAGGAGCCGGAAGCTGCGGTTGTTGAGGCATCGCCGCGTCGCGGACGTCGCCGCGTGGTGAAGAAGCTGGCAAGCGCGGAGCCTGCTGCACCGGTTGCGGAAAAACCACAGCAGCCACAGCAGTCTCGCGGACGTCGTCGCGTGGTACGTCGCAACCGAGGCTAGCGAGCACGCGGTTTGTATTTTCGCCGCGTTACCGGGTAGTCTTTGACAGTCGCTGTTTACAGGTGAGTTCCGCGTGCTTCAATCGCTGCGAAGATCCCTTGTAAACGCCAAAAAAATCATTTGTCCATTCGGGCGCGCGACCGTGTGTCCGAGCCGAGTTCTAGATAAAGGGGTAGCCCTCCTATGTATGCGATCGTCAAGACCGGCGGCAAGCAGTACAAGGTTGCCGAAGGTGACCTCGTCAAGGTCGAGAAGATCGAGGGTGAGCCAGGTTCTTCCGTGGCTCTCACCCCGGTTCTGCTCGTCGATGGCGCCGATGTAACTACTGATGCTGCCAAGCTTTCCAAGATCAGCGTCAACACCGAGATCGTCGAGCACACCAAGGGCCCGAAGATCAAGATCCTGAAGTACAAGAACAAGACCGGTTACAAGAAGCGCCAGGGCCACCGTCAGCCACTGACCGTTCTCAAGGTAACGGGCATCAAATAAGCCGGCAGGCTTTTAGCTTTCCTGAAGGAGGGAAACCAAATGGCACATAAGAAGGGTGCATCCTCGACCTCTAACGGTCGCGATTCCGAGGCAAAGCGTCTCGGCGTCAAGCGCTTCGGTGGTCAGCAGGTCAAGGCCGGCGAGATCCTCATTCGTCAGCGCGGAACCAAGTTCCACCCAGGCGAGAACGTTGGCCGTGGCGGCGACGATTCTTTGTTCGCTCTCAAGGCTGGCGCAGTCCAGTTCTCCACCAAGCGCAACCGTCGCATGGTGAACATTGTTCCAGCTGAGGCTGTAGAAGCTTAAGCTTGACATCGCTAGAACCCGCACTCCATGTGAGTGCGGGTTTTCGCTTATCCGTGGCAACTGGCGTCAGAGTGCTGCCTGGCATTAGCCTTTCCGGCTGGTGGTTGGCTACAATCAATCGATTGCTCGAAGGCACAGTAGAATTGGGCACTATTGACGTCGAGAAGCGCGCCCTAGATTGAAGGAACCCCCATGAACCGATTTGTTGACCGCGTGGTCCTGCACCTGATGGCTGGCGACGGCGGTAACGGGTGCGCCTCGATCCACCGCGAGAAATTCAAGCCGCTTGGCGGCCCCGACGGCGGTAACGGCGGTCACGGTGGCGACATCGTCCTCGAGGCCTCCGCGCAAGTTCACACCCTGCTGGACTTGCACTACCGGCCACACATCAAGGCACAGCGCGGCACGAATGGCGCCGGTGACCACCGCAATGGTGCGCGTGGAGAAGACCTCGTGCTGGAGGTCCCAGCAGGTACTGTGGTGATGAATGACAAGGGTGAGGTCATGGCAGACCTAACCGCGGTAGGCATGCGCTACATCGCTGCTGAAGGCGGCCACGGTGGCCTGGGTAACGCCTCGCTGGCCAGTCGCGCCCGCAAGGCGCCGGGCTTCGCGCTGAAGGGCGAGCCAGGCGAGCAACACGATGTGACCCTGGAACTTAAGTCCATGGCGGATGTCGGTTTGCTCGGTTTCCCCAGCGCCGGCAAGTCCAGTCTGATCTCTGTCATCTCTGCTGCGAAGCCCAAGATCGGCGACTACCCGTTTACCACCCTCGCGCCAAACCTTGGTGTGGTGGAAGTGGGCCATGAGACCTTCACCATTGCAGACGTGCCAGGCCTAATTCCTGGCGCTTCCGAGGGCAAGGGTCTTGGTCTGGACTTCCTCCGCCATATTGAGCGCACCGCAGTTCTGGCACATATCGTTGACACTGCCACGATGGATCCTGGTCGTGACCCGATCAGCGATATTGAGGCGCTGGAAAACGAGCTGGCCTTGTACGAATCCGAGCTCAGCCACGATGTTGGGCTCGGAGACCTTAAGGATCGTCCGCGAATTGTGGTGCTGAACAAGACCGACGTCCCAGAGGCGCTGGAGCTGGCTGAGTTCCTCAAATCGGACATCGAAGAGAAGTTCGGCTGGCCGGTGTTCATCATCTCCGCTGCCGCCTACCAGGGGCTGGAACCGCTGAAGTTTAAACTGTTGGAAATCGTGCAGCAGCACCGCAAGGTCAATCCGAAGGCCAAGGCGGAGGTCCGTACGATCATCCGGCCACAGGCTGTGGATGCGGTCAAGAACAAGCTGGGCTTCGTGGTGGAACAAGACCCAGGGTTCGAGGGCGCTTTTGTGGTCCGCGGCGAAAAGCCGGAACGTTGGATTCGCCAAACTGACTTCGAGAACGATGAAGCAGTCGGCTACCTTGCTGACCGTTTGGCGCGTGCCGGGGTGGAAGATGCCTTGTTCAAGGCCGGCGCAAGCGAAGGCGCGCAGGTAACCATCGGCGATGTCACCTTCGAATGGGAGCCAATGACCGCTGCTGGTGCTGACTCCCTGATGACAGGGCGAGGCACCGACGTTCGACTGGAAAAGACCGAGCGTATCTCCGCCGCCGAGCGTAAGCGCGCCTCCCAGGCTCGTCGTGGCCTTATCGACGAACTGGATTATGGCGATGGCGAAGTTGCCGACCGAGAGCGTTGGCAGGGCTAATAACAGCTCCATCAACACTCTTTGTCGAAAAAATAACGGCCCCTCAAATTTGAGGGGCCGTTTCGCGTCCATCAGTACGGTGGAAAGCACAGCAACTTTAGGAGGATTCGATGACTCGAGTAAGCCAGGAAGCTACTGTTGACCCGCGCGAATTGCACCCTCGGATCTCTCCGCCTGAGCAAACTCAGCCGGAGCCAGGGCTAGATGCGCAGCTGCAGCCCACGGCTGACATCGGGGTGGAAAGTTACGTCGGAAGCGGACGGCTACACGGCAAGAAGGCATTGATCACTGGTGGTGATTCCGGAATCGGTGCCGCCGTAGCTATCGCATATGCCCGTGAAGGTGCCGACATCGCACTGGCGTATTTGCCAGCTGAACAAGAAGATGCCGAGCGAGTTATTAAAGCAATTGAGGAGACTGGGCGCCAGGCAGTGCCGCTGCCAGGTGACTTCCTCGATCCGAATTATTGCCGTTTGCTTGTCGATGACGCCGTGAAGACATTGGGTGGACTCGACATCTTGGTCAATAATGCCAGTCGCCAAGTGTGGAATGAAGGCCTAGCAAGCATCTCTGATGAGAGCTTTGACCGCACGATGAAGGTCAACCTTTATGGCACCTTCTATGTCACAAAGCAAGCTCTGAAGTATATGAAGCCGGGTGCCTCCATTATCTTCAGTTCTTCCGTGCAGGCGTACTCGCCATCGGACACCCTGCTCGATTATGCGATGACTAAGGCAGCAATGAATAATCTGTCCAAGGGTTTGGCTACGGAACTGACGCCGAAGGGCATTCGCGTCAACGCGGTAGCGCCTGGCCCGGTGTGGACCCCACTTCAGCCCTCACACGGTCAGCCACAAGAGAAGATCACTTCCTTCGGTCAACATTCTGGTTTAGGCAGGGCAGGGCAGCCGGTCGAGATGGCTGGTCCCTATGTTTTCCTCGCCAGCGATGAGGCGTCTTTCGTCTCCGGTGAAACGCTCGGTGCAACGGGTGGGGATCCAACCCCATAGCCCCGCAGCAGCGTGCGGGCGACTATATTTACTTCCATGTCCACCCTCCCGCTCAAGCCTTTCACCGCCGATTCGACCCCGGAAGCAACCTTCCCCGTGGCCGAGCCTGGAGGGCCTGCTTTTGGGCACCATTCGAGCGTGCGGGAACAGATCTCGCGCGCCAAGCGCATTGTGGTCAAGATTGGCTCGAGTAGCCTGACGGACGAGAATTTCACTGTGCAGCCGGCGCAGATCAATAAGCTGGTTGATGCTATCCAAGCTCGCATGGCGCGCAACACTGATGTCATTGTTGTCAGCTCTGGCGCTATTGCCGCGGGGATGGCCCCTCTCGGCCTGCCGCACCGCCCGAGTGATCTTGCCACCCGTCAGGCGGCGGCCGCGGTCGGCCAAGTTTACCTTGCGCACCAGTGGGGAGTCAGCTTCGCTCGTTATGGTCGGGCGGTGGGGCAGGTGCTGCTCACGGCGAGTGACGCTGGGCAGCGTGACCGGGCTCGTAACGCACAGAACACCATTGATCGTTTGCGCCAGCTGCGCGCAGTGCCGATCATCAATGAGAACGACACGGTAGCCACCACTGAGGTGCGGTTCGGTGACAATGACCGTTTGGCTGCGATCGTGGCAAACCTCGTGAGCGCGGATGCGCTGGTGCTGCTGAGCGACGTCGATGGCCTCTATGACAAGAACCCGGTGGACCCGACTGCGCGTTTCATCTCCGAGGTGCGTGACGGCAATGATCTCAAAGGCGTGATCGCCGGCTCTGGGGGCGTGGTGGGCACTGGTGGCATGGCCACCAAAGTGTCGGCTGCCCGGCTTGCTTGCCGCGGTGGGATCCCAGTGCTGCTTACCAGCGCGGACAACATTGGTCCGGCGCTGGATCGCGCTGAGGTGGGCACGGTGTTCCACCCCAAGGACAATGGAATCAGTGCCTGGAAATTCTGGGCCCTTTACGCGGCAGATGTTGCGGGGACGTTGAAGATCGATGCTGGTGCTGTGAGTGCAGTGACGGCCGGAGGTAACTCGCTGTTGGCGGTGGGTATCACCGAAATTGACGGGGATTTCCACTCCGGCGAGATCGTAGAAATCCTTGGGCCTGAAGGAGAAATTATTGGGCGTGGGGAAGTGGCCTTTGACTCTCGCACGCTACGGCCGATGCTCGGAAAACACAGCGATGAGCTGCCGGAGGGTATGCAACGGCCGGTGGTACACGCGGACTACCTGTCCAACTTTGCTACTCGCGCGTAGCCTGGGGGGCATGAAATTTTCGATTACCCCGCATCGCTGGTCCACCGTCATCGATTACCTCAGTGAGAACGGTTATGAAGAAACCGAGCTCGGCGAGGCTGATTTCTTGGTCTTCAACGGGACCCCGGAAGAATTCCCGGAGCTGCCGGAAAATATCCGCTGGGTGCAGATTTGCCTAGCCGGTATCGACGGCTTTGAAGCCGCAGGAATCTTGACCTCGGATCGGCGGTGGGCAAACGCCCGGGGCATCTTTGCCACCACTGTCGCGGAATCGGCAGTAGCGTTGCTCCTCGCCCAGTTGCATGCGCACAAACAGTGCACCTCCTGGGATGCGCGTGCAGCAGCAGAGGGTGCTACCGGCTGGCTCCACGATAAGACCGTGGCCATCGTCGGAGCGGGTGGTATTGGAACGGAGCTCATCCCGATGCTGCATGGCTTTGGCTGCCGCGTCATCGCAGTCAATCGTTCCGGCCGTCCGGTACCGGGGGCAGATGAGACAACAACGGAGGCTGTGTGGTCGCGGGCAGACTATTTCATTGTGGCCGCGCCTCTCACAGCTGAAACTCATCATATGGTGGATGCGCAGGCTCTCGCCGAGATGCCGTCGCATGCGGTGGTTGTGAACGTGGGGCGCGGACCGCTCATTGATACCGATGCGCTCACACACGCCCTGGAAACCGGGCAGATCGCGGGCGCTGCTTTGGATGTAACCGAACCAGAGCCATTGCCAGCGGAACACCCGCTGTGGGCCATGCCAAACGTAGTGATCACGCCGCATATTGCTAATACCAGCGAGCGGATCCAAGCCTTGATGCCGAAGGCGATCCTGGCTAATGCCCAGGCTTTCGCCGCAGGGGAGAAGATGCCTACAGAAGTGACTCCGGGGCAGGGATACTGAGCTAAAATAGTGCAGCATGACTGCTGATTTGGGATCGAATTCTGCCGAACGGGACGAGGTATTGGCCAAGGCTCGCGCAGCTAAGGCGATCGCTGGGGTCCTCGCACGGCTCACCTCTGACCAGAAGAACGCGATCCTGCGCGCCGCGGCGGATCGCCTGGAGGAGCGTACCCCGGAGATTCTCCGGGCAAATCAGCTTGACATCGATGCCGGCAGAGCCGCAGGAATGGCGGAGTCCCTCATTGACCGCCTTGCGCTGTCGGAAGAACGCATTGCTGGTATCGCCGGTGGGTTGCGCCAAGTTGCGGATCTGAAGGATCCGGTAGGCCAGGTGCTGCAGGGTGCGACGATGCCTAACGGTATCCAGATGAAACAGGTGCGCGTGCCGCTTGGTGTGATGGGCATGGTGTACGAGGCACGCCCCAACGTTACTGTTGATGCTTTCGGGCTGGCGCTCAAATCTGGCAACGTAGCGCTGCTCCGCGGTTCTAAGACGGCGCGTAACTCCAACGCTTTCTTGGTGTCGGTGCTGCAGGAAGTGCTGCTTGAGCATGGGCTGCCTGCCGAATCCGTGCAGTTGCTGCCTTGTGAGACTCACGGCAGCGTGCAAGATCTGATTACGGCTCGTGGCCTGGTGGACGTGGTGATTCCGCGTGGTGGAGCTGGGCTGATTAACGCTGTGGTCATGGGCGCAACTGTCCCTACGATCGAGACCGGTACTGGCAATTGCCACGTCTATATTGACCGCGACGCTGATTTGGAGCTAGGCATCGCGATTCTGCTCAATTCCAAGACGCGCCGTGTTAGCGTGTGCAATGCGGCCGAGACGGTGCTTATCGATTCTGCCCTGCCCGCTGCCGATCAAACACGTATCATCACCGCGCTGCAGGACGCCGGGGTGCGGGTACACGGGGACGTCGAAAAGCTCGGCGCAGATGTGGCCGCCACCGAGGTTGACTTCAGCGACGAGTACCTGTCCATGGATATCGCTGCCGCGCTTGTCGACGGCGTGGACGGCGCAATCGCTCACATCGCCCGCTACTCCACGGGCCATACGGAGGCCATCGCGACGAACAACATCCGTACTGCTCAGCTCTTTTGCGACGCTGTGGATTCCGCCGCGGTGATGGTCAACGCCTCTACTGCGTTTACGGATGGCGAGCAGTATGGCATGGGCGCGGAGATCGGCATTTCTACCCAGAAACTCCATGCGCGTGGTCCGATGGCTCTGCCGGAGCTCACCTCCACCAAATGGATTCTGCAGGGCACTGGGCAGACTCGACCCTAGTCCACAGACTAAAGTTGTCCGTTATGGGACAACCGAATCACATCTCGCCGAAGCGCATCGGCATCATGGGCGGCACTTTCGACCCGATCCATAACGGTCACTTAGTTGCGGGCTCGGAGGTAGCCTCCCGCTACGACCTGGACCTGGTTATCTTTGTGCCCACTGGGCAGCCATGGCAGAAGGCGGACCGGAAGGTGTCCTCGGCGGAGGATCGCTACCTGATGACAGTGATCGCTACGGCCTCCAATCCGTCGTTCGCGGTCTCGCGGGTGGATATTGAGCGGGAGGGGCCAACATACACCATCGATACCCTCAATGATCTGCGCGCGGAGTACCCGGATGCAGAGTTGTACTTCATCACTGGCGCGGACGCCCTGGCGCAGATCGTCACGTGGCGTGACTGGCCCTCCATGTTTGAGCTCGCGCACTTCGTCGGTGTGACCCGTCCTGGTTACGAACTGACCTCCTCCATTGACCCCGCTATCCATAAGGGACGCGTGACTTTGCTGGAGATTCCAGCCATGGCGATCTCCTCCACGGATTGCCGGGAGAGGGCCGCCGCAGGGCGCCCGGTTTGGTACCTCGTACCGGATGGTGTGGTGCAGTTCATCAACAAAACTGGGTTGTATTCTTAAGATTGCCCCGTCAACTAGCCTAAACTGCCCCAAACGTGGGAAACTATGGTGTTAGTAGTAAGACTCAACAATCTCAAAGGACTTTCGTGACTGCATCTCAAGATTCGATTCGATTCGCCACCATCGCTGCCCACGCTGCGAGTGAAAAGCTGGCTGAGGAAATCGCCGTCATCGACGTTTCCGAGGTGTTGACCATTACGGACGTGTTCGTGATCGCTTCTGCCAGCACTGAGCGTCAGGTCAATTCCATCGTGGAGGAGATTGAAGACAAGCTCACCGAAGCCGGTACAGATCCGATCCGCCGCGAGGGAGCACGTGAAGGACGTTGGGCGCTGTTGGATTACGGCGAGTTCGTGGTCCACGTGTTCCGCGAGCAGGAGCGCGAATTCTATGCTCTTGATCGCCTGTGGCGTGACTGCCCGCTGATCGCCATCGACGGCATAGAGACCCCGCAGCGCCCGCAGGCATGGGCGAGCGATGTTAACGAGCGTGAAGTAAGCTCCATCGACGAGATTCCGCTGGCTGAGCAAGAGCCGGAAGACGAGCTGTGACTCGCCAGCTGATCCTGATGCGACACGGGGAGACGTTTTATAACGCCACCCGTCGGATGCAAGGGCAGATGGACACCGAGCTATCTGAAGTGGGAGTTCAGCAGGCCCAGAATGCGGCTGATTTTCTCGCAGACATCAAAATCGGCAGGATCGTCTCCAGCGACCTAGAGCGGGCGCAGGAGACAGCGAAGGCGGTAGCGCAGCGGGTGGGGGTCGCTGTGGGCGTCGATAAGCGCCTGCGGGAAACCCACCTCGGCCAGTGGCAGGGGATGAGCCACGAGGAAGTTGATGCACAGTTCCCCGGTGCGCGTGCGCTGTGGCGTCACGACGCCAGTTGGGCACCGCCTAAGGGTGAGTCGCGGCTCGAGGTTGCGCAGCGTGCTCGTGCGGTTATCGACGAACAGATGCGTGATTTCTCGGAGTGGGATGATTCCACAGTCGTTGTGGTCGCTCACGGTGGGACGATCGCAGCACTGACCTCCTCTTTGCTGGGCTTTAGCCCGGAGCAATATCCGATCTTTTCCGGACTGAAAAATACGTGTTGGGCGCAGTTGACTGCCCGCCCGCGCTACTTCCAGGGCAGCCCGGATGCCGACGGCGAAGGCGATCCCATTATTCCGCAGGCGCGCTTTACCGCCGAAAATGTCGACGACGCACAGTGGTACCTAGACGGGTGGAACATGTCTGCGCCAAAGCGAGGCATGTAAATGCCGGTTCGGATCGTTACGGATTCCTCAGCGGGGTTGCCTGCTGACATTGTTGAGGAACTCGATATCACCGTTGTGCCCTTGCACGTGATGAGTCGTGGCGGTGCCACCTCTACCGCCGGTCTCAGCGCGCTGGAGCTGACTGCAGCGTATGCGCGCCAGCTGGAACGTGGGCATGATGAGGGCGTTTTAGCTTTGCATCTGTCTAAGGAGCTTTCTTCGACGTGGTCAAATGCGACTGCGGCGGCAGCGGTATTTGATGACACCGTGCGAGTGGTGGATACGAATTCGGCCGGGATGGCGGTTGGCGCTGCGGCGATGGCGGCCGCTCGCTTGGCCAAGCAAGGCGCCGATTTGGAACGCTGCTATGAAGCGGCAGTAAACACTCTTGAACGTGCGGACCTTTTCCTGTACTTGCACCGGATCGAGGACATGCGTAAGTCTGGCAGGCTCTCGCCCGCGACTGCGTTGATGTCCTCGGCGCTGGCGACGCGCCCGATCATGACGATCCGCGGCGGCAAAGTTGAGCTGGCGGCGAAGACGCGCACCCAGACCAAGGCCTTCATCAAACTGGTGGAGATGATCGCGGAAAAGGCTGGTGGCAAGCCGGTTTTCATCGCGATTCAGCAGACTGAGGCTCGTGAGGCCGCGAAGGCGCTGCTGAAGACGATGCAGGCGGTGTTGGCTGAGGGGACCTCTTATCTGACCTCAGAGTTGGACGATGCGATCGGCGCCCACGTTGGCCCGGGGGCATTGGCGGTTTCCGTGGTGTATTCCGCGCAGCCGGAGGGCTAGCGGCGAGATTTCTCACACCCTGGGTGTAATAAATTAGGTTAGGCTAAGCTCATATCCTGTTTCTCCGAGCTTAAGGATGCCCATGGCTCCCAACCACAACCTACACTCATCATCTGCTCATCTAGGGCTGGCTGAATCCCTTCCTGTCGTCGCAGAATCCACCACGTCACGAGTGCTCATTAGCAACAGCATGATGCGCGTCGTCCAGTTCACCTTCGACACCGGACAGCTCCTCAGCCAGCACAGTACGCCCCGGGCGGTGTCATGCCTACTAAACGAGGGGCGCATGCTGTGGACTCTGGGGACAGAAGAGTTAACCATGAGCGCGGGCGACGTTATCTATCTAGCGCCCGGACAGCCACACGCGCTCGTGGCCGAAGAACCCTCGCGACTGACACTGACCATGGTGGAAGTTGACTCTGGGGAAGGGGAATCAGCATGAGTGAGATGACTCGTCAGGCACCGGAAGAAAAGCGCCTCCAGGGGCACTGGCTGCTGGCAAAGCTCGGTAAACGGGTACTACGACCAGGTGGTCGTGAGCTCACGCAACGGATGCTCACTGCTGCCGGACCACGCGCCGGGGATCGAATCATAGAGTTCGGTCCAGGCGTCGGGGCTACCGCAAAATTGCTGTTGGCTACACACCCAGCGAGCTGGATTGGAGTGGATCCCAATCCGGACGCACCTAAAGTATTGGGGCACCTGCTAGGTGGCACCGTACCCACAGAGCTCGTCGCTGCTGACGCTGCCACCACAGGTCTGCCGAGTGGGGAAGCAGACTTCGTCATCGGTGAGGCGATGCTCACCATGCAAAGTCAAACAGACAAGGCGCGAGTGGTGGCGGAAGCTACCCGATTGCTCGCCCCAGGCGGACGCTATGCCATTCATGAACTGTCTCGCACCGGGGTGGAGACAGAAGCTCGACCACGCGACGCGGTAGAAAAGGACCTATCCCGCACGATCAAGGTGGGCGCTCGGCCGCTGCCGGTAGCGCACTGGATAGCGCTGCTGGAAGAGGCCGGACTGGAGGTGGAGTGGCAAGGCGAAGCACCCATGCGTTTGCTCGAGCCTTCTCGTCTGATTTCCGATGAAGGGATGCTCGGGGCAGCGCGTTTCGGGTTTAATCTGCTGCGTAACCGGCCTGCCCGGGAGCGGGTGCTCGCGATGCGAGCCGAATTTCGGAAGCATGCTGATGAACTCGGAGCCATCGCGTTGGTGGCCCGCAAGCCCGCCTAAGTTTATCCACATCCCAGTAGCTATCCACAGGCTGGCTGGGGCGCTCTGTGCATGAAAGTGCCGGTTGCGGCTAACTTGAGCGCCATGAAGCTCTCCGAACGTGTCGCAGATCTGACCCGACCAACCGGCGAGGAAGACCTCCTCGCGGTGCACTATCCGAAGCCACGATTTATGATTTCCCCGCGTCATGGCATGTGGGTGGCGCTAGTGTGTGTCATCGGGCTGGCAGCGTGGTTCTTCCTGCGCCAACCAACCTCGCCCGGGTACTCATATGCCCCCGCCTCCGTATCTGCAGCGCCGACTTCAGAGACGATGGCGGTGGTCAGCGTCGTCGGTGCGGTTTCTGCGCCGGGATTGGTCACGCTAACGCCCGGCGCGCGTATCGACGACGCCCTGCAGGCAGCGCAGCCGCTGCCGGAGGCGGATCTGGCCAGCCTGAATCTCGCGGAAAAGCTCAGTGATGGCAAGCAGATCCAGGTCCCTGTGGTTGGTGCAGCACCCGTCCAGGCTGCTAGCGAGCCGGGGAAAGTCTCACTGAATTCCGCGACGGCCGCCGAGCTAGAGTCCTTGGACGGAGTCGGGACGAAAACCGCAGCGGCGATCATCGCGCATCGGGAGCAGATAGGCGGATTCTCCGCTATCGAACAGTTGCAAGAGGTCAAAGGGATTGGGCCGGCGAAGTTCGCGGCGATTTCCCCCGAGGTGACTCTGTGAATCCATGAGGGAGCTTCGTCTGGTTCCGGCAGCGCTGCTGGTGTGGGCGATTGTGCTGGCCACCGTAGTAACTCGGGAGGCGTGGCTGGGCTTGGGCCTCTTGGCAGTGGCAGCCCTGTCCATGCTGAAATTCCCGGGGCCCGGGCTGACGGCGCTGTCCCTGGGGTTGGCTGCCTTATCGACGTCCCTGGTTCGCATCCACACCGCGCCTGCCGCTTTCCCGGCTGCGGTGTTGGCGCGCATAGAGACGAGCCCGACGATGACCAAAACTGGTGGGTGGATTACCACGCTGTCCGTCGATGGCGCCACGGTCCGAGCATTTCTTAAACAGCAACCGCCCCCGCTTGGAACCAGTGTGGTGGCGCAGGTAACTAGCGGCCCCGCCGACAGGCCAGGTGTAACTCCGGTGGTGCTGAACATTAGCGAGCTTGAGGTAGTGGCGCCACCGCGGGGCTTCGATGCCTGGGCTGCGAGCGTCAAAGCCGATTTTGTTGTAGCCTGCGCCAAGCACCTTGGACCAGCATCGGAGGGGTTGTTGCCGGGCATGGTGCTGGGAGATACCTCGGCGCAAAGCCTGGAAGAAAAGCAGTTGTTTCTGGACACAGGTCTGTCTCATTTGACAGCGGTCAGTGGATCCAACATCACGATCTTGACCGTGGCGGCTGTGTTGTTGGCTAAGGCGGTGACGCTGGGCCCGCGGTATCAAGTAGGCTGCGCTGCCATCACGTTGGCGGTATTCGTTGGGTTGGTGGGCTTTGAGCCATCGGTGCTCCGCGCTTCGGTCACGGGGATCGTCGGCTTGCTGGCTGTACTGGGCTCGGCGCAAGCCGAACCCGCGCATGGCCTCAGTCTCGCGGTGATCGCGCTGCTACTTTACGATAGTGACCTCGCGGTCTCCTACGGCTTTGCACTTTCCGTGGCTGCCACCGCCGGCCTCATCGCGTTGTCGCCTTTGCTGTATCGCGCATTAGCGCGGCACCCGTTGGGCAGACGCGTGCCTGACATAGTTTTGCGCGCCCTCGCGGTGGCAATTGCTGCTGATCTGGTGACGATGCCTCTCGTTGCGGCGATGACGGGCAGGGTGGTGTTGGCGTCGATAATCGCGAACGTCCTAGTGGCGGCGGCGGTTGCTCCCGTCACGATTCTCGGACTGTTGGCAGTGCTACTGCCCGCTCCGCTTGAAATGCTGCTGTTGCGGCTTGCCGAGCCATTTACCTGGTGGATTGCTACGGTGGCGCGCGCCGTGGCAGGCATGCCGAAGCTGCAGCTGGGCGCCGCTTGGGCTCTGCTATTTGCGGGGTGGCTGGTGTGGTTGATCCACAAGAAGTGGGCGCATTACCTGCTGGCGGGACTCGTTTTGGCGATTCCGGAGCCCCGCGCAGCAGAGACCAATCTAGAAAGCGTCATTCAGCTAGAGACGATCCCCAAGGACTATCGCGCGCCACCTGGGGTGCAGGCGATCATCGTGCTGGAACCAGGGAAACCGAGTAAGCGGCCACATGTGACTCAGGACGGGGTCCCGATCCTCTATCCGAATCGGGACGGGCCTGTCCGCGTGTTACGTGATGGGACGCAACACGCACACCGCGGGCATTTCTAGCTACGATGAACTGGTGATCAATCCCGTGCACCTCATTCTCGGCGAAGAAGACTTCCTCGCCGAGCGTCAGCAGAAGAACATCCTGGATCAGCTGCGCGTAGAGCTTCCCGCAGGCGAGCAGCTACAGGTCACCACCATGCGCACTGGCCAGCTCACCCCGCCGGACCTGGTGGAGATGTTCAGCCCGTCGTTGTTCTCCGACAACCGCGCGCTGGTGTTCACTGATGCGGGGGAGTCCGGCAAGGAACCGCTTGATTTGCTTATCGACGCCTGTCGCGATGTCGCACCCGGCATCACCGTGATCATCCGGCACAGCGGCAAAGGTCGCGCAAAGTCGGCGGTGGACAAGCTCAAGAAGCTGGGGGAGGTCCACGAGGCTGCAAAACTTAGTGCTCGGGATCGCCAAGGGTTTGTTACCAACGAGTTCCGCAACTTAGGGGTACGTCCCACGCCTGATGTAGTCCATGCGCTGCTCGAAGGTGTCGGTTCGGATCTGCGGGAACTCGCGGCTGCAGTCAGCCAGCTTGTGGCCGATACCAACGCCCAAGTCACTGTTGCGGACGTGCGTAGGTACTACGAGGGCGTCGCTGAGGTTAGCGGATTCGACATCGCAGACCTGGCATGTTCCGGGCAGACCGCGCGGGCAGTGGGCTCTACGCGCCGGGCACTGCAGTTGGGCGTGCCACCGGTTCTCATTGCTGCCGCGCTGTCAAACTCGGTGATAGCCATCGCGCGTTCCTACGCGATTCGTGGCCGGGCCAATGACTATGAACTGGCAAAAACGCTGGGTGTGCCGCCGTTCAAGGTGAAATCTATCCTGCAGGTTGCCCGCCGGTGGAATGGTGATGCCGTCTCCGACGCGGCAATCCTCATGGCCGAGTTGGACGCGCGGGTGAAAGGTCAGGGCGGGGATATCGAGTTCGCGATCGAGAATGCCGTACGCCAAGTATCGGAGCTTGCTAACCGCTAGCTAAACTTGCGGACATGACATTGTTGAACTGTGCGGAGCGCCAGCAGGAAGAGCTAACTAACGCATGATCTGGGGACTTCTGGGGACCGTCGTTGCATTGAATCTGGCAGGCATGTTCACGCCCGGTCCAGACGTCTTCCTTCTGCTGCGCTTGGCGGCGCGCTCGCGCCCGCACGCGTTAGCAGCGGTGGGTGGCATCACCACCGGCATTGTTGTGTGGGTTTCGCTGACCGTACTGGGCGCTTCAGCATTGTTTGTGGCTAATCCGTCCATACTGGGCTGGGTACAGCTCCTAGGTGGCGCTTGGCTGCTGTGGATGGGCTTCAACATGGCCAAGTCCGGCTGGCAGCAACGCATGACCACAGTGACGCTCAGCGAGATCACGATGGATGAAATGCTCGGGACCCCGGGCCATAACTATCGGCTCGGGTTAATGACCAATCTTTCCAACCCGAAAGCAGTACTGTTCTTCGCGTCCATCATGACGCCGTTTATGCCCACTGACCCGAGTTGGGGAGTTTCCCTCGCGATTATCCTGGCGATTACCCTCACTACCTTCATTGGGTTTAGCGTGCTCGTAGTCATCGTGTCGGCGGATGTGGTGCGCCGTCGCATCGTATCTGCAGGGCCGTGGATTGACTTCGTGGCAGGGCTGCTGTTCCTGGCAGTCGGCGCATGGATGGTGAAAGAGGGCTGCGCTGCGTTGCTGTAGCAGGAGATAAAAAGCCCGCCATTCGGAGATCTTCCTTAGGAAGAACCGAATGGCGGGCTTTTTTAAAGCAGAGAAACTTAAGCCATCTTGTTCACTGCAGCAGCCATGTTGGACTTCTTGTTGGCTGCGTTGTTGCGGTGGAAGACGCCCTTGGTTACTGCCTTGTCCAGGGAGCGGGAAGCGATGCGGAGCTGAGCTTCTGCAGCAGCCTTGTCGCCAGCCACAATAGCGGCATTGAGCTTACGGATCTCGGTGCGAACTGCGGAACGTACTGCCTGGTTGCGCTGACGAGCCTTTTCGTTCGTCTTGATGCGCTTCATCTGAGACTTGATGTTTGCCATCGTAAATACCTCTTGAAAGTAGGAAACTATTGAACTGTTTCCACTAGAAACCTGCGTGCTGAGGCGGACCCAAGGTCCTGACCGCCTGTTAACGCCCACAGGTGAAAAGTGAACAACACACAAACTTTAGCACTCACGCGCGCGGAATAGAAATCATCCCCAGTGATAATCAGTGCGGAGTTTGGTGGCGATGCGCTCAAATCGACGGCGGGGCACCACCGTACCCTCGCGTCGAATAGCGAGTTCTGGCACCTCGATCACCTTATCGAGGCGGAGCCAGCAAGGGGCGCCACTCGAATCCCAGGAACCGGAACCGATGTCCATCCACCCCTTCTTCTTGGCATGATCCGAGTTGGCGCTGATCAGCAGGCCAAGAATGGTCTCCAGGCCGTGGCCGACCACGAGCAGTGCGCGATCTTGGGCCGCGGACTCGTCGTCGGTGCTGATTTTGATCCACACCACCTCGCCAGGTTCGGCGTGGCCATCCATGTCGGGGGCGTAGTAGATATTGCGCACCATCTGTTCAGTGGGGTGCACGTTGCAGACAGCTTCCACACGCTCGGTGTCCGTGCCGTCAGGGTCTTGCTGCAATCCCAACCGGTTACCGATCCGGTCTAGGCCGCGGTCCAAGCGGGAGCGCCGCGCCTCTGCGCGGGCGGCGACGAAAGAGCGAAGACTGTCTCTAAAGCGGGCGGACCAAGTGGTGGATACTTCTTCTCCTGCCATGCTTCACCACATTACCTGCCCCAGGCTGGCAGTGGGCTGAGATTCTGAATGAGTGATGCCTAGTTTGCGCGCTGTCGCGCGAACCCCTTTTGCCGAGTGTCCCAGGTGGCTGATATTGAAAATCGACGACATCCTGGAAAGTTCGGCAAAAGGGGTTCCGGGATTGTGGATAGACAGGCATTATTCACATCCAGCTCCGCCCCTGAGCCACAGCAAGTAGCCCTTCACACTAGGGTCAACGGCATGTCTTTGTGGGGGAATGGCATTGCGGTGCGGGATCGACGCGCGATCTCTGCAGCTGATCAGCAGTATTACGAGGAAGAGTTTCGTGGCAATTGGGTACAGCTTCATGGCAGCTTCTATATATGACGCGAACACTATGATGCGCTCAAGGAGTGGGAACGCCATCGATTGAAGGTGCTTGCCGTCGGCAAGCAGGCGCATCGGGCGGTGGTGGTAGGTCGAGCCGCGGCGGTGCTGTGGGGCTTCGGGGTACTTGAGGCTAGTTTCCCTATCGAGCTGGCGTATCCCGGATCGGGCAGGCCACCGCCGCGCAGAAAATGGGCCCCGGGCATCCGCTATCGGACGATGTACCTACCTCGCGCGGAAATCCTGGAAGGCAAAGGGGTTGCGTACACCTCGGCGGCCAGAACCGTGGTGGACACGTGCAGGTGGGGCAGCTTCGCCGACGGGATCGTCGTCGCGGAAAGCTATCTCCGTGCAGGGTACCGGAAGTCAGAATTGTGGCGAGTGCTGCGCGGGATTGGCCGGGGCCATGGGGTGGCGAAAGCGCGCCGGGTCCTGTCGCATGCAACCGAGAAATCGGAATCTGTTGCGGAAAGCTTGGCAAAATCCCAGATCATTGAGGCAGGGGTAGACACGCGCAGTGTGGTTCAAAATGCCGAAATGGTGGTGGGCCGGCGCGGGCGACGCGCGGATTTCATTATCGACGGCTGGCTGGTCATTGAAGTCGACGGGGAAATCAAATATGACGGCACGTACGGTGACCCCGCGTTCGTAATCAAGTTAGAGCGCGAGCGTGAGCGCGACTTCTTGAATGCGGGCTACACGTTGTATCGGGTGAAGTGGCGCGATTTGCGTGATGGTTCATTCATTTCAGGACTACGGAGGTTGCTGGAGCGCGGGCCGCGCTGAATTTGGTGAACCCCTTTTGGCGAACATTCCTGGGCGGTGTCAAGCTGTGAATGCACCACAAACCAGAAAGGTGGTTCGTGGTGGTTCAACGATCAACACAGAAGATAAGGGACCATGCGGTGGCTTCGGTGCTTGCCGGCCGACGGGTAACTGTGGTC
>NZ_JBBHKW010000007.1:0-156245 GCF_037482625.1 Corynebacterium sp. H128 | reverse complement strand
ATTAAATGCTTACACAGACCCCTCCGGGCCTGCCGGCACCAACACACAACCAAAAAATCAAAAGATACAAAAAGTATCAAAATAAGTACTTGGCACACTATTGAGTTCTCAAACAACACACGCACACCAACCACAACCACCCACAACAGGCAATCACAATCAGAAGCAAGGAGTTTCGCCAACGACTCGTTTTCCTACCGCCGCACACCCAAAGGCGGGGCGTTGTCGGTCGCGCTGACTCACATAAAGTTACACACCCCCAACCAACAACACAAACCCCCAGGTAAAACGGCTAAAATCCAAACCTTGGCTGCAGATTTTTCGGCGCGTAGCTGAAAACCATCCGGCTACGGAGCGGAATTGCGATTAGCAAGGACAACGCCACCATCCCAAGCGTCACCGCTGCCGTCAACCACGGGCTGCTCACTCGGCTACTGATGACGGCCGCCAGTCCAACCGAAATCGCCGGCGATACAGAAACCCCTATGATGATCAGCCACAAGCGATTGGAAAGCACGATGGTGTTATAGCTACTGACAAGGAAGGACCCCGCCGCCAACACAGCAAACACTGTTGGCCACAATGACACTTGCGCTGGGAACGCCGCCCACAGGAACACAACGCCGAGCATCGCTAGCGCTATGGCTACAGCGTCACTCACCCAACTCAACTTGATCCATGCGCGCCGCGCACGGCCGAGGGCGATCCACGAACGGCAACTGTAAAGCGTGAGCATTGGCGAAACCCATATCAAGCCGAAGACCATACCGATATAAGAGGACATGTCCCCCAGCTCACGCTGCCGCCAAACCAATAGCCCGATGATTATGAGCGTCAACCCAAAGTAGACGAGCCAAGGCATCAGCATCGGTGCCAGCCCACTTCCGAGCCAGGCTGGAAGCTGTGGCCTGGTACCTGCACTTATTCGAGGTCCGCTGAAACTGCCCCGCCGGCCATCTTTCTCACCGAAATACATCCCAGTTAGAAACCCCGCTGCATAGATGGCCATATATAGGCTCAGGTACTGCGGATATCGCAATGCTGCGACACTACACATCGCAAGTGCTCCGAAGACATTGCCGATCAAGAAGGCGCGTCGCCACGATCGCTTTGGCAGGTTGAACATCTGATACTTGGTGCGCGAAATAAGGAAGGTGAGTGGCAAGTTGAAATACCAAATACTCAAAACAATCCGCTCAAATGTTGTTTCACCCTGCAACATTGCTGCGTAAACTACACACATTAATTGGAGAGGCATAAAAGCCGGTTCAAAGAGGAGCGCCAGAAAGCGTTTCATTTAGTTCGCCTCCGTTCGCGCGGACAAAGCCAGCACAGCGGTTTCCAGGTCTACAGGTTCTGCACGCAAGCCTTCTGGGACGCTACCAAGCGCCGACATGTCCACGATCAGGCGCGAATAGCCGGCAGATTTCTCTCGACTGAGCACACCCGTAGATACTTGATCTGCACGAACGTTGGGACCCAGGAGGGCGACAACACGAGATTGCAACTCGGGGGCTGTGGCGGAGATGGTGATCTTGCCGTCGTAAAGCAGGTGCACTGCGTCCAGGACGCGCGCAGACTCATTGATGTGGTGCGTGGAAAGTACGATGGTGCGCACCTCAAGTTCTTGCTCTTCGAGCACGGTGCGATAGAGGAGCTCCCGCCGCTCGGCGTCGATACCAAGGTAGGGCTCGTCGAGCAGGGTGAGGCGACAACGGGCGGCTAGCCCGAAGCACAGCAGCAATGCAGACCGTTGGCCTAGCGAAAGCTTTACATTGGGCTTATCGACGGGCACTTCAAAGCGAGCAGCCAACTCGTGGGCACGCGCCTCATCGAAGCTCTGCCAGCGCTGCGCAGCAAGGCCGAAGATCTTCTTGCCGGACCAACGCGGCATGAGAGGCATGTCCACACCGGCATAAATGGTCTGAGACATGGTGCTTTCATTATCCCAAGGCTCTTCTCCGAACTCACTGACCGTTCCGGAGTAGCGTTGCTGCCCGGCGAGCACGCGCATCAATGTAGTCTTGCCAGCGCCATTGGGGCCGATGAGCCCGTGGATAAGCTCTGGAGCTAAGTCCACATTGAGCCCATCCAAGACTGGTTCTTTGAAAGAGACGTTTAGGTTGTTGATGTGGATCATCGTTGCTCCTCATAGAGTCCGCGGGATTCCGCCACGCGGTCGATTAGTTCGTGGAGATCTGCTCGAGACATGTCGAGCTTGACCGCTTCATCGATCAGTGGTGCCAAATAGGCCGCCGGGAAAGCTTCTCGACGCCTGGCCACAATCACACTGCGAGCCGTACTGGTCACAAACATGCCGATTCCCCTTCGCTTCTCCAGGACGCCTGCATCCACCAGCAGCGTCAACCCTTTTCGTGCTGTTGCGGGGTTAATGCGATGAAATTCGGCTAGTTCGTTAGTGGATGGTGCGCGCTCTCCGACGGCCAACGAGCCCTCGACGATGGCATCTTCAATGAGGTCAGCAATTTGGCGAAATAGTGGTGCGGTTGATTCATCCACAGCACACCCCTTCGTTGGTTGGTTACTTATGTAACTAACCATAGAAGCAAAGCGTGAATAGCGCAAGGCCTCCCAGCACCTTCTGCGCGTCGCTACCCGCGACCAAAACAAACCCACTGGTCACACACCCCAGTGTGAGTCATATCGGAAATTTTTCGACGTGGAGGGGGGTTTTAAGGCATGCTGGTTATACACAACTTAGAAAACGCAAATGAACGGAAATTAGGAGCCATGCTTGAACGAACAATGGTCTTTGTGGACACGTCTTACCTGCTCGCGAGCTTTTACAACTCGTGGGAAACCGGAGCCCGAGCACAATTAGAAATTGATCTTCCCGAGGTCGTTGCCGTCATGGGAACGATGATCGAAAACCACATTAAGCAACCTATCCACCGCCAGTTCTGGTACGACGGCATCCCAGATACCGGCCCCCACCGTTACCAGCGCGCGCTCCGCACCTGCGATGGTGTCCAACTTCGCGCAGGTCAGCTCATTGAATGGGGCGAGCGTCGGACACAAAAGGCCGTCGACACGCGTCTCGTCGCCGACCTTGTCCTCGCCGGCGTACGGGGCACCTGCTCCGACATCGTGCTGGTCTCTGGCGATGCGGACATGATCCCGGGTGTCCAAGAAGCGGTCAACGCTGGCGTCCGGGTTCATCTCTACGGCTTCGGCTGGGACTCCATGTCCTCTGCCCTCCGCCACGCCTGCGACTCGACGACCATTCTGGATCCGCGCGAGGATTTCTCTGACTGCATGCAACTGCAGGTCCTCGAAGGGCCGCTGCCGCCAGTCGTACGGACCAAGCCCATCGGAGATGCCGAGCCTATCGACGTCGATGGCACCACCAGCTACAACGACGCTGTGCCACATTTCCCACCCCGGCCTGGGGAAACCACCCCGGTAAAGCCACGCGAAGACGATCGAGACTGCCTCTCTGACACCGAGCGTATTCAACTGTCTACCGAGCAGGAACCGGCATCGCGACAGCCCGATGAGGCTCCGGCCGTTCCCACTCCTGCCGTGCTCGCCCAACAAGCAGCGCAACAACAGCCCTCCGAAGTTGAGGACGAGGTGGAGGAACAACTCGATTCCCGCCCAGCCGCACCAAGCCCCTCAATGATGGCGCCGCGGCGTAAACTGCGCTCACGCTACGTACCGCTGCCGAACGAAGTCTGGGCCTCTGCCGGTTTCCAGACCCCTTTCGACGTGGGACAACAGTATGCCTCCTGGTGGTATGACAACGCCGCCAATGCAGAGCAACGCGACTCCGCACATCTGTTTTCAGGCGGCGGTTTACCACCCGAGATTGACCGTCCCCTACTCCAGTTCGCCTGCGAGACTCTCCACGAGTACACGCTCACAGAATCGCAGCGAGTCAGCCTACGCGACGGATTCCACTCCGGGATTCGTGGCGTGCTGATCAACCTGAACCGCCGCACGGACTAAACAGCCCTGTGCAACTAGCGGAACCTCCCCAGATCGAAAGATCCAGGGAGGTTCCTTTTTCGAACTAGCTGAAATTACTCTTCTTCGGCTGCCTTATCCGTCTTGGCATCCTTAACTTCGGAAACCGTCACTTCTTCTACTGCGTCTGCGTCCGCAGTAGCTGTAGCGTCCTTCGCTTCCTCAAGTTCCGCAGGAGAATCGCCTTTGCCGTCGCTAAGCTCCTTGCCAGCGTTCATCTGCGCACGGATCTCCTCGAGGCGAGCATTAGCCTTAAGGTCACTGCCTGCGCTTTGAATCTCCGCCATCCGATCGCTCATCGTGGACTCCGCTAGCTCCTGCGCGCCAAGCGCATTTGCGTAGCGACGCTCGATCTTGGCGCGGACGTCGTCAAGCGTCGGCACTGAATCATCCTTGCCAAACTGATTAATGGTGTCCATGGACTGGCTCACCTTATCCTGCATGGAGGCCTGATCAGCCTGGGCGCGCAGCTCATCAATTTGAGCCATCTGATCCCGCAGCCGCATCTCGGATTCCTTCTGCTGCTTCTTGGCCTGCTCGGCCGCAGCAGCCCCCTGCGTGTGCATCGCTTTCGTCTGCTCCAGCTGCTGCTCGACGGCAACCAACTGAGAAGCAAAAATCTCGGCAGTGTTAGTGAACTCAGCGGCCTTGGTCTGATCGCCCTCGGTCGAAGCCTTATCTGCAGCCATGATCGCCTGGCGAGCCTTGTCCTGGAGGGAATCCTGCTCCTTAACCAAGCGGTCCAGCTGCATTTCAAGCTGGTGCTGGTTACCGATTACCGCCGCAGCCTGCTCAGAGATCTTGCGGTGTTGTTCCTTCGCAGCCTCCATCGCTTGCTGAATCTGCACCTTGGGGTCAGCATTTTCATCAATCTTCGCGTCCAAAGATGCGGAGAGATACTTCCAGCCCTTGCTAAATGGATTCGCCATGATGGTTCAACTCATTTCTGTGGATTTGACAAGTTTTACCCCATGGTAGTTGCAAATTTCCTGGCGCGCTGCCCAAAAGCGCAGGCTGGCGGTATCAAAAAGGTAACTAGTCAGACTCAGCTGCGTCCTGTTCCTTGTTCTGCTCTGCGACCTGGCGGCGCACGTCATCCATGTCGAGCGCCTTCACCTGAGAGATCAGATCCTCGAGCGCTGGTGCTGGCAGCACACCAGCCTGTCGGAAGACCATGATTCCGTCGCGGAAGACCATCAGCGTTGGAATCGACTGGATCTCGAGCGCGGCAGAAATGCCCTGGTTCGCATCGGTGTCTACCTTGGCGAACACCGCATCGGAGTGGTTTTCGGAGACCTTCTCAAACACGGGAGCGAACTGACGGCAAGGCCCGCACCAGGTTGCCCAGAAATCGACGAGGACGATGCCACCGCCCATGATTGTCTGCTCAAAATCAGCCTCGGTGATATTTACAGTTGCCATTACTTTTGCTCCTCAAAGATGTCGGTGTTGCGCTTTGCAGTTTCAACCATATCTACTCGCTAGTTATTCCTGCCCCCTTGCCTGTGATGCCAACCACGTTTTCACATTTGATCAATGATCAGTTAATAATGTGTTCTGATGAGGCATGAATAGCAACCCGGTTTCGTGAAAGGGCCAGATTTTAAGTGACCAAGAATTACCAGATCGAGGGCATGACCTGTGAGCATTGCGTGAAGGCAATTGAGGCCGAGGTCAACGAGGTTCATGGCACGCAGGGGGTCGATATTGACTTGGCCTCTGGGCGCATGGCTGTGCACGGCGAAGATTTCTCCGACGATGCAATCATTGAGGCCGTTATCGAGGCCGGCTATAAGGTCGTCGAACACTAGGTTCACCACCCCCTGCCGACCCCCATCGGGTCGGCTTTTTTAGTTGCCCCCCCCAATACCCCCTAGGGGTATATTGGGCGAGTGTTAGCACTAGGAGTTAGGGAGAATCATGAATACGGCCCACATTGAACTCGACGTCACGGGAATGACCTGCACTTCATGCTCCTCGCGCGTAGAACGCAAACTCAACAAGGTCGAAGGCGTAGCGGCAACAGTAAACTTCGCCACCGAAACCGCTAGCGTCACCTTTGACCCAGCCCTGACCAACCCGGCGGAACTCATCCGAGTTGTCCAGAACACTGGCTACGACGCAACCCTAGCCCAGGAAGAAGTACCGGACGCGGGTGCGGAGCACACTCGCTTACAAGACCGTTTGATCATCTCTGCACTGCTCGCCACCCCAGTTATGTTGCTCTCGATGATCCCCGCTCTGCAGTTCCCCTACTGGCAGTGGGTTGTGCTGGCCCTGGCAACGCCGGTGTACGGGTGGGGTGGCTGGCCTTTCCACCGCGCCACCCTCAAGAATCTGCGCCACGGGGCTTTCACCATGGACACGCTCATCTCGCTGGGAACCACCGCCGCATTTTTGTGGTCTCTCATCGCCCTGTTCTTCGGCGGGGCTGGCGCAGCGGGCATGCACATGCGGATGAGTTTCACCGGCCACGCCGCTCACGCTAGCAGCGGCTTGGATGCCATCTACCTAGAAACAGCGTCCATGGTGATTGTGTTCCTCCTGCTTGGCCGGTGGTTCGAAGCGCGTGCGAAAGGACGCTCCTCCGCAGCGCTCAAGGCGCTGCTCGATTTAGGTGCCAAAGAGGTGCACGTGCTTCGCGACGGCATCGAGACCGCGATCCCGATTTCTGAGCTAGCGACCGGAGAACATTTCATCGTTCGCCCTGGCGAGAAGATCGCCACCGACGGAATCATCATTAGTGGCCATTCTGCAGTGGACACTTCCATGATCACGGGCGAGTCAGTGCCGGTGGAGGTTACAGCTGGCGAGCGGGTCATCGGTGCCACGCTGAACAGTTCCGGACGGCTCCTAGTCGAGGCCACCCGAGTCGGCGAAGACACCACTCTCGCGGCCATGGCTCGATTAGTAACGCAAGCGCAAGCCCGGAAGGCTCCAGTACAGCGCACAGTGGACAAAGTATCGCAGGTGTTCGTGCCAATCGTGATTCTTGCAGCGCTAGTGACCCTGCTGGCCCACCTACTGGTGGGCTCCCCTGTCGCCAACGCTTTCTCCGCCGCCGTCGCCGTCTTGATCATCGCTTGCCCGTGTGCCCTTGGATTGGCCACTCCAACCGCGCTGCTAGTGGGCACCGGCCGCGGCGCGCAGCTCGGCCTCCTGATCAAGGGGCCGGAGGTACTGGAGGCCACCCGCAAGGTGGACAGCATCGTCTTCGATAAGACCGGCACTCTCACCTCGGGAAACATGCAAGTCACTGAAGTCCATGGCCCTAGCGATTCCCTCTCACTAGCGGCCGCCGCAGAACAAGGTTCCGAGCATCCGATCGCCCGCGCGATAGTTTCCGCAGCTGGCGAGGTACCGAGCGCCAGCAACTTCAACACTGAGGCCGGAATCGGTGTCAGCGCCACCGTAGCGGGGCAAGAAGTTCGGGTGACCCGCCCGGAAGCGTTGCCACCAGAGCTGGAGAATCGGGCCGCTCAGGCCCGCAGCACTGGCGCCACCCCGGTTGCGGTTATGGTCAATGGTCGACCATACGGCCTCCTGGTTGTCCGGGACACTCCCAAACCCGCGGCCGCCGAGGCCATTGCAAAGCTAAGAGAACGTGGGATCGACCCCTGGCTCCTTAGCGGCGACAACGAAGGCGCCGCGAGGGACGTCGCACAGCAATTGGGAATTGACCACGTGATCGCCAATGTGTTGCCGGCCGACAAGGTGGCGCAGGTAGCCAAACTGCAGCAGCAGGGCCACACGGTAGCCATGGTCGGTGACGGCATCAATGATGCCGCGGCGCTGGCACAGGCGGATCTGGGCTTGGCGATGGGGGCCGGAACTGACGTAGCCATCGAAGCCAGCGACATCACCATCATGAACAATGACCCCCGCTCGACAGTCGACGTCATTAACCTCTCTCGCGCGACGCTTCGCACCATTCGCGGCAATCTGTTCTGGGCCTTTGCCTACAACGTGGTGCTCATTCCAGTGGCTGCCCTCGGCTTTCTCAATCCAATGCTGGCGGGCGCAGCGATGGCGCTCAGCTCGGTGTTCGTAGTCACCAACTCCCTCCGTCTGCGGGGTTTTCGCAGCAGCTTCCGCTAAAACCGCCCGCGACCAGCCCAGCCCAGTCTATGGTGTAATGCGGATCACAAATACGAGGGCTGGAGGGTGAATGAACTGGTTGCGCATCGCTTTAGGCATCTTCATCATCGCCTTCGGCGCGAACACCTTTGCCCCGATGCTCCTGACCTACCGGTTGGAGACGGGCATGAGCGAATCCACGGTGACCTTCCTACTCGCCGCTTACATTCTTGGACTCGTCCCCGCACTCCTCATCGGCGGCCGGCTTTCGGACCGCGTGGGCCGGCGCGCCCTCATGCGCCCAGCCCTCATTATCTCCGCGCTTTCTTCTCTAGTGATCCTCTACGGTGGCTACCATTCCCCCACCATCCTCGGCCTGGGTCGCTTCACTTCCGGCATCGCCGTCGGCTTCGTCATGGCATCCGGCGCAGCCTGGCTCCGAGAAATTTCCGACGCCCCTGTAGCCGTATCGGCCAAAAGAGCAACGCTGGCCAGCACCGCCGGTTTCGCGGGCGGACCGCTCGTAGCGGGACTCCTGGCAGAATTCGCACCCTTCCCCATCGCTTTGCCCTGGATCTTTCACTCCGTGAGTACGATCATCGTCGCATTCATCGTCTGGACGCTTCCCGAAGTACCCGTCAACGGCACCATTACCGGCGGCTTCTTCCCAGCAACGGCACTCAGCGCGCGTTTCCTATGGTCGGTCGCAGCCTGGGCGCCGTGGGTTTTCGGCTGCGCATCGACGGCATTTGCGATTCTCGTGTCGCTAAGCAATCAGCATTTTGAACACCGAGTCGCCTTCGCCGGCCTAGTGGGGGCACTGACGATGGGCATCGGCATGCTCGTGCAGCCAATCGTGCCACGCCTGGGAAGAGGCTTCGTCCCGCCAGCAGTAATCGGCATGGGCTTCGCTTTCCTGGGCATGGTGTTTTCCTTCATCATCGCCCGCACGGACCAGCCGCTCTGGGTCTGGCCAGCAGTGATCTGCCTGGGTTCCGCATATGGCATCATGATGGTCTCCGGGCTGCGCGAAGTACAAACCATGGCACCAGTTAGTGAACTCGGCGGCCTGATCGGCATCTACTACTCCATGACCTACCTGGGGTTCTTCGTACCCTTCGTGGTCTCACTTTTTGCACCACGCTACGGCTACGACACCGTCTTCCTCATCGGCATGGTCGTGATCGTGTTGTCGGTAGTACCGGTGAGCTACGTGATCAAAAAGTACGAGCCTTAAACAAACTGCACCCGGTTGCAGATGGTACCGATTCCCGCAATCTCAATCTCCACCACATCCCCATCCTGCAGGAAGCGCGGTGGTTTTTGGCCGGCACCCACACCTTCCGGAGTACCGGTAGCGATGACATCTCCGGGTTGGAGAGTGTAGATCTTGGAAATGTATTCGACGAGCTCAGCAGGGCTAAACACCAAATCCTTCGTCGAGTCATCTTGCCTGAGTTCGCCGTTTACCTGCGTTCTTAGCTGCCCGCCAGGCTGAAAATCCGTATCCAGCCACGGCCCGAAACCCGCGGTGTTTTCAAAGGACTTCCCCTGGTGCCACTGGCTCGTCTGATTCTGAAAATCACGCATCGTAAAATCGTTCATCACCGCGTAACCAGCAATATAAGGCGCGCCGTCGGACACGTTGCGAGCTGGCTTAGCGACGACCACGGCCAACTCCCCTTCATAGTCAGCCATCTGGTTGGCAAACTCCGGGACTTCGGCGGTGTCATAGGGGCCAATGAGCGCCTCAGGGTACTTGATGAACATGGTTGGCACAGCTGGCTGCTCATGCCCCATCTCGTGGATGTGCTTGGCGTAATTGAGGCCAACGCAGATGATCTTTCCGGGACGCGGAACGACTGGTGCGAAGTCTTCTGGGGTGAGCGGAATCGGAGTGCCGCTAGCGGCCGAGGCGATCGCCTCCCAATCGGCGTCGCCAAGCAGGGCGCCGACGTCAGTGAAACCGGCAATGGGAGTGGCGCTGGTGGCAGTTTCCATGCGGACGCAAGCAGTACCTGAGGATGTGCGGATGGTGGCAAGACGCAAGACTATCCCCTAGCTAGATCAACGAAGCGTGAGTAGTGCAGCTGGTGGGCTACGGCGACAGTATCGATCGGACCGCCACGGTGCTTAGCCAATATGATATCCGCCTCGCCGGCGCGCTCGTCATCCTTATCCTGTGAATCTGGGCGATACAGCAGCATGACCATGTCAGCATCCTGCTCCAGCGAGCCCGATTCACGTAGGTCGGCAATCTGCGGACGCTTATCGGTACGAGATTCCGGGCCACGGTTCAGCTGCGAGATGGCGATCAACGGCACATCCAGCTCCTTGGCCAACAGTTTCAAGGAGCGCGAGAACTCGGAGACTTCCTGCTGACGAGACTCAACTTTCTTACCGGAGCTCATCAGCTGCAAGTAGTCCACCACGATCATCTTCAGGTCATGCTTCTGCTTCAGCTTGCGGGCCTTCGAACGGATCTCCATCATGGTCAGGTTCGCGGAATCGTCGACGAACAATGGCGCCTGCTCGATCTGCCCAATACGATTAGCCAGCTTGGCCCACTGCTCATCTGTCATACGCCCAGCGCGCATGTCGGTGAGCTTGATATCCGTCTCGGCCGAGAGCATGCGCATGACGATCTCAGTCTTAGACATTTCTAGCGAGAAAATGACCGACGCCTTGTTGTGCTTGATCGAGCAGGAACGCATGAAATCCAGCGCGAGCGTGGACTTACCGACGCCCGGTCGCGCCGCAATAATGATCATCTGCCCGCCATGCAGTCCGTTTGTCAGGTTGTCCAGGTCCACGAAGCCCGTAGGGACGCCCTGCGCCAGGCCACCGTTCTCTGCGATCTGGCTGAGATCGTCCATGGTGGGCTCAAGGATCTGCGCCAAGACCTCATAGTCCTCAGTGGACTGCTTTTGCGCGATACCGAAAACTTCCTGCTGTGCGAGGTCAAGCACCGCGTCGATTTCCGCGCCCTCGGTGCCTTCATAGCCCAACTGCACAACTCGGGTACCGGCGTCGACAAGCCTGCGCAGGATTGCCTTTTCCGCGACGATCTCGGCGTAGTAGCGCGCATTGGCCGCAGTGGGGACGCTGGAGACCAGGGTGTGCAGATACGGCGCGCCACCGATCCGCTCGAGGTCATTGTTGCGGTCGAGGCGACCGCGGACGACGAGCGCGTCAACCTCTTTGCTCTCAGAGAATAGGTCAATGATCGCCCGATAGATGATCTGATGCGCAGGATGATAGAAGTCATCCGGGGTGAGAATCTCCACGATGTCTTCGATGGCGTGCGCCGACATCATCATGGCACCGATGACGCCCTGCTCCGACTCGCTATCGTGCGGCGGCTGTCGCCCGAAATCCCGGCCGCTCGGGCCTTCTGGCCGCCGATCCCGCCGCGCCCTACGCGCAGGTGCCGATCCAAACGCGGTACCGGGCAGGTCATCGTAGCTGGCCCCTTCATAGCTAGGGCTCTCGAAAGATGGCTCTGGGGGCAGCGGAAGATCCGCATCCTCAAAGCTGGCATTCGGTGTGCTCACATTAGCCCCTTTCTCCGCGCTCATTCCTGCCCACTCATGCTATCGCTTCCAATCTCCTAGAGCCCCTTCGAGTCCTCCAATGAGGACCTCAACAACCGGATGCTTTTCTTCCGGCTGGCAGCCCCGCAGTACCCATGACACCGCAGCGCTTTGCACGAAGCCTGGAAAGGACTGCACCGCATAAAAATCGTGGGCACTTGCATTAGGTTCGATGATCGCACGCAGGGTCACCACGAAGCTTTGCTCATATAGACGACGGACCTCATTGGATTCCCGCTCGTCGTGCCCGTGCAAGAAGTATCCCACCTCGTGTGGCCGCCGCAGTTCAGCGACATGATCGAGGTACGCCTCTAGCAAAGCAACGACCTTATCGCGCTTGCTTTCCTTTCCTTGCAAATAGGCGTTTTGCCGACTGCGCAATAAGCGGAAGGACTCAGCGAGCACTGCGGCAAACAATCCATTCTTAGATGCGAAATACTTATGCACTAAGGCGACAGAGACGCCTGTATCGCGGGCGATTTGGGCCACCGACACATCTTGAAAGCTATCAACTGCGAATGCTGCACTCGCCGTCTCTAGGATCAGCGCCTTGCGCTGTTCCGGGTTCATTCGAGTACGTTCGGGTCTAGACATGTTGACAGCATAGCGCGTGTTAGTGCAAGATACTCACTAAGAATTAGTGAGTGACATATACTAACGAAGGAGTTTTCACATGACACACTGGTCAGAGCATACGATCTGGTGGCACGTCTACCCGCTCGGATTCACCGGAGCGCCTGTTCGCCCCACGCCGGACGAGCGGATTCTTAGCCACCGTCTCAAGCACATCGAAAATAGCCTCGACTACCTCATTGAGCTTGGCTGCAATGGACTTGCCCTCGGCCCGATATTCTCCGCCCATACCCACGGCTATGACACCATCGACTTTTATAGCATTGACCCACGCCTAGGCAATATGGCCGATTTCGAAAGCTTAGTGAGCGCTTGCAAAAAGCGCGGAATCCGCATCATGCTTGACGGCGTTTTTAATCACGTCGGCAGCGATAGCAATTACGCCGAACTGTCGCAGCGTGACCATGTTTTCGAGGGGCACGACAATCTCCACACCTTAGACCACAGCTCCCCCGCCGTTAAGGAACTCATCTCAGACGTGATGAATTTCTGGTTAGACAAGGGAATTGACTCCTGGCGCCTCGATGCCGCCTACGCGGTGCCTATAGAGTTCTGGAGCTCGGTCATACCACGCGTTCACAAAGCACACCCAGACGCATGGATTATGGGGGAAGTCATTCACGGGGACTACCCAGCCTATGCTGCCCCCATTAATTCCGTTACGCAGTATGAGCTGTGGAAATCCATTTGGTCTAGCTTGGCAGATGGAAACTTCTTCGAACTGGATTGGACTCTCCAGCGCCACAATAACCTGCTCGATCATTTCATCCCCTTGACCTTCATTGGCAATCACGATGTCACCCGCATCGCCACCAAGGTGGGCAAGGCCAAGGCTGCGTTAGCACTTACGATCCTCATGACGGTCGGCGGCATCCCAGCTATTTACTACGGCGATGAGCAAGGCTATGAGGGAAGCAAAGAAGACCGCCTAGGCGGAGACGATGAAGTGCGCCCCTTCTTCCCGCTTGATCAACCAGACGGAAATCCGACGTTTGAGCTCCACCAGCGCCTGATTGCATTCCGCCGCAGACACCCCTGGCTCACCACAGCTCGGACGCAGCAACTCGAACTTGAAAATACGAGGCTACGCTTCCGCAGCACTGGAGCAAACCAGCAGGCGGTTGAAGTACTACTAGAACTTGGCGATGCCCCATACGCCCAGATATCCGTCGCAGAAGAACCGGATATCCACATTCAACTCACCTAGTTATCCACAGGAGGCTGGGGATAACTATGTGGAGCGGATGTGGAGAACTTTCACCCAGACGTATAGTTGACTCATCAGCACTCCAGGTTGGCGTTTGTGCAGGTCAGGCAGCATTCGGCCACGAACACCCTCCGACACGCGCTGCGAACTGGGCGTTTGACAAGCAGCATCAGCAGCGTTCTAGATTTCTTTGAAACTACCTGTTATCCCCAAATATCGTCCAGTTATCCACAACCCTCAGGCAGAGGTTTAGAGTAGTCACTCTGCCTGAGGAAACACGAAGCGGGCCCCACTCCCTCAGGAGTGAAACCCGCCACGTGCGCTGTTGTCGTTGGGCTATGAAATTAGCCGCCGTTGCATTTCATGTGCCTAAGAATATTAGGCTGCAACGACCTTAAAGTTGATCTTGCCGTTGATGTCTTCGTGAAGCTTGACCTGAACCTGGTAAGAACCGAGAGCCTTGATGTGGCCCTTTGGCAGATCAATGTTGTGCTTGACCAGCGATGGGCCGCCAGCCTTCTTCACAGCTTCAACGATATCCTGGGTAGTCACAGAACCGAAGAGCTTGCCAGAATCTGCAGTGCGAACTGCAACCTCGACGCCCTCAAGGCTGTCGAGCTGGGTGCGAACTTCGCGAGCGTGATCGATGTCGCGAATAGCGCGAGCTTCCTGGGCACGCTTAATGCCCTCTACCTGCTTCTCAGCACCACGGGTAGCAACAATTGCCATACCGCGTGGAAGCAGAAAGTTACGTCCGTAGCCGTCCTTGACTTCTACGATGTCGCCTGCGACACCGAGCTTGTCAACGTCGGCGGTGAGGATCAGCTTCATGATCCCTGCCTTTCCGTTTATTGGCCCTCGCCTGCACTGAGGCGAGAAAAGTGTAATTCAGTAGTTCTCTGGGGTGAGCCTAGTTCTAAGGGAATCAGAACGGGGGCTCGTCGTCTGCGCCACCGAATCCACCGCCAGCAGGAGGAGCGCTGTTCCATGGGTCATTCTCCGGGACCGGCTGCGTGTTTTGGCTGCTACCAAAACCGCCCTGCTGGCCGAAGCCACCCTGGTTACGCTGCTGCGGCTGCTGAGCGCCACCGCTGAAACCGCTTTGGCCGGCACCTGCCTGTGGAGCTCCCTGGGAGCCACCACCGAAGTTACCGCCACTGAAGTTGCCCGAGCCACCCTGGCCACCAGAGGTGGCGCGGTTGACCTGAGCGGTTGCGTACTTGAGAGATGGGCCGACTTCGTCGACTTCCAACTCGTAAACGGTACGCTTCTCGCCTTCGCGGGTTTCATAAGAACGCTGCTTGAGACGACCTTGGACGATGACTCGCATGCCCTTGGTCAGGGTCTCAGCAACGTTTTCTGCTGCTTGGCGCCACACGTTGCAAGCAAGGAAAAGAGCATCGCCGTCTACCCACTGGTTCGCGTTACGATCGAACGTGCGTGGCGTAGAAGCAATTCGGAAATTCGCGACTGCTGCACCCGAAGGGGTGAAGCGCAATTCTGGGTCAGCAACGAGGTTGCCCACCACGGTGATGACGGTCTCTCCAGCCATATCCTTGCCCCTGTTTTGCGTGTGTTAAATGCTTATGTGGATTCGAGTCTATGCGTATCGCTCTTAAGCGTCTACGCGCAGGACCTTAGTACGCAGAATGTCATCGCTCAGGTTGAGCAGACGATCAAGTTCGAGCACGGTTGCGGACTCGCACTTGAGATCGACGACGGCATAAATGCCCTCGTCCTTCTTGTTGATTGGGTACGCCAGACGGCGCTTACCCCAGATGTTTACCTTTTCCACGGTGCCGTTTTCCTTGCGGACGACTTCGAGGAACTTGTCTAGGGACGGGGCTACGGTGCGCTCATCCTGAGATGGATCAAGAATGATCATGAGTTCGTATTGACGCACGGACCTCATCACCTCCTATGGTCTAGTAATTTGAATCGGCCACACCCATTGGTAGGCATGGCAGGAGGGTCGTTGCGTCAGCAACCTGTTCAGGCTACCCCACGCACTGCCTAGAACCAAGTTGTTCCCCATCCGATGGCCTGAGCCACAGGCAGAACAGTAAGGAAGAAGAAGGCGCAGGCCACCAGGATCCACACCTGGCGCATCGACTTGCGGTACATGAAGCTCGCAAACGCGCCCATCATGCACAGGAAGCCGATAAAGATTTCCCCCACCATGAGGAACATCTCGGTATTACTCATGTCCTTGCTCTTTCTTTGTTGACGTCGCAAAGCCCAGCCGGAAGGGCCCTGCCAGGGGATCGCGACCTGCGTGTGCCGCATATACCTTATCGCTGCGGGCACCGAACATACTGCGAATTATGAGGACTGCAAAAGTGATGATGAACGCATCGCGGGCTAGGACTGCGATCGTGAGAAGCTCACCTGGCGCACCCAAATTTTCTTCCCCCATCATGTGCCACATCAGAATCGGCCACACCAACGCATCTGCAATCTGCCAAGAAAAGCTGAGCCGCCAATCCGGCAGTGCAAGAGCCAAAAACACCACCAACCACAGCGAATACTGCGGGCTGTAGACCTTGTTAAACATCAAGAACCCGATGAGGATGAGCGCCACCAGCTGCGCCACCCGCGGTGGTGTCGGTGCCTTCAGCCCAATCACGAGGACTCCGACGCAACTCAGCGCGAAGCCCCCGAAGCTCAGAATGTTGAGCGTATCGACGTCAAAACTGCCCAGGCCGAGTCGAGTGAAGGTGGCATAAATGGTGGTCCACTCGGCCCCACGGCTGGAATTCATCCGCAGGAATTCGCCCCAGGCTTCCGGGTAGCTAAGCAGCACGGGCACGTTGACCACGAGCCAGGCCACCGCACTTCCGCCCACCAGCTGCAGGAACGGCGCGAAGTTTTTGCCACGCAGTGCCAGGACAAAGTACGCCCCGAGCAAGTACAGCGGCCACAGTTTGAAGGACACGCCGAGTCCGATGAGCACTCCGGCGGTCCACACGTGATTTCGCTTCACCGCCCACACTGCGGCTACAGCGAGGAATACGGCGGGAATGTCCCAGTTAGTAAAACCGTGCACGACGATCAGTGGGGAACAGGCAACCAAGACGGTGTCCCATACCCGATTGCCGGTGAGTTCTACGACCAGTCGGATGGTCAGCAGCCACAGGCAGGACATGAGCAGCGCGGTAACCATGAAATAGAGGCCAACCTCGGGAATCGCATGTCCCGGGATGATGTTCACCACCGTATACAGTGGCCGCGTGATCGTGGCCGCCAACCACTGGAACATCCCGCCGAGCACTGGGTACTCCATATAGCGGGTGACGCCGTTTTCGACCCAGGAGTAGGCATAGGGGAAACCCGGGTGATCAAGGCCGCGGGCACCGTACAAGGGGACAATGTCGTTGTAGCAAGCGGAAACATACTGTCGGTTGCCGGACCAGTCGAGACTCACACCGGCATCGCCACGGATGCCCTGGATACAGTTCGTCTTGGCTAAGAAGCCCCCGGAAAGGAAAGTAGCCGCGAATACGATTAACACCCGCAGGGGAGTCCACCACCGCTGCGTGCCGACGGCCGCAAACCTTCCCAGTGGCCCGCCCAGGAACTCCACAAACCCGCGCGCCAGCGCTTCGGTGTGCGCCGGCTGCACGCGCTGTGCCACCAGCAGTTTGGCTTGCTCCGATACTGGGCGCTGGGTGACGCTGGGCGCCGGATCGCGCTGTGGTGATACCACGTGCTTGGCTCCTTTTAGACATTTAACGACTGATCAATAACAGATCCAGCCACTTGCTGCTTCCTAGTACTCTAATCGCTCAATACGCAAAAGAAGGCCCCCGATGTACGGAGACCTTCCTAGCAGCGTGCTAGCGCAAGCCGTTCAAGATGTCATTCAGGTTCGGCGGCGGTGGTAGGACCGGCGCTGGTGCTGGTGCCGGTCCTGGCCGAGCCGGGGCGGGCTCTGCAGGAGAGGTACCGCCCTCCACGGGTTCGACCCCCTCGGCTTCCGAAGGAGAAGGCTCAGTGGTGCTGCTACGAGAGCTAGTCGGGGCAGGCGCCGGTGCCTGGTTGGAGTAGTACTTAGAAGAATTAGGAACGATCGGTGCTGCCTCTGGGAAGTACTCGAAGTCCTGTCCGGCGAGAGACTTATCCATCACAGACTTCCATATTTCAGTAGGAAGTCCAGCGCCGTACATGTTCCCGCCCCAGGTGTTGTACAGGGCCGAGTTATCCACGGTGCCCACCCAAACGGCAGTGGTGAGCTGTGGGGTCGTGCCGACCATCCACGCGTCCTTGTTGTTGCCCGTATCGCCCAGCTGTGCGGTACCAGTCTTGGCTGCGGACGGGCGGCCACCGGCAAGGGCGCCATTAGACCAAGCAGCGATGGGTTGCATCGCCTTAATGGTGTTATCCGCCGCGTTCTTGCTGATACGGCGTTCACCTTCACCGGCTTCATGCTGGTACAGCACTTCGCCTTCGGCGGTGGTCACAGTGTCTACGAAGTGTGGCTTATGCCAGATGCCCTCGTTCGCTAGGGTGCCCAGGCCAATGGCCATGTCGAAGGGCCGCGAGAGGTACTGGCCCAGAATGATGCCTTCGTATGGGGTCTCACCGTTCTCAGTCAGAGTCTTTTCAACGCCAGGCAGCGAGCGTGCCACACCCAAGGCATGCGCCATGTCTGCGGTGTCCTGCGGCCCGTTGTCAAGGTCCTTTTGCAGGCGGATGAAGCTGGTGTTGAAGGATTCCTTCAGCGCCCGACTGATAGTACACACACCACAGGTGCTGTTAAATGCGTTGCCGACGGTGACGTTGCCGGTGGTCACCGGACCTGAGCTGTAGTAGGCGTTGGGAGAGATACCCTGCTCCATAGCAGCTGCGAAGCCGAAGATCTTGAAGGTAGAACCGGTCTGCACGCCTGCGTTCGCGTAGTCCCAACCAGAAGGCTCATTGCCGCCGTAGTAGCCACGCACCGCACCAGTATTTGGGTCGAGCGAGACCGAAGCAGTACGGATCTTCTCACTTTCGCCCTGCAACTGGTTTTCCATGGTTGCCACTGTGGCTTCCTGCACCTTCGGGTCGATCGTAGTGGTTACCCGCAGGCCACGCGTCTCGACGTCCGTCTCCGTGATTCCCAGGTCGCTCAGCTCCGCCATGACCTGGTTCTTGATCAATCCGTTGGCGCCAGTGGCCTCGGTGTAGGCGCGGTTTAGTGCTGGGTCCGTGGTCTCTGGATAAACCAAGGCATCCCGTTCTGCCTGCGCCAAGGTGCCGGTGGAAACCATGCCGTCGAGAACGTAGTTCCAGCGCTCTTCCGCCGCCTGGCGGTTGGCCCACGGATCAAGCTGGCTTGGTCGCTGAATGGACGCAGCGAGCACAGCTCCCTCGGCAGGACCGAGTTCCGAGATGTCCTTACCAAAGTAGGCGTTTGCCGCCGCAGCAACACCGTAGGAGTTTCGGCCGAAGTAGATGGTGTTGAGGTAGGCGGAGAGGATCTCGTCCTTGGACCACTCATTGGTCATCTTTGCGGAGTAGATCAGCTCGTGGACTTTGCGCTTGATGGAGTGCTCATCGCCCACCACAGTGTTCTTCACGTACTGCTGGGTAATGGTCGAACCGCCACCAGCAGAGTCGTCGCCACGCAGCTGGCCGAGCGCGGCACGAGCGAAGCCAGTGAGGGAGTAGCCACGGTTGGTGTAGAACTCGCGGTCCTCCGCGGCGAGTACGGCGTGAATCACCGGTTCGGGGATCTGCTCGATGTCCACCTGTGTGCGGTTACCTTCGGGTGGCACGACGCGCGCAAGCTCGGTGGAGCCGTCGTTCGCCATGATGAGGGAGATCTGCTTGCTGGTCAGTTCTTCCGGTTCCGGCACGTCAGCAGCAACGTACATGCTGCCGAGGATCAAGGCGGGAACGGCAATGAGGACAGCCAGGGCGGCTGCAAAGTAAGCCCAGAGTTTCCTCTTGCTCGACTTCTGGCGCCGCTTGCCTTTCCCGGCCTTCGTTTGGGTGGTCACTGTTGTCTTGTCCATTCTGTAATTAACGTGAAGAATCCGCTGCTACAACCGTGGCTGCTTGCAGTAGATGGTTCCATCGGCAGTCCGGGCACACCTCTACAGTGTGCACCGTGAACGGCCCCTTCGTCCGCGCGATCCGCTCAATCTCGGAAAGATCACGTGCAGTACCTGACATTTTCCCTAAGTGATCGCCAAATATCCAAAGCACCACGCGCATTTCGGCACTTTCACAGATTGGGCACCGGGTCTCAGCAGGTCGGCCGTGAAATTTTCCGGCGGTAACGAGGAGGAAATCCGCGTCGCAGATCTCGTCTTTAAGCTTTAAACCCCGCTGCCACAGGTTGAGCGTGCGTTTCCGGTCAAAGCGATAGCTAACGAGATCACTAAAGACAGGCACCCGGCCATTATATGGTGTGGCCCCTACAAGGCAATAGCTTGCGATAGGTCACCTTAATTGGACTACTGAATCGGTCAACCTGTTTTCTGTAACGATTCAGCGACGTCAGCACCCTCTCCTTATCAGTAGGTTTGTAACGGTTAGCTCTAGTTACACAGGCTGTTAAGGAAGTGACACAAGTTGAGCGAATCTAAAGTTCGGGTCGCCATCGTTGGGTGCGGAAACTGCGCAACCTCCCTGGTAGAAGGCGTCCAGTTCTACCGCGAAACCCCGGCCGCAGACACGGTCCCGGGCCTCATGCACGTTCAGTTCGGTGATTATCACATCTCTGATGTGGAATTCGTTGCTGCGTTTGATGTGGACGCAGACAAGGTGGGCAAAGACCTCTCTGTCGCGCTCCGCTCTGGCCAAAATTGCACCATCCAGATCGCCGAAGTCCCCCACTTGGGCGTGGAGGTGCAGCGTGGCCCGACCCTCGACGGTCTTGGCAAGTACTACCAAGAGACGATTACGGAATCCGAAGCCGCAGCTGTGGACGTCGTTAAGGCGCTGCAGGACGCTCGTGCGGACGTCGTGGTGTCCTACCTGCCGGTCGGCTCGGAGCAGGCCGACAAGTTTTATGCCCAAGCGGCTATCGACGCCGGTTGCGCCTTCGTCAACGCGCTGCCCGTCTTCATCGCTTCCGATCCCGAATGGGCGGCAAAGTTCGAGGCTGCCGGATTGCCGATCATCGGCGATGACATCAAATCCCAGGTCGGCGCCACCATCACCCACCGTGTGATGGCACGACTCTTTGAAGAGCGCGGGGTACGTCTTGAGCGCACCATGCAGCTCAATGTGGGCGGAAACATGGACTTCAAGAACATGCTGGAGCGCGAGCGCCTCGAGTCCAAGAAGATCTCAAAGACCCAGGCAGTAACTTCGAATCTCTCCGGCCCACTGGCAGGAAAGATCGATGATCGCAACGTCCACATCGGCCCCTCCGACTATGTCGAGTGGCTTGATGACCGGAAGTGGGCCTATGTCCGCCTGGAGGGTAAGGCCTTTGGCGAGGTGCCGCTCAACCTGGAATACAAGCTCGAAGTCTGGGATTCCCCTAACTCCGCAGGCATTATTATCGACGCCGTCCGCGCCGCGAAAATCGCCCTCGACCGCGGACTTTCCGGCCCCATCCACCCGGCATCCTCTTACCTCATGAAATCCCCTCCGCAGCAGCTCCCCGATGACGAAGCTCGTACGCAACTCGAGAAATTCATCTTCGGTTCTTAGTCGCCGCGACAACAGTGCCCCCAGAATCTGTACCGAAATGGGGGCACTAAATTGTTTCGCCTTGGAACATTTTTGAGCTGATGTGCTTTCATAGATGCTATGTCATTAGAAAATGCTAGCCCGGAGGAAATTTCCGAAGCTCTCCGGCCCGCCCTGACGAAGCTTTACGTCACCTACTTCCGAAAAGCTGCCCAGTCCTCTCTCACGGGACCACAGCTGACAATTTTGGAGCACTTGGCCGGAAACGGCGCGGCTCGTATCAGCGACGTCGCACGCGCGGAAGGTATCCGCATGCCAACCGCCTCGAATACGCTGCACCAGTTGGAACAGCGCGAGCTGGTCGAGCGAGTGCGCGACCAGTCTGACCGACGCGGTGTCCTCGTCCAGATCACTGAGCAAGGACGCACCCAGCTCACAACGGTGGGGGAAGAGCGCACTCAGTACCTTGCCGAGGTTTTCCGCAACCTCACGGAGGATGAACTCAAGCAAATCGCCGGAGTTGTTCCGATCATTGCCAAGATCGCCGACGAGTACTCCCGCGAAAGCGAAGCTTAAGTTATCTTGGCCCCACCCCTGCCTGTTAGGGTTTAAGCTGAATTAATACTGCGTTTACCTAGAACGCAGTACACCCATGAACAGTGAAATAACTCCTTATGGCAAAGAAGACCCCCAAGAAAACCAGCGACGCTCCTGAAGTGCGGGTGCTCGTCACCTGGCGGCCACGCCATGCCGAGAACTCGGAAAGCATCGCGGCGCTCGAATACGCCGCCTGGCTGTCTCGAACCACGCCGATCCGGGTGCGGTTAGTCACTACGTTTGTGCGGCCGTGGCCGTCGACAAGCCTGGCGAAGCTCGGTGGCAAGTACAAGAAGTGGCACGCCAAGGAGTCCGCGGCCTGCAAAGCCGCAGCGAAGAAAGCCCTGGAGTCAGTCGGGATCCCCCGAGAAGACTGGGATGAGGACTTTGCGGTCTTCAGCGACGGCACTTCCGAAGCCGCGCTGCTGGCCAAGGCATCCCGCGATTATGACGCCTCGCTGCTCATCATGAGCGCTGAGGATGCGACCGTGAAAGGTCGCTTGCTGGCCGGCTCCACAGTGGAGACGCTGCTGCATTCCTCGCCCACGATGCTGGGGCTGATCCCGAAGAAGGCCAAGCTTTCCAAGCGCGGCATCACTCGCCTGACCTACGGTTTTACGGAAGGGGAGGAAAACTACGACGCGCTAATGCTGGCAGCCACTCAAGCCGATGCGTGGGACGTTCCACTGCGAATCGTGGCGTTTGCGCCCGACATCCTCGATGAGTCGATCCTCATTGACCCCCTCACCGTGCAAGATGAGATTTCCACCCAGTGGCGCGAGCATCTCTTCGCCCTGCTAGATCGCGCCAAGGACGATGTCACCGCCGAGTTTCCGAATTTGAACCTGGAAACCGAGATCGGTTCGGGCGCCAATTGGTCCGGTGCAATCGACGCGGTGAAGTGGAAGAAGGGCGATTTGTTGTGCCTTTCCAGTCCGCCAATGAACCCACTCGAGCGTGTGTTCGTGGGCTCGGCAAGCAGCGAAGTCCTGCAGTTTTCCCCAGTACCTGCGATCATCCGGCCAACGGTGTCATGAAAACGGCCGTCGTCACCGGCGCAAACGGGGGAGTAGGCCACGAGGTCACCCGCCTGCTGCTTGCCGACGGCTGGCGCGTTCACGCCCAGTACCGCAGCACTCCCGGCCCCCTAGAATCACCCCAACTGTCCTGGTGGCAAGCTACTTTTCCCGCGATTGCGGACGCGCCAGAACTGTCGGCGGTAGATGCCCTGATCCACTGCGCCGGTGTGGTTTCGCTAGGTTCCGTGGCCACCGCGCCGCTATCCGACTGGGAGGAGGCAATGCAGGTCAACCTGTACGCACCAGTCGCCCTGACCTCGCACTATCTACCAGCATTGCGGGCTACCGGCGGGCATGTGGTGTACCTCAACTCCGGTGCTGGCTTGCGGGCGAACCCTCATTGGGGTTCCTATGCTGCGTCCAAGTTTGCGGCACGGGCCTGGTGTGATGCGCTGCGTTTGGAGGAAACGAAACTGCGGGTGACCTCCATTTTCCCGGGGAGAATAGACACACAGATGCAACGCACAGTGGTTGCTGCCGAAGGCGGCACCTATAACGCCCAAGCGTATCTTTCGACGCACACTGTTGCCACGGCCGTCCTGAACGCGCTCAACACCCCCGAAGACGGTCATCCGCATGAGGTCATTCTCCGCCCTCGCAGCTAGAGTAAAGCACTGAACTAGCACTCGAAAGAGGAGGATTCGCCTTGGAACACAACGGCTACCGCATCGACCCAGACCTCGACCGTGTGCCCGATAACTCTCGGCAGCCAGTGACGGAACTCGACTTGATGGCAAACCCGGAATTGCGGCGCTCCCGGGCGAAGCGCTCCATTAAACAAGCCATTTGGTACACCGTATTCAGCTGCGTTAGCTCCATCCTCATTGCTTTGGCGATCATTGGCTTTTCCCGCTGGCAAGGTGGACCCTTGTGCGGCGAAGGCACCCGCACCCTGATTTGCTCACGCACCTACGAGATCCTCTTCCCAACCGTCACCGGCGGCTTTTCCCTCGCCACCGTGATTGGCGCAATGGTGATCCTCCACCGCAAATGGAAGCGTTACGATCTGTGGCAGCCCTGGTTCGGCGTCATCTGGTTCCTCATTCCATGGGCAATGACGATCATGACTGGCTTCGGAACTATGGCGATAGTAGGGCAGTAGCACCCTGCTTTTCGACGCCCATTCCATTGAGAACACCTGTTCGAACTATTTTGGGGGTGCCTGTCCGGTACTGCTCCTACAGTTTGAGGCATGAAGGGTTTCGAACAAATAGACGCGCAGCTAGCGGTAGCACTCAGTGCTCAGCTCGAGGCGCTGTCCTCGCTCGAAAACCCGGTAGTTTCCGCGGAAGATCTGCACAAACTACTCGAGAATGCGCGCAGGATCGAAAGGCTGGCACAGCTCACCACGCTCACCCTACTGCGCGAGCTGGAATCCCAACAGGCCTTCGACCCGAACGCGCGCGCCAGCTTCAATAGGGTGCTGCACAGCGGGCGCTTCGACCGTTCCGAACTACGTAACGCTTCCAAGCTTGCCGACGAGCTCTTTGACAAACCCGCCAGCGTCGGCACCCCTGAGGGCAGACCAGCTCGGATGCCACATACTGCAGCAGGACTACAAGCCGCGGCCTTTGGAGTTGCCTCCGCCATGGAGATCCGGCGCGTGCTGGACCAGATCCCCGAAAGCACCGCCCCTGAGGCAGTCGCCTGGGCCGAATCGACTCTTGCCGAGCTTGCCACCACCCTGGCCCCCGAGGACCTTCGGAAAGCAGGATTGAAGATCCTGCAAGGCCTCAACGCAGATGCCGAGCCGAACGACAAGGAGCGGCAACGCAAGCGCTCCGTGTGCCTATCTAACCAAGGCGCGGACCTCATGTCTGCCATGAAGGTCACAGCAACACCCGAGCTCGACGCACTGCTGCGCCGACTCTTCGCAGACTATGCCGGACCTGGAGATCTATTGCCCGAGGAGCAAAAGAAGTCTGACGCGCGCACCGTCAACCAACGCCGTCACGATGCCCTCGTTGTAGCACTGAAGAATGCCCTCCACCGTACTGGCCCGATGTCACCTACCCGTGGCTGCAGCACCGTGGTCGCCACAATGACAATTGAGCAGTTGGCTGCCGCTGCTGGCGTTGTTCCAACGGACGTCGGCACGCTCTTGCCAATCCCAGACCTGCTCCGACTCGGTGCCGACAAAAACGCCTTCCTTGCCCTGCTCGAAGCAGGCACCGGAAACCTGATCGAATTGGGCCGGTCCAAACGAGCCGCAGATATCTACGCGTACCTCGGACTCCTCGGCTCACAAGGCGGGGATATGACTCCTGGATCGGATCTACCGGCAGCGATGTGCGAGATCCACCATCTGAAAGCCTGGCGTTTCGGCGGGATGACCACCGGAAACAATCTGATGTTTGTGGGGCACCGGGTACACCGCAACATTGATGACACCCAGCAAAACCCCGACAAATACTGGACATTCTGCGACAAAACAGGGCAGATGCTCTGGCGCCAGCCCGCGAAACTGGAACCCGATAGACCGGCACAAGCAAACTTCAATCCGACGACCTGGTTCAACCCTGGGCAACTACTCAGGTTTGGGATTCACGAACCCGATGCCCAGCCACCGTTCCAGATTCCAGTATGCCGCCACTGCCAGACCAACGCGGCTTAGGCCTGTTGGCGTGCCACCACTTCTGCGCACTCTTCCTTGCCACAGGTGCGCTTCATTGGGTCCGCAGCGCAGGAAGGACACATCAGAGTCAGAGTGCGGCAATCCAAGTTGCCACAGTTCTCAAACTTGTTCGTCGCAGTGTCACAGTGGACGCAACGCCCGAGCTGGACAAAGCCGGGGTCGTCGACACCTGCACCGAACTCCAGGTGCATCCGCTTGTCAAAGACATACAGGGAGCCCTCCCACAGCCCCTCGTTGCCGAACTTTTCGCCATAACGGACGATGCCGCCGTCGATCTGGTAGACCTCCTTGAAGCCACGATTCTTCATCAGCGCCGACAAGATCTCACAGCGAATACCACCAGTGCAGTAGGAGACCACCGGCTTGTCTTTCATCCAGTCATACTTCCCGGACTCCAGCTCCTCAATGAAATCATGCGTAGTGGACACGTCCGGCACCACGGCGTCCTTGAACTTGCCGATCTGCGCTTCCATGGCATTCCGGCCGTCAAAGAACACGACGTCCTCGCCACGCTCGGCGACCAGCTTGTTCACCTGCGCCGGCTTGAGATGCACGCCGCCACCCACGACACCGTTCTCATCCACCTTCAATTCGCCCGGCACCCCGAACGCCACGATCTCGTCGCGCACCTTCACCGAGAGACGAGGGAAGTCTTCCGCGCCGCCCTCGGACCACTTGAACTCCATCTTCCCGAAGTACTCTTTGGTCTTTTTGATGTACTCCTTGCAGGCATCCATGTCACCACCGACAGTGCCATTGATGCCGTGCTCGGAGATCAAGATGCGGCCGCGCAGCTCAAGGCGCTCGCACAGTTCCCGCTGCCACAGCATCACTGCCTTCGGGTCAGAGATGGGGAGGAACTTGTAGTAAAGAAGGATTTTGGTTAGGCGTTGCACAAACCCAAGTCTAGTGCGGGATCCGCCCAGCTCATAACGCAGTCGCGCCCACCACATCGGCAGGTATGCTGACGGGCGTGCCATCCCCAGAGAACATCCTGCTTCACCTGCCCCAGGAACAAGAGACACAGGTCCGAGAGTTGTTTGCCCAGCTCGCGGCGCAGGGATTCCCACAGCAACACCAGACCCCGCACATCACGATCACGTTTGCTCCCGACATGCCAGCACCCGTGGTGCAGCGCGCAGCGGAGCTGCTACCAGGCGTCATCCCGGCACCATTTCGACGCGTCGGCACCGTAGTGTTCGGAACGAAACGAAAGCAAACCGTGGCGTGGCTGTTGGAGACCACGGATGAATTGGAACAGGTGGCGCGCGAACTCAGCGCCCTCAACCCTGCTGGGCGGGGGAATCGCTGGATCCCGCACCTGACAGTGGGGCTACGCCTACCCAGGGAAATAATTCCAGACTATCTGCGCGCACTGGATGCCCTCGGCGGACCGAAGGAACTCAGCGCCCAGCGGGCTGGCTATTGGCAACCACACTCACAGCGCTATCGGCAACTGGCTGGCTGACCGGGGTCATTTTCTCCTCGCTACCCAGGCGCGGGCCGAGGAGGTACAGCACGTAGATAAAGGTAGCGAACAGCAGGCACGCCCAACGCCACACTTTCTCCATCCGCGCGCCGGTCGCCTTCACCAGGGCTGCGCCGAACAGCGCTCCGAGCGTGTTCAAGATCAGATCATCAGTATCCGTAATACCAAGCGCAAAGGCGAACTGCACCAGCTCGATCGCCAGGCTGAACACAAATCCGAGCAGCACCGACTTTCGCACCGAACGCAGCAGCAGGTAGGTGAGAATACCGAAAGGCACGAAGAGCACCGCGTTGCCTGCCACATTGAACAGCGGACCAAACCACGTAGCACTACCAGCGAAATCGTTGAACGGAATCAGCTGCACCTCGCGGACCAAGTGCGTGTCCTTCAACCACAGGTGCCCGATCACGAAGAATCCCTTGAGTAGGGTCAACAACAAAATCACTGGCAGGTAGTAGAAAAGTGCCAGGAGATCGGTACGCTGCGCAGATTTTGACATGTAGAACAGTGTAGATGATCCGGCCCAGTCGAAGGCCCGGGCTACACTAGCTCCATGCCCGAAGGCCACGTTATCCACAGACTCGCGCGCGACCTCACCTGCCACTTTGGTGGCAAACCAGTACGCGTCAGTTCACCGCAGGGTCGCTTCTCCGAGTCCGCCGCGCTTATCGACGGCCACAAACTCACCCACGCGGAGGCCTACGGCAAGCAGCTGTTTATCCACTTCGACTCCCCACATATCGTATATATCCATCTAGGCCTCATCGGGAAGTTCCACCTCACCGACATCGCAGCGCCTAAGGGAATTGTGCGGCTGCGTATCGCGGACGAGCAGCTCGCAGCGGACTTGCGCGGTCCCCAGTGGTGTCGCCTCATCACTGAGCATGAGATGCTCGCGGCCGTCGACAAGCTGGGCGCAGATCCCTTGCGCAGCGACGCCGATCCCGAATGGCTGTGGGGCAAGGTGCACCGCTCGGGCCGCGCCATCGGCTCGCTGCTCATGGATCAAAAGCTGTTCGCCGGGGTAGGCAACATCTACCGCGCGGAGCCGCTGTTTCGGCTGGGTATCAGCCCGTTCCGGCCAGGGCGCGAGCTCACACGGGAGCAGTTCGATGCCCTGTGGCACGACCTAGTGAGTCTCATGCACCAAGGGGTGGCAGCTGGGAGGATCGACACGGTGCGGCCCGAACACGCCCCGGAAGCGATGGGGCGCGCGCCCCGCAAAGACGACCACGGTGGCGAGGTGTACGTCTACCGGCGCGCGGGCCAGCCCTGCCTCGTATGTGGCACTCCCATCCTGCTCCGAGCGTACGAGGGTCGCAATCTGTTCTGGTGCCCGGGGTGCCAGCCTTAGGGAGCCGGGGTACTCTCAGGCATCTCGGAGACTGCTGGTGGCGCGGGTTCCTCGGTCACGGCTGGCGGTGGCGCTGGTGTCCAAGCAGGAGCGGTGGAGGAAGTAGTCGACTCATCTTCCGATTCCTCCTCCTGACGCGGGGCGGAACTAGCAGGCGCAGAGGAAACCGGTGCTTCGCGCACTGATGTCGGCTCCTCAGTTTCTGGAGTGTAGGAGGTTGGCTGAGCCGGTGCGGATTCCACCGGCACTTCAGACTGCGTAGTCGGTTGTTGCGGGGCCAACCAGCCGTCTTGATGCCCCTCACCGCCGGAAAGCGTCATCGCGCCCAGCAGCATGAAGCCCAGCAGCGATAGCAAAAGTATCGTCGTCGAAGGGCGAACACGGCCACCGAGCGACAACAGGCCGTTGTCGTGCTGATCGACGCCCGTTCGTTCATCCTCACGTTCCACGATCTCTCGCATCACTTGCTCGCGTGGCACGTCCACGTTTTCCGCGGCGTTAGCTAAAGCCTCTGACTCATTAACAGTGGCAGGCGCCGATCCGCCGGGGGAAACAGCGGCAGCAGGGATGGGGCGGAACTCCTCCGTGTCCAGGAGGTGACGCAGGGATTCCCCCAACTGGTCGTCGACAAGCGGGGTGTTGCTGGCGCGCTCACCGTAGTCCTCCCACCACTCGTCGAGGACAGCGGCGCGGACAGCACGTTCGACGAGCCACTGCTTGCCCGGCGCGACGTCGATAAGCAGGCGCATTGTTGCAGTCCACGGCAGGCCCATCGCCGTGGGAGGGGTGACTGCGGTGGCCGCCTGGAAGGTGACCTCGCTGCGAATATGCTCCGCGATCTCCGGCTCAGCAATCGCGTCCTCAGTGGCCGCCAGGGTACGAGCGTTGATCTCCGAGATGCTGCTACCTGCTGTTATCGGAACCGGAATGGCGATTACTGCGCGCGCCCAGCGGGCGGAGGAGTTCACGCACATGCGTGCCTCACCGTTCGGGACCGTGATTTCTTCGCCATTCATCGTGCGGATCGTAGTTGCGCGCAGGGTCATGTCGACCACATCGCCCTCAACAGTCGCAGCGCTGCCATAGAACTTCACCCAGTCGCCGACACCATATTGTTTCTCAGTGATGATAAAGAAGCCACCGAGCAAGTCACCGATGATTTTCTGGGAACCGAAACCGACTGCAGCAGATACCACCGTAGCGGGGATCGCCGCAGCCGCCAGGTTCACCCCAAGATTCTTCATCGCGGCGATAGCCAGCACCGTATAGGCCACCGCCTCCGCGATATACACCATCGCACCAATCAGGGCCTTGCGGCCTTTCGCGGCCTCCGTCCCCTCATCAACGGCTTGACTGCCACCCAAAATGATGCGGCGACCAACCCGCGGGATCAAAAAACCGATGACCACCAGCATGCCCAGGAACAGGCCGTGCGTGATGATCCAATTCTTGGTCGCTTCGAGGATGTACTCAATTGGCATACCAACTACCGTAGGCGCGAATCCTGAGCGGTGGCTAGGTTTCCGCCACTACCTCACCACGCGAGACTGTGAACGGCCTGCATATCCGGTTCCTGGTCGGCCCCACGATGGGCACCAGCTCCGGCGCGCACACGGCAGCGCGATCGCCATAGCCCAGCAAGTACTCATCAAAGGCAGGAAGCGAGAGCTGCAGCGACAATGCTGCCTCGAAGTCCGACCACTCTTCTTGGAAAGCTCCCATGAAGTAGTTGCCTACTGCGATGACATCTCGCGCCAGTGCCGCCGCTCGCTTCGCATCCCGCACGGTCAGCCCGCTCCACCAGGCCAGATCCTGCACCGTGGCGGGCCCGCGGGAGTGGAAGTAACGAGTGCCAAGCTCCGTTAAGGCTTCATCGCTATCCAGCTCACGTGAGGCAACGGGCAGCGCGCTCACCAGCATGAACACGTCCTCCTTGCCCCGGCGCGCGCCTTGCACAATCTCTCCCAGGCCACCGAATGAGCGCAGCAAATGGCCACCGACTGTTCCGTCAGCACCGAAAATCCCATATGCCTCGCTTCGTGAGACCGGACCGTCCCCCAGCGCCGCTAAGAAGTCCCGATAACAAGATTGATAAAACTCCGGGGTGATGCCGAGGCCTGGGCGTCGTTTAGCGGCGGCAGCCTCCGGGCGCGGGCCGCACAGCCGCATCATCCATTGCGCGTCCTCGGCTGCCAAAAAGTGGTGGGTGCCGCGCTGCGACCAGGTACGCACGATCATCTGCTTCTCGACGGCAGCAGCCACCGGCTCCGCAGAACGCACCTCGATCGCCGTGATGCCCGACCCGTACTGCTGCCCCTGGGTGGCGAGCATCCAGCGGGCAGCCTGGGTAGCGGTTTCCATCGGGTGCAGCAGTTTCTGGGCGTAGATTCGGCGGGCGCGCAGCGCAGGGAAGTCCATAACTAGATCCTAGGTTGTGTCGACGCGCGAACGCTGCGCTCGCCGAGCGCAGCTTTATGCGGAAAGCCCAGCGCCTACTTCCGGTAGAGGCTCTTCTTTGCGAACTTCGGCTCGGAGGTCACCAACACACCCAGGTTGCGGAAGATGCCCTCGTCCACAGAGCCGAGAATGGTGGTGGTGTGAATGTCACAGCCCCGCAAGTTCTGCAATTGCTGCAGGGCGCGGCGCGCATTGTCGTCGCTACCTGCGGAGACGGAGAGCGCGATGAGCACTTCGTCGGTGTGCAGGCGGGGGTTCCGAGAGCCGAGGTGCTGGGTCTTCAGCGTTTGGATTGGCGCAATGGAGTCTCGGGAGAGCAGGTGCACGTCATCCGATATGCCAGCGAGCAGCTTCAGCGCATTCAGTACGACGGCCGCCGAGCAACCGAGCAGCGGTGAGGTCTTGCCGGTGACGATGCGGCCGTCGGCAAGCTCCAGTGCTGCAGCGGGTGCCTGGGTAGCTTCGGCCAGTTCGACAGCCGGCGCAATCACAACCCGGTCAGATTGTTCGATTCCTAGCCGGCCCATGATCATTGCGACGCGTTCAGAGCCGATCGGGTCGAGCTCCGCGCGGGCCTCATTCACCAGCTCCTTGTAGTAGCGGCGGATGATTTCCTGGCGACCAGCCTCTCGGCACGCCTCATCGTTGGAGATGCAGTGTCCAGCCATATTGACGCCCATGTCGGTGGGGGACTGGTACGGCGAAGAGCCAGCGATCCGCTCCAGGAGCACCTTGAGCAGCGGGAATACCTCTACGTCACGGTTGTAGTTGACGGTGGTCTCGCCGTAGGCGGCCAGGTGGAAGGGATCGATGATGTTCTTGTCATCCAAGTCCACGGTGGCGGCCTCGTAGGCCTCGTTCACTGGGTGATCGAGCGGAATGTTCCAGATTGGGAAGGTTTCGAACTTGGCGTAGCCGGTCTGGATGCCGCGTTGGTGCTCGTGGTACATCTGCGACAGGCAGGTGGCAAGCTTACCGGAGCCCGGTCCCGGTGCCGTGACGACGACCAGGTCGCGCGTCGTTTCCGCGTACTCGTTCCGGCCGAGGCCGTCTTCGGAAACCACAAGCTTGGTGTTGGAGGGATAACCCGGGATTGTGCGGTGGATGGATACCTTCAACCCGAGACGCTCAAGTCGGCCCTTGAAAGCGGCGCCCTGGGAGTTGTCATCTTCCATCTGGGTCATCACCACGTGCTCCACTAGGAAGCCAGCAGCACGAAATTCGTCGATGAGGCGCAGTACGTCTTCTTCATAAGTGATGCCAAGGTCCGCGCGCACCTTGTGGCGCTGCAGGTCCTTGGCACTGAGGCAGACGAGGATTTCCAGCTCGTCCTTGAGCTGCTCCAGCATCACGATCTTGTTGTCTGGAGTAAAGCCTGGGAGGACTCGGGAGGCGTGCATGTCGTCGAAAAGCTTGCCGCCCATTTCCAGGTACAGCTTGCCGCCGATCTGGTCGCGTCGCTCTTTAATGTGGTGCGATTGCATCGCAATGTATTTGTCGCGATCGAATCCGACCTGGTGTGCAGTCATACTGCTCCGCGCCCTTCTTTAGAAGCATTAGGTACGCCCGGAAAGTCTATCAACGATTCCCCGCCGGGGATGCAGCCCACCTTGGAATTAAATTCACTGTGCTGCTGGACAGGGCAGCAGGTCAATCTCCGGTGGCGCAGCAAGCTTGGCGATACGCCCCGGCGCATAGCACGAGGCCAGCGACCCATTCGGGAGCGTGCCGTCCGGCTTCAAGCCCTCCCACTTGCTGCCGTTCCACTGCGCAAATAGCTCCTGATGCTCACCCTGGGCCCCCAGTTTGGCCCATTTTCCATCACAAAATGCCAGTGTCGACTTCGTCTCAGGGCGTCCCAGCTCACCGGTGATCCGACTTAGCTGGCAGTGCTCAGCCACAGCTTTCGGCTCCGGCAGTTCCATGGCTGCCGCAGGCTGCTTGCTTGTCGACGTCGGTCGCACCGTCGCACTAGCCACATGACTATTCTGTGCCGCTGGTTCTGCCGAACCGGTGACCGAAATCTGGGCGACAGTGCGCGGATCAGCAGCAATCGGTGCCGGGCCGCTACTACATCCAGCAGCGAACACGAGCGGTGCAAAGAGCAAGGCAAGGCCGGTACGCTTATCCATGCTGACCACCCTAGCCAGCCAAAATAGCCCAAGTGGCGATGTTATAAGATCGTCACGCAGGCGAAACCGTACTGTACTTGTAGCGTTTGCCCAACCCCAACTCCGGCCTTGCCGATGGATACAACGTACAGCTGTGTCGTGGGGCGATTACCACCGGGCGCATTACAGCTCCAGAAGTGCTTTAAACTTCAATCCTGCAGCAAAGCCTAGCCTTACCTATATAGGGGTAGCCTTACCTGACCAGCGCTAAAAGAAGTTATTTTAGATGGGCACGCAGTCCCCTCATGAAAAGAGACCACGTCCTTGTTCTTGGCAAACTTCCTGATAGCCCTGCGCGAAGGCGTGGAAGCTTCCCTCATCGTAGGTATCCTCGTTGCCTACGCAATCAAGGTCGGGCGACGGGATGTCCTTCCCAAGCTATGGCTCGGTGTCGCGCTAGCCATTGCGATTCCGCTGGCTGCGGGCGCTTTCATGACCTGGGGCCCATACACACTCAGCTTCCAGGGGCAGGAAATCCTCGGTGGTTCACTGTCGATCATTGCCGTGGCAATGGTCACCTGGATGATCTTCTGGATGGCCAAGAATGCCCGTCATTTGGGCACGGAACTGACAGGCAAGACAGATGCGGCCCTCGCCAAGAGCTCCTGGGCGCTCGTCTGGCTCGCCGCCATCTCCGTCGGTCGCGAGGGCGTGGAGACGGCTGTTTTTGTGTGGGCAACCCTGCGCGCAGATGTGCAATCCCAACTCTGGCAACCGACCCTGGGTGTTGCCCTTGGATTAGTCTTGGCGGTGGCCATCGGCTGGCTGATCTACCGAGGTAGCGCGCGAATCAACCTGCGTTACTTCTTCTTCTACACCGGGCTGCTGCTCATCATCGTTGCCGCGGGCATCCTCTCCTACGGCATCGGCGATTTCCAGGAGGCCAGCGTACTTCCCGGCTGGGGCCACACCGCTTACGACTGGTCGCCGGCCTTCCAGGATCATGTCTCCAGCTGGTGGTTCGTGCTGCTCGAGGCCATGTTCAACTTCAACGTTTCCCCAACCTACCTGCAAGTTTTCGCCTGGGCCGGTTTCCTGGCCATCGTGCTGCCACTGTACTTTGCACGTCAACCGTGGCCACATGCTCGCAAAACTGCCACTACCTAAAGGACCCAAGTTCATGAAGCGTCTCTTCCTCCCGCTGTCCGCCTCCGTGCTCGTACTCACGGGCTGCGTTGCCAACGAGCCAGCATCCAATTCCGCCGATACCGCCGCGCAAGAATCCCTCAGCGTGCAGATCACCGATGACAAGTGCGATGTCTCCGCCAACAACGTAAAGGCCGGACGCACGTCCTTCAAGCTCGCGAACAAGGGTACGGTCCGCAACGAGTTTGAGATCCTCGCCGAGGACAAGCTGCGCATCGTCGGCGAGCGCGAAAACCTCGGCCCGGGCACCACCACTGACTACACCGTGTTGCTGCAGCCAGGCACCTACTACACCGCCTGCAAGACCAACATGGTGGGCGCGCTTGTCGACGTCAAGGAATTCACAGTCGCCGAGAACCCTGATGCGGAAGTAAACACTGACGACAAGGCTCTCATCGATGCCGCCACTACGAACTATTCTGCTTATGTCCGCGATCAGACCGGGCAGCTGTTGACCAAGACCCAGGAGTTCGCTGCGGCCTACAAGGCTGGGGACGTCGAGAAGGCGAAGGCGCTGTACGCCCCGACCCGCGCCTACTACGAGCGCATCGAGCCGACCGCGGAGTCCTTCGGCGATATCGACCCGGCTTTGGACGAGCGCGAGGCAGACTTCCAGGAGGATGACTCGAAGGGCGATCGCCAGTGGACCGGCTGGCACGTCATCGAGAAGGATCTGTGGGAGGGCGCTGCCGTGGACCGCACCGCAGTGGGCGATCAGTTGGTGGCAGACACCCAGAAGCTCTACGACCTCGTCTACTCCGCAGAGTTCCAGGTAAATCTGGATGATATTTCCAACGGCGCGATCGGCCTGCTCGAAGAAGTCGCTACCTCCAAGATCACCGGTGAGGAAGAGGCCTTCTCCCACACTGACCTGCAGGACTTCGCCGCCAACGTCGAGGGCGCCAAGGTTGCCTTCGGCAACGTCGAAGAACTGGCCAAGCAGACTGACCCAGATCTAGCCAAGACCATCTCGGCACGCTTCACCGCCCTAGAGCAGGCACTGAAGCAGTACCAGGAGGGCGAGGGCTACGTGTCTTACGACAAGCTCGATGAAAAGCAGCGCCGCGAGCTCTCCGACCAGGTGGATGCCCTGCGCGTGCCACTGGCCAAGCTGACGGAGGCCATCGTCAAGTGATTTCCCGTCGATCATTCCTCGGCGCGGGCGCGCTGGGCCTCGGCGCCGCAGGCCTTGGTTTCGGGGCTGCGCGGCTAACGCCGTCGGCAAGCAGCGAGCCGGTGCCCTTTCGTGGCCAGCACCAATCCGGCATCCTCACCCCGGCCCAGCAGCAGATGATCCTGGTGGCCTTCGACATGACCGCCACCCTGCGCGAGGACCTGATCGACCTGCTCACCAAGTGGACCACCGCAGCCGAGCGGATGCAGGCAGGCGAGCTCATCAACACTCCCAAGGCCCGGCGCGATGTGCCGCCGGACGATACAGGGGAGGCGATGGGATACAGTGCCGCCTCCTTGAGCATCACTTTCGGCTTCGGCGCTTCTCTCTTCGAGCACTCCACGAAGGGCGACCGCTACCAGCTCGCCCACCGCATGCCTGAGCCGCTGCGGGGCGGTATTCCCCGCATGAGTGCGGAATACCTGAACCAGGACGCTTCCCACGGCGACCTCATCATCCAGATCTGTGGTGAGGACCCCATGGTGGTGCTCCACGCGCTACACCAGTTCAAACGCATAGCTTTTGGCCTGGCCTCGGTGCGCTGGGTGCAGCTCGGCTACGGCCGCACCTCCTCCACCTCCGAGGATCAGGAAACCCCACGAAACCTGTTCGGGTTCAAGGACGGCACCTCCAACATCGTCGCCGAAGAACCCGACAGCGAACTGAACAAACATCTGTGGATTAGCGATGGCAGCTGGGCCGACGGCGGCTCCTACCTGTGCCTACGCAAGATCAAGATGATGATGGAGGTCTGGGATGAGCTTTCCCTAGACACCCAGGAGAACGTGTTCGGCCGCGATAAGAATGAAGGCGCACCACTGTCGGGCGGGGAGGAATTCACTCCGCCCGAGTTCCAACATCCCGCCATGGATCCGAAGTCACACGTCACGCTCATGCACCCGTCGAACAACGGGGGAGCGCGGATGCTGCGTCGCGGCTACAACTACACCGAAGGTATCGACTACCTCGGCCGTCTCAACGCTGGGCTGGTCTTCATCGCCTACGTTGCCAACCCGCAGACCAACTTCATCCCGGTGCTGTCCCGCATGACGGATGATCTCCTCACCGAATACATCCAGCATGTGGCCACGGGGCTCTACCTCGTACCCGGCGGAATCAAGGACGGCGACAACTTCGTCGGGCAGGCGCTTTTCGACGCCTAACCCCGCCACCACTATGAGCCACGCGCACGCATGGCAACCATGAGGTCACCTACCGAGGTGTTCGGCAGATAGCACTTGGACACCGCCATGCCGATCGCTGGCAGGGAGAATTCGTCTCGGTAGGCGAGCACCCACTGCTCATGATCGGGGTTGAACTTCTTCTTGAACGCTGCCAGCGAGCGGAAGCCATAGAGTGGCTCGAGCGCATGGCCGACTCGATCAAGTACCTGCCCGAGTGTGCCCGACCCGGCGGCCGCTAGTGGCGCTCCAGACAGGGAGACCCAGGTCAGGCCGTCCTGGTGCGCCTGCTCCAGCGTCGAGGCGATGAGGAATTCCACCACGGGGCGGAAGCCATCCGCGCGGCGACGCATGAAGTCCAGCACTAGCCCCGCAACGGCGCCATCGCAGTGAGCCGGCAACCAGCTCGTCACACCATGCACGGTCCCTTCCGCATCGAAGGCCAACATCAGGCGCACCTCGGGGTCGTCGAGCTCTGCAAGCCCGCCGAGGGTAAAGCCCATCTCCGGTAGCGCTTTCTCGGATACCCAGTCCTCAGAAATCGCGGTGATCTGTGCTCTCGTGCTGAGCGAACAATCAGCCCACGTGGTCCACTCGCAGCGGATGCCTTCCTTTTCGGCACGGTTGCGGGCGGTACGGATGTCCTGGAACTTCTTGCCCTTGAACTCGGGGCTTTCCCGCACCGCTACGACGGATTCCTCTGCCACCAGTACGCTGTCCCAGCCCGAGCGCGAGGCTGCGAAATCAGCGCGCACCGAATACCAGGCAACTTGGGCACCAGTAGCGTAGATCTCTCTTTCGAATTCGCTCGCCAGGTCTGCGATGGAGCCACCGCAGCTCACCGGCTCGCCCACGGTCACGGCGATACCGTTGTGCAGCTGATAGGCCACATAGCCGTCCGGGCCAAACCAATAGGAATTCCCCGGCCACAGGGTCATCCACGAAAGGTGATCGCCGCTGCCACGCTGCAGCATAGACCGCGCCAATGCCCGCTCCTGGGCGAGCCCCGGATCGGCCGGGCGCTGCAGCACGCGCTGAAACAGCGCGATGAATCCCAGCCAGAACACGATGCCAGTCCACTCGGTGAGTACCCAAGCGGCCGCAGACGTTGGGAGCACATCAAAGGTGGCAAACTTCCCGACCATCGGCGGAATGTAGCGCAGTGGGGTAGCGGCAGCGATATCCAGCCACGACCCTCCGATCAGTAGTCGCGCACCCACCAGCCACACCACCGCTGTGAGCAGCCACCAGGCAAAAAGTGCCCCGACAAAGCGCCAGCGCCGGCGTGCTACTAGCTCGACCCGGAACAGATCCCGCCGTAGCAGGAGGAGCACACTCGATGCCAACCAGGGCAATGCCAGGTAGCAGGCGAGCGGGACAGTGAATTGCCCCAGGACCCGCAGTTCATTAGCTATCGCAGCGATGGCGCACAGATTAGCAATCACCCCGGCCTTCAGGGCCAGGCTGCGACCCCGCACGAGGCCGAGCGCGATCACCACGACCACAACCAGGGGCATCAGATTCGCCACAAATGGACCGATGCCAGCCACGCGCAGCTGCGCCAAGGCATGCAGGCAGGCGCGTGAATCGGGCTTCCTCTCACACAACCAACTGACGTGATCGCTCGACGTGTGCGGGAGGATGAAGGAGGCCGCGTTGGCGAAAGGCGCAGTGGCATCCGGGTTTAGGCTCGATAGCAGCGGACCTACGAAGACCGCGCCGAATACCAGTGCAACGAGGATGCGGGACTCTCGGATAGAAATAATGGGTCGGACAAGTCCAAGGCGGTACCGCCACTGGCCTGCAGCCCAGCCCACCAGGGTGGCAAAGAAGAATGCGAAGTCCGCCATCACACCCGCGTAGAGAATCAGTGTGATAGTGAGCGCGAAGAAGATCGTGCGCAGGCGATGTCGCCGCATCGGCCCCATCTTGGCGCTCGCATACATCGTCGCCCCACACAGCCACACGAAGGGATTGAGCACGCGCTCGAGCTCCAGCGCTGTGCCCCAGTACAGTCCACCAGCTTCAAGCAGGCGGGCCGTCGCCGCGCCCAAGCCCAAGCCCGCTAGGTGCGCACCCACTGCGACCGCGAGATAGGCCTTGGCACCGAGCTGGCGTTCAGCTACTCCACCGAACACCACTAGCGCCAGCGTCGCTAAGACCGCGCCAGAGCAGGTTGTTGCGGTCAGCGCGGAAGTGGCAACGGTCCACCACGGCGAGTGCGTGTCGACGCCGAATCCCAAGCCGTCACGCATCCTGGCGGATTCGAAACCAAACCCGGCCTGCAACGCCCACAACAGCACGATCGCTGAAATGCTGATTGGCATCTGTCTTAGTAGCTTCATTTCAGCCCTCCCCGTGCAGCGACATAATCAAGGTTTTCCCGCAACGCCACCCGCCACACCTGGTAGCTGTGGCCTCCTTGGACTTCCGCATAACTGCTCTGCATTCCGGCTTCCTGCGCTTTGCGGTTCAACTCGCTGAGGTCCTCGCGGGCATGCGAGTCTTTCGCCCCAGCGATGAAGCGGCCTTGCAGCTGGGCGTACTTTCTGGTCCCCGCCGCGTCTTCGAGCAGACGTTCCGGGTTCACCGCCTGATAGGCATCCTCATCACCCTCGAAGAATTGCTGCACCGTCTTGCTGTGATCGCCCACGGTTGGCTCCCGCTGCCCCGAGAAGTCCAAGAACGTGCCATAGGAGTCCGGCGCATTCGTGACTATCTGCAAGGAGCACGTGCCGCCATAGGACAGCCCGCCAATCGTCCACCGTTGCTGATTCGGATCCACCCGGAATTTTTCTTTCAGCTGGGCTGGGACGTCCACCGCCAGGTAGGTCTGGACCTTCTCGGTCGGGCCATCCACACAAATCGGATTCGCAGTCATCGAACCGGTGCCATCGACGCTCACGACGATCGGTGAAATCCCACCGTGGGTGGCTTGGTAGTCATCGAGAGTGATCGCAGCGCCACCGGAATCAAACCATTGCTGGGGTTTGCCGGGGTTACCGGCCATCAGCACTAAGACTGGCAACTTGAGATCAGGACGAGTGAAGTAGGCCGGTGGCAGATAGGCGATCGCGGGGCGATGCGTGAACTGGGTTGCATCGAGGTCAACGGTCACCAGGGCTCCTACCTCACGGCCGTCGAGTTGCGGTGCCTGCCGGGCGGCTTCGTAGGTGCTCTGGAAAGTCTCGTAGTCCATCGGTGCAGCAACCGGCCGGGGCTCCAGTGAGCGGACGGTGGGGTATTCCTGGAATTCCAGGTTGAATACGCCCCACGCGCCGGCGATGGCGAATACTGTGAGCGCTGCTAGGAGGCGACGGCGACCCCGCTGCAAGAAGGCGCTGAACAGCACGAAGGATGCGCCAGCGCCGGCTACGTAGATCTGCCATGGAATGCGATCCGGGAAGGGCTTCCAAGCCACCTCCAGAATCAACCAACAGGTGAGTGCCGCGCCCACAGCCAGCATGGCGGCTTTGAGGGTACGCTTTCGCTGCCCAGCCCAGCCCGCTGCCGCAATGAGCATCGAGCCACCGAGCATGATGTAGATCAGATACGGTGCGGGGCTTTCAGTAAGGGAAATCTCCCCGAACCATTCGAGCATTTCCTAGCTTTCGATAGGAACTGGTACGGCGCGACGGGACTTGATCCATTTGGCGCTCGCAGAGATGACAATCGGGAGCACCGATAGGCCGACGATGACGAGCATGATGGCGTCGATACGGTGCGCGATACCCGGGATGTCACCAAGCAGCACGCCGACCATCGTCATGGAGATGACCCAGCCAAGCGCTCCGAGGACATTCCAGCCGAGGAATTTGCGGTAGGGCATGTCCGCGGTGCCAGCTGCGAGCGGCACGTAGGTGCGCACGATCGGGACGAAGCGGCCCAGGACCAACGCGAATGAGCCGTGGCGGGCAAAGAATGCTTCAGCCTGGTTCAGGTGGTCTGTCTTGAGGATGCGGGCATCGTCTTTGAACAGGCCGCGCCCGAAGCGACGTCCGAGCCAGAACCCCACCTGGTCGCCCGCAATCGCAGCGATAGCTGCCACGATAATCAAAACGATGACAGTAAGGCGCAGGTCATGGCGCAGGATCGCGGCGGTAACCAGCAGCGAGTCTCCAGGCAGGAAGGGGAACAGCACACCGGACTCGATGAACACCACCAGGGCGATGCCAGCAAGTGCCCAGGGGCCAAAGCCTTGGAGGAGCGTGCCTGCGTCAAGCAGGGAAGAAAGTGACATGAGGAACTCCTTTTTTTATTTAAGCAATCAAGAATCTCTCTCAATGGCCACAATTGCAACTTTCCATTCATCCCAGCCGCGCAGACTCACCACGCTAGATCCGAAAGCCCTGCTTCCTGGCGACCTCGAAGAGCTAGCCTTCGCTCAAGAACCCGGCCACCTGCTCCAGGCCGTCGACGATGCCCGCGGCAGAGGTCACGCCGGTGGTGGCGGAGTCAACGTAGTAGACGCGGCCGTTCTTGATTGCGGGTACCTGCGCCAGGGCAGGGTTATCCAGCAGCGGCCGCAGTTCATCGGCGCCCCGGCCACGGTATTTCTGGACGATGATGACCTCGGGGTTGGCCTTCAGCAGCGCCTCCGGGTCGGCGGGCACAGAGCCCGGCGCGCCGAGGGTGTCGATGATCGGCCGGCCGCCGGCCTCTCGCACGAGACCGTTGAGGATGGTGGATTTGCCCATGATCATGTCCTTGCCGCCGCGGTGCACGATGGTGGCAACGCTCGGCGTGCTGGTGGCGTGCTTGACTGCCGCGCGTCGCTGCGTGATGTCGGCGCGCATCTGCTCGCCCGCCGCCTCCTCGCCAAGGAGCTGCGACACCTCGCCAATGTGAGTGAGAATGTCATCGATGCCGGTCCAGGCGTCGGTGGACACGACGGCCAGGGGCAGCCCGGCGTCCCGCAGCATCGCGGTGGCATCCTTTTCGCTGTCGCTGCGGGCGCTAATCAGCACTAGGTCGGGGCTGGCGGAAAGGATGTGCTCCGGGTCCACGGGCGCGCCGACTTTGAGCACGTGTTCGATCGAGTTGGCGTCCGCCGCCACCTGTCCTAGTTCCGGGTTCATCTCAGCGGCCATGACCACGCGCTCCTTGCCCGCCAGCGGCAGCGCCAAGGCGGTCAGGTCCGGGGTGAGCACCGCGATGCGCTGCGGTTTCGCGGGCACGGTGACGTCCGCCTCCCCAACCCGGACGGTGCGCGGGAACGCCACCGTCGCGCTTGTCGACGCCGGGCCCGAGCCAGCCTCCTGTGGCGCTGGCGCGGTACACGCCGTGCATGCTGCACACGCTGCGAGCAGCGCGGCGACGATAGTCTTCCTCATCGTTGTCCTTCTTTCCTTGAAATTATTGGTATTTAGTTATGAGGTCGGTTTCGGGGTGAGGACTAGGCAACCGGTGTGCGGATTGCGCGACACTGCGAGCGGGATCTGGTAGACCTCTTCCAGAATGGGAGAGGTGAGGACATCCGCGACGGCGCCAGCGGCGCGCACGCGACCTTGGCCCAGCAGCACGGCTCCATCGCACCAGCGGGCGACCAGGTTGAGATCGTGGAGGACCACCACCACAGCAACGTGGCGGCTAGCCAGCCGGCGCAGCAACTCGAGGACAACCACCTGATGCCGCAAGTCCAGCGCGGAGACGGGCTCGTCGAGGAGCAGCACCGGGGTGTCTTGGGCGAGGGCACGCGCGATGTGGACAAGCTGACGCTCGCCACCCGAGAGCTCGCTGACCGGCTGCTCTGCCAGATGTGCGGCGCCGACGGCCTCCAGTGCTCCCGCGGTCACCTCCCGGTCATGCTGTGTTTCAAGGGACCAGCGACCGCGGTGCGGGTAGCGGCCCAGCGCCACCACCTCCGCAGCACTAAACCCGATGGTCAGAGCTGTGTCTTGCGGGACGAAGGCGATCTGCTGGGCGCGCCGCCTGGCGCTGAGGCCTTGGATGCTGTGGGCGTCGATAAGCAACTCGCCGGAGCAGGGGAGCACGCCCGCAATCGCCGCGAGCAAGGTGGACTTGCCGGCGCCGTTCGGGCCGACCAGCGCCGTGACCTGGCCCGCCGGCGCCACGAAAGAGACGTCGCGGACCACGGGGGACCCAAAACCTGCGCTGAGGCCGCCGACCGCGAGCCCTTTCATAGTCCCAGCCCCCGCCGCGAGTTACGGGTGCGCAGCAGCAGGTAGAGGAAGATCGGGGAGCCAACGAACGCCACCACAGTACCGGTCTGCAGCACAATCGGCTGGAACAGCAGCCGCGCCACGATGTCCGCGCCAATGACAAAAGTGCCGCCCAGCACGCCCGCGAGCGGCAGCAGCAGGCGGTGATCCGGGCCGAGCACAATGCGAATCAGGTGCGGCACTACCAGGCCGACAAAGGAAATGGTGCCGCTGACCGCCACCGCCGTCGCCGTCATCAGGGCCGCCAGGGCCAGCACCATCACCCGCAGCTCCTTAACCGACAGCCCGCTCGACTGCGCCGTGTCCTCGCCCAGCAGCAGCACGTTCAGGTCCCGAGCCAGCAGCCACGACAGGCCGATCGCCACCAGGATCGGCAGGGTGGCCACCTGCACGTGCCCCCAGGTGCGCGCCACCAAGTCGCCGTTGAGCCAAAACATCACGCTGCGCAGGTCTGAATCATGCGGCGCATTGGCCACCGCAGCCGAGATGATCGCACCCATCAGGGAAGTGACGGCCATGCCGACCAGTACCAGGGTCGCCGGGTCCGCCGCGCGACGCGTGCTGGCGATCAAGTACACCACCGCGACGGTCAGCAGCGCACCGGCAAAAGCGCCTGCCGGGACAGACCAGGCCCCGAGCAGGCTCGCCCCGCTCACTATGGTCAGCACCGCCCCGAGGGAGGCACCGGCGGACACCCCGATGATGCCCGGGTCCGCCAGCGGGTTGTGGAACACGGTCTGCATCAGGGCACCCGCCGTGGCCAGCGCGGCCCCCACCAGCCCGGCCAGGATCACCCGTGGCAGTCGGATCGTACGGACCACCAGGTTCCCGGGCAGCTCGGCCAGCGGGATGTCCACCGGACCCAGCCGCAGCGCAAGCAGCGTGACGACGACCAAAACGAGCACCGCCAGCGGCAACGTGGCAACCCGCACTTTCATTAGCGGTACGCTTTCTTAGCCCTCAACGGGCTATTGCACATGGTTTCCTGTAATTGATAGTCGAATCATAGCGCACGGGGTTTTCAGGTTGGCGCTTGTGCAGGCGCGACGAGCCGGTAGGAATCCTGGACCAGCTCTTTGACCAGAGCATCCGGCACTCCTTCGCCCTCAGTGATCGTGATCCAATGCCGCTTATTCATGTGATATCCAGGCGTAATGCCGGGATACTGCTGCCGCAGCATTTCACCTTCGAAAGGGTCGACCTTCACGTTCAGGATGCGCTTGCCGTTGTAGTAGCCCATAAGCGCGAACCACTTGCCCCGGATCTTGAAGGCCTCCCACGTGCCCGCGAAGGGCATCTCCTGGGTGCTCGCCAGCTGCAGCGCGACGTCGCGGGTGAGGTCGTGGAGGTTCGGCTCTTGATCCATAGGACCCACTCTAGAGGGCAGCGACAGGCAAGAAAAGCACTGTCTCCCCCTTGTATTTATCTGCGCTGACCTGCGTAATGATTGACTAGCGGAGCCGGTACTTGATGGAGCGGTCGCCACCGATCTTGTTCACAACCGCAGCTTTGTTGGCACAATGTCGAGCTATTTCACTCGTCCCCTACCGGAGAATCATTACTAAATTTCGCTTCATCACTACGTACCTTCACTTCTAATTTTGCCCTTTCATTACTAAAATCACTACTCAATTACTGCCATCACTACTAAAATCAGTGCAGGTGAATCACAAATGACACCAGATCATTTCGATGAACTGATCGCCCAACAGATCTCTTAGATGCGCGCAGCCAGGTCTGATAATGCGCGGGTCGAGGCAAAACGTATGCGTGACCATGTCGGCAAAGCACTATGGGAAACGGTTAGCGCTTTTGCCAACACTGATGGTGGTTTGATCATTCTCGGGTTAGACGAGGGTTCAGGATTCTCACCTGATCCGAAATTTCAATCGGCGAAGATCAAAGCTGAATTGATTGATGGTTTCGATACTGCGGCTACTGCTGCTCCGAAAGTGACCCCGGTGCCTCGACACACACTGCACGAAATCCGATTTGAAGACCACGAACTCATCGTCATCGACGTAGAACCAATGCGTGATGATCCGCAGCTTTCCTCACAGATGCCTTGTTACGTCACTAGTAGGAACTTGGCTAAAGGCAGCTACAAGCGGATATTAGATGCCGACAAGCTCATGAACGGCTACGAAATTCATTCCTTACAGACCTGGCTCAGGCAAGACCCTACGGACCGCAGGGTTGTACCCGAAGCGGATTCGAATGACATTGATGAAGTCGCGCTGCAAACGGTGATCACCGCATATCGAGCAGAAGGATCCCGACTTTTTTTCAGTAGCACGCGACCAAGATGAGTTGAAGAGATTTGTGAACGCCTTCGATTACGACGACGTACAAACACTTCATCCGACAGTCGCTGGCTTGCTTGCACTGGGCCGATATCCGCAAAGGTTCTTCCCCCAATTGTTCATCGACGTCACCACCCACCCTTCAACCGTGAAATCTTCTGGGGAGCGCGGACTTCGATTCGTATCAAGAAGACGATGCGACGGTGCAATCCCAGAAGCAATCGAGTCAGCCGCCACCGAAGTCATGGGCAATCTAAAAACCCGTTATCTCGAATCCAACGGAACCATAATTGACCAAAAAGAAATTCCTGAAATGGCTATCCGCGAAGCCATTGCCAACGCAGTGATGCATCGCGACTACGGCCCATTCGCACGTGGAGAGCAGGTCGCAGTCGATATCTACTCCGACCGGGTTGAAATAGTTAATCCAGGTGGATTGTGGGGCGGTCGAACAGAGGAAAATATCACCGATGGACGTTCCGTCACCCGCAATGAGGTCCTCGCCACCATTTTGAGCCACCTGCACAATGGCCGTAGTGAGCGCATCGCTGAAAACCAAGGTAGCGGTATCCCAGCAATGATCCGTTCCATGACCCAGCACGGGTTGGGTGCACCGGTATTCCGTAACGAAATCAGTGACTTCCGGGTCATCCTGCCACGATTCGGTTTGCTCAACGATGAAGCGCAAGCATGGCTCAGTCGCCGCGGGCACACCAGAAACCCACACAGTGACATCGCACTTCTTCTCGCCCGAGAGCACGGTTCAGTATCTACCCTGTCTCTACGCGATCACCTGGGAATCGATAGTGACGAAGCCCGAGAGACCCTCGCCAGCCTGCTTGTCGACGACCAGTTATTCGCCATCGGCCCAGAAGAATTTGCACTCGGATCTGCAAAACCACCTGTTACGCTCAGCAAACCAGCTGCCGAATTGTACGAGTACGTTGACCTGCAAGTCGCCCGAAAAACCTCAGAGCTTGCCGAATTATGGGGCCGCACAGAATCCACGGTGCGAATGCGAATCAAGGAGCTCATCGAAGCAGGACTCGTGGAGGCGACGGCTCCACCAACTAGCAAACTTCGCGCCTACCGGCGAGCAGCGGAATAGGGATCCTTTATCCCACCATCCGGTAACGACTAGAACGACCATTGCCGATAGTCGTCCCCTTCTACCGCCAATATGCTTCCATGCCTTCCCGAAGGGTTCAATTTCACCCTCGAGCCTCCCATTTGTAAAACTCCCACCTTTTTACATTTAAGCCCTCTCTCGCAGACCACTATTTTTTAAAACTACGCTGTTTTCATAAACAAGCTAGGGGGTCAACTGAGGTCGAAAAGCCCCGCTACACTGAAACTCATGACTGATCGCATGAACGTAGAGTCCTTTAACCTTGACCACCGCGCCGTGAAGGCCCCGTATGTGCGGGTGGCGGATCGCAAGGAATTGCCTGGTGGCGACGTCCTGATTAAGTACGATGTTCGCTTCGCGCAGCCCAACCAGCAGCACCTGGACATGCCGGCGATCCACTCCTTGGAGCACCTGAGCGCCGAGCTGATGCGCAACCACACTGACAAGCTGATCGATTTCTCCCCAATGGGCTGCCAGACCGGTTTTTATGCCCTGACCCTCGCGGTGGAGATGGACGATTTCCTGGGGATTCTGGAAAAGACCATGAATGACATCCTCGTAGCAACCGAGGTTCCGGCCGCCAATGAGATCCAGTGCGGCTGGGGCGCGAACCACTCTTTGGAGGGTGCGCAGGAGGAAGCGAAGAAGTTCCTGGCCAAGAAGGCCGAGTGGACCGAGGTCATGGCGTGATCATCATCCAGTGCGCGATGGAGATGGAGGCAGCGCCGTTCCTCGCCGAACTACCGAGCGACCACAAAGTCGAAACCATCGGCAACCAGCAGTTTCACTTTGGCGTCGATAAGCTCGTCGCCATCACCGGTATCGGCTTGGCCAACGCGGCGGCTGGCACGGCCCGCGCACTGATGCTTGCCGACGACCCCGAGCTCGTCATCGCGGCCGGCACCTGCGGCGGGTTGCACGTGGACATTCAGGTCGGCGAGATCGCGGTGGCGACCAACGCGATCTATTCCATGGCTGATGCCACCGCCTTTGGCTACGAGCCGGGTCAGGTACCGGGCATGCCGGTGTCATATAACGCGCTGACCGTCCCAACGCTAGACCGGCCGCATAAGACCGGCCGGATAGTCTCCGCGGATGCGTTTATTACGGCAGCCAACGTGGAGCAGGCGCGCGGACGCTTCCCGGAAGCCATCGCCACGGACATGGAGACGGCCGCTATGGCGCAAACTTGCTACGCCGCGGGAGTGCCATGGGTGTCTCTGCGCGCGGTTTCTGACCTGTGTGGCCCGCAGGCAGGCCAGGATTTCCATATCGATGGCGAGCTCGCCGCCGAACACAGCTTCACAGCGGCGCAAGCATTCCTGCAGGCCAGGGGCTAAAGCCCTGAACTATGCGCGTATCCAGCAGAGAAATAGCTAACAAGTAAACATAAAACTATTCTTCGGTGTCTCTAACGACGCTAGGATTAAGGCAACTGTTCCTCTCACAAAATAAGGAGACGCTGTATGTCTAAGGACTGGATCGCAGACGTCAAGAAGTACGCACCTAAAGCCGACGACGCTGTTCTCGAAAGCATGCTCAAGACCTACCGCCTGACCCTCTCCAACGCTGACGCCGCTTACGTCTCTTTCAGCGACGAAGAGGAACTCAAGACGGTGCGCGAGAACTTCCTGAAGAAGAAGCTGGGCCTCACCGAGTCCGATGAGAAGTTGGACGAGGCCATCAAGGCCGTCGGCGCCAAGATGAAGGACGGCACTAAGAACGGCCGCCTCGCCGTGTACTACCTCCTCGCGGAGAAGTTCGGCAAGCTGGGCATGTTCAAGTAACCAGCTCTAACAAGAAACCCGCTGACCTGTCCAGATGCGGTAGGTCAGCGGGTTTTGTTATGCGTTCACAGCTTCTTTAGTTTTCGCTCGGCGCCGGGAGAGTTGTAGCAGGACGTCGATAAGCACGAATGCGAGCAGCGAGATGCCGAACAGCGGCGCGAACACCGCGTAGATCACCAGCAACACCGCTAGCACTGGCTGGAAACGCACCGGCTTCGGCAGGCCCTTGCGCGCGGAGCGGAACCACGCCACGTAGCCCAGTACCGTAATGACGATGATGCCCGCGGCCAGCAACCCAAGCGCGATCTCCGACCAAATGCCGAACAAAATACCCATGTGCAGTTCGATCAGCCAGTTGGTGAGCTTGGCGGCCAGTGGCCACTGCTCGAAGTCGATGCGGCCCACCAGTTGCCCATCTGGCCCGACGATGACCTGGTCAATCGCGAAGCGGAATGGGCCGCGCGACTCCCTGGCTACGCCCGTCGAGCTCAGCTCCAGCATGCCCGTCAGCCCCTGTTCGCGAGCCACGGCCAGTGTTTGATCAAAGGGCACCATCTCGCTTTGCGACGGCGGTGTCGGCGACATCCAGTTCAGCATCTTGCGCACCTTGCCGATGTTCTCGCCCGCAACGAGCGACCACGTCAACCCAGTGACAGTGAGGAACAGCAGCCCCGGAAACAGCCACGCGCCGAGCTGGCTGTGTCGTCGCACGCTCATTCGCTTCTGCTTCACCCGCTGCGTGAGCATCAGGTACAGGCCGGCGATCGCGAGTGCTCCGAGCCAGGAGGCGGCCAATTCGGAGTAGATCCGTCCTGGTTCGCCTAGCCACAGGTCCTTGTGACCGCGGCTGAGCCAGGTACGCAGTGGGGAAGCATTAGAGCTGCCGTACTGGATGAATTGATCTTTGACCTCCAGGGATACTGGGTCCACGAACACTGCCTGCCGGTAGCTTTTGCTCGGCAGCGACTCGTCCTTGAACAACACCCTGGTGTTGGCACCGTCTTTGACCTGCACAGCGGAGACCTTGAGGTCAGGATGCTCGCGCTGCGCTACCGCAGTCTGTTCACTCAGCGGCCGCGAAGTGCCGGGGGTTTGCGCGACGTAGGCATCGTGGTAGACCACCTGCTCCGCGGTAGGGGCGAAGGCATAGAAGAAGCCGGTGAGCGCGGCTACCAGAATGAACGGGCCGACCAGGAGGCCGGCGATGAGATGAAGTCTGCGCACGCTGGCGCGCAGATATGAGTTGGCTTGTGTAATCACGGGGTAGTAGTCGGGTTCCAACACCGATAGGTTCCCCGATGGACGTTTCGGTTAACCCCAGATTGCCCCGCCCGAAAGTTCCCGGGGAAACAGAATTTCATTGTTGATATAGCCGCCAAATGTCCCGTATCCTCGGTGCCACCGCACTGAAAAAGCACAAATCGAGGAGGCTGAACTATGGCAAACGTACTGATGGTCGTGAGTGCCGCAGATCACTGGACTCTGGCAGACGGCTCGACCTATCCGACCGGATTCTGGGCGGAAGAATTGCTCACTCCCTATGAATGTTTCCAAAACGCGGGAATGGAGATTACCTTTGCCACCCCAGGCGGCAAAACGCCCACGGTAGATGAAACCAGCCTGAGCATCAAGGGTGGTGTGCTGCCGTCGGCGGCTGCCAAGTTCAAGGAAAAGCTCGCCGAGTTGGAGCCGCAGCTGAGTAACCCACGCGACCTCGCAGACATCAACCCAGATGAATTCGACCTGATCTTTTACCCCGGTGGACACGGCCCCATGGAGGACCTCGCTTATGACAAGACTTCCGGAGAGCTCCTCTCCCAGCGACTCGCCTCCGGCCGACCGCTGGCACTGCTGTGTCACGCTCCGGCAGCGCTCCTAGCCACCATCGACGAAGCCACTGGCCAAACGCCCTTCGCCAATAAGAATGTCACGGCCTTTTCCAACGCGGAGGAGATCATCAACCCGGCGGCGAAGAAGGCGAAATGGCTGCTAGAGGACCGACTCAAAGCAGCCGGCATGAACTATCAGAAGGCGTTGCTGCCGATGCGCCCCAAGGTTGTCCAGGATGGCAACCTCTTCACCGGCCAAAATCCGCAGTCCTCTCAGGAGCTCGCCGAGCTGCTGATCGCCGAACTGACTTAACTACTCAGTGCCGCGCAGCGCGTGGGCGGCCTCCGGGATCGACGCCGCCTCGGTCAGCGCGCGTACCACCACCACGCCACGGGCCCCGCTCGCGCGCACCTGTCCAACGGTGTCGGGGGAGATGCCGCCGATGGCGAACCACGGCCTCTCGCCCGCGATCTCCGAGCATTCTGCGACCACGTCGAGTCCCACTGCTGGTCGGCCTGGCTTAGTCGGCGTGGGCCACACCGGCCCGATGACGGCATAGTCCAGGCCAGGATCAGCGTTAGACGCCGCGAACTGTGCCACCGAGTTATTCGAACGCCCGATGAGCACCTCGGACCCAAGCACCCGGCGCGCTTGCTGCGTACTGAGGTCGCCTTGGCCAACGTGAAACACGTCAGCGCCCACCAGCAGCGCCACATCCGCGCGATCATTAACCGCAAACATTCTGCCGTGTTCCTGCGCTACCTCCGCCAGAATTTCCAGCGCCGCGATCTCAGCGCGGGCTTCCAGCTTCTTGTCCCGCAGTTGGATGATATCCACGCCGGATGCGTAACACTCGTGCAAAAATTCACGCAGGTCCCCCCGTTTGGTACGGGCATCGGTGCATAGGTACAGGCGGGCTTCGGAAAGCTGCTTTAGGCGTTCTGGGCGATCCATGAGCTCTATAGTAGGTGTCAGAAAGTCCGTGGGAGCCCCTAGGAGAAATACCCGAGGGGGCTGAGAGGGCGCGCGATACGCGCCGACCACCACACCTGATGCGGGTCATGCCGCCGTAGGAAGGATGAAAACCATGCATGTCGCAATCGTGGGCGCCGGCATCGTCGGCTTATCGACGGCCTGGGAGCTGCAGCAACGCGGCCACACCGTACAAGTTTTTGACCCAGCACCGGTCTCCGAGGCCAGCTTTGCTGCCGCTGGGATGCTCGCCCCCGTTTCTGAGGTCGTGTGGGATCAACCGACGCTGTATCCCCTCATGGCACAGTCGAAGCAGCTTTACCCAGCGCTCGTCGCCTCAGTGACCGAGGCTTCCGGCATGGACGTTGGCTACCTCACCTCCGAAACCCTCGTCTGTGCGGGTGACGCGGCCGATCGTGTCACCCTCTCCGAACTCGTCGAACTGCAATCCGAGATCGGCGCAGTAGAACGCCTCACTGCCACGCAGGCCCGTCGCATGGAACCAGCCCTCGGGCCCGGCGTGTTGGGGGCGGTCCACATCCCGGGAGACCACCAGATTGACCCCCGGAAGTTCTGCGCGGCCTTGCTGCACCTACTCGGGGATCGCGTGGTGCGGGAAGAGGTGGTGCGGGTGGATACGCAGGTACGGACGTCGACAAGCAGTTACGCCGCCGACCACATCGTTGTCGCTGCGGGGCTGCACACCGCCGACATCGCGGGGCTGCCGGCGCTGCCGCTGCGCCCGGTCTACGGCGATGTGCTGCGACTCAACGTACCCGCGCACCTCCAACCGCTGATCAGCCGCACCGTCCGGGCAGTGGTGCGTGGTCGCCCTGTCTATCTTGTCCCGCGCAGCGACGGCACCGTGGTCCTCGGCGCGACCTCCCGCGAGGATGGCCCCGGAGTGTCCGCGGAGGGCGTCCACCAGCTGCTTCGCGACGCCCACCACATCCTTCCCTCCCTGTGGGAATGCACCATTGCCGAGATGACGGCCCGCGCCCGCCCTGGTTCACCCGATGATGTCCCCATGATCGGTCGCATCGCTACGAACACCACCGTCTCTACCGGCTATTTTCGCCACGGCATCCTGCTTGCCGCGATCGGCGCCAAACTCACAGCGGACATCGTCCTCGGTGTGCAGATTCCTGCTGAAACGGCCGCCGCCATCAACCCATTTCGATTCGAGGAGAAGAGATGACAACAGTAAACGGCTCTCCCTACCGACCCACCCCAGGGGAAACAGTGCAGCAGCTCATCCAGGCGCAAATCGGACGCACCGCCGGAATCGCGGTGGCAATCGACGGCGCCGTGGTACCCAAGAGTCGCTGGGAGGACACCCCGGTAGCAGGCGATGTCGAAATCGTCACAGCAGCGCAGGGCGGGTAGCACCATGGAATTTCTGGCACAATCCCGCCTGATCATGGGCACCGGCGGCGCAACCTCCTTGACCACCCTGGAACGGGCACTCATCGAATCGGGCACCGCTTTAACTACCGTGGCGATGCGCCGCTACAACCCCGCAACGGGAGCGAGCATCTTTGAGCTGCTCAAACGCAACCACATCCAGGCGCTGCCCAACACTGCTGGCTGCTTTAGCGCCCGCGATGCCGTCCTCACCGCGGAACTTGCCCGCGAAGCGCTGGAAACGAACCTGATCAAACTCGAAGTCATCGCTGACGAAGACACCCTGCTACCCGACGGCATAGAGCTCCTCGACGCCGCAGATCAGCTGGTCACCAAAGGCTTTCAAGTTTTCGCCTACACCAACGATGACCCGGCGCTAGCCCGCCGACTTGAGGACGTCGGCGTCGCCGCGGTCATGCCTGCTGGCGCCCCGATCGGCACCGGGCTCGGGATCCTTAATCCGCACAACATCGAGCTCATCGTGGAACGGGCCGGGATTCCCGTCATCCTCGACGCAGGCCTCGGCACCGCCTCTGATGCGGCACTGGCCATGGAACTCGGCTGCGACGCAGTACTGCTCGCCACCGCAGTCACCCGCGCTCACAATCCGGTCCAGATGGCCACCGCGATGAAGCACGCCGTGATCGCGGGCCGCCACGCCTACGAGGCCGGACGGATCCCGAAACGCCGCTTAGCCCAGGCCAGCTCTGCTTTTGATGGTCGCATCTCCGGTTCGCAGGAAGCACAATGAGCAACTCCCTGTCCGGAGCCGAACGCAGCCGCTACGCCCGCCACCTCACGCTGCCCGGTGTGGGGGAGGAGGGTCAGCTTAAGCTGAAGCAGGCGCGCGTCCTGGTGATCGGGGCGGGCGGACTCGGTTCACCCATCCTGAACTACCTGGGCGCTGCGGGCGTTGGCCACATCACGGTCATCGACGATGACCTGGTCGAAGAATCGAACCTCCAACGACAGACAATTCACCGCATGGCGGACATAGGGCGCCCAAAGGTGGATTCCGCTCGCGACGCCCTGGCACGACTCAACCCTTTCATCAAGGTCACCCCGCTCCGGGAGCGCCTGACTCCAGACAATGCCTTGGCTCTGTTCCGCGACCACGACTTGGCAATTGATGGCACCGACAATTTTGCTACCCGCTACCTGTCCAATGATGCCGCCGAGATCACCGGGACCCCGCTCGTGTGGGGCACCATCTCCCAGTTCCAGGGCCAACTCTCCATCTTCGACCCAAACGCGGGCCCGATGCTGCGCGATCTCTTCCCAGATATCCCACCGGCCGACGCCATTCCGAGCTGCGCAGTCGGCGGCATATTCGGGGCACTAGCGGGCATGATCGGTGCGATGCTGGCCATCGAGGCGCTCAAGCTGATCACAGGGGTGGGACGACCGGCCGTCGGCAAGCTGCTCCTGGTTGATGCGCTGCAGGCGTCGACACGCGAGCTCAGCTTTGAGCGCGACCCCGCGCGCGTCCCGCCCCGCACGCTTACACACCTGCGCGAGGTCTGCGCCACCGCCACGCCGGCGCCCACAACGCCCGAGCCGCGGGGCACGCTTATCGACGTCCGGACCCCGGAAGAAACCGCGGCCGGCACCATCCCCGGCGCGCTGCTGGTGCCACTTGTGGACATCGAGGAACGCGGTTGGGCGGCACTGAGTGACATCCCGGGGGACACTCTCACGCTGTACTGCCAATCGGGTATCCGCTCGGAGCGTGCCATCAAGCTGGTCGAGCGGGAAACCAAAAAGCATTTGTTGAGCTTGCAAGGTGGTTTTGTGGCTTGGCGAGCGCAACACGGCGCTACATCTTAAGATCTGACCATGCGTACTGTGCGGTGGTTGGTGGCCCTCGGGATGGTGCTTTTCGCCCAGCCTGCCGCCGCTGACCCGCTCATCGAGTCGGCGGAAACCGCCATCGCGGAGCTGAGCTATGCCGGTGCCCGTGCGGGGTTGTCTTCGGAGCTGCGCATCCCAGCAACCGCGGAGGATGCGCTCAACAACGAGGTCTCGGTGATCGTTGGCTCCGACCCGCACATCGGCCCGACGGTGTTCAACCCTGACGGGGAGCCGACAAACCACGTCCTCGAGTTGTACCAGGATGGCACCCTGCGCCTCGTGCCCCGCGACCAAGAGACTACGGCTGTGCGCCTTGCACCGGACTTCACCGCGGACACTGGGCGCCCCTCATCACCTGGGACTGTCCCCATCCCAGACTTCTACGAGTACGATCCTTCCGCCCTGCACCCCGGCCTGCACGACTACTGCACTTCCTCGCCGAACTACTATGTCACCCCGGAACTAAACGCCGACTTCCGTGGCGCCTGCGCCAACCACGACCTATGCATGGAAGAGTCCTTGTTCTACGGCCTGGGCTACGGCTGGTGCAACATCGCACTGCGGAAAGACATGCAAGCGGTGTGCACCTCGGTGTACCAAAACGAGTTGGAATACCACCGGCAAGGCTGCCTGGACACGGCGGACTTGTACTACTCCGCAGTGACACTGCGCCACATCAACCGGCTATAGAATTTTCTTGCCCAGCCGCAGCGCAGTACTCATGACCTGGGCGTAGCGTTGGCGGTCCAGCCACGCCGGTCCGGATAGCGGCACGAGCCGTTGCTCCGCCACCGTACGGCTCTCCGTGAACTTGAGTAGTCCGGCGGCGCCATGGCGACGTCCCAGCCCGGAGGCCTTCCAGCCACCCATCGGGGCATCCACTGAGCCCCATGCTGCCGCGAAGCCCTCGTTGAGGTTCACGGTGCCTGCCTCCAGTTGGGTCGCGATCTCCCGCGCCACGCTTGGCTTTGCGACGACCGAAGCGTTCAATCCATAGTCCGTGTCATTCGCCTTAGCGATCCCCTCCGCCCGAGTGGCAAAGGACTCCAGGTAGACCACTGGTCCGAAGACTTCCTCTCGTTTGAGTCGCGCATCTTCGGGAACATCCACCAGCACGGTCGGGCGGTAGAACTTTCCAACCGGTGCTGAGCCACCCGCGAGAACCCGGGCCCCCTTGTCCACGGCATCGCTGACGAACTCGTGGACTTTGTGTGCATGATCCTCGCTGATCAAGGACCCCATCTCATACTCCCAGCCGCCGTTGCCCACGGTGACCGCGTTCGCGCGCTCCGCGAATGCGGCAGCAAACTCCTCAAAGAGCTCGCTATGGACGTAGATCCGCTCCACCGAGATACATAGTTGCCCCGAATTGGCGAAGCACGCCTGGGCCGCCACCTGCACCGCCTTGGCGATGTCCGCAGTTTCATCCACGATGAGCGGGTTCTTGCCACCCAGCTCCGCCGAGTAACCGATCAAGCGCTCACCGGCGATGGCCCCGAGGATCCGTCCCGTGGCAGTGGAGCCGGTGAACATCAAGTAGTCACACTCATGCGCGATAGCCTGGCCCACCTCGCTACCGCGGCCCGTGACCACCTGCAACAGCTCTCGCGGCAAACCTGCCTCATACAGCAGCTCCGCTGCTTTCAGAGCGGTCAGTGGTGTGTTTACATCGGGCTTGAGCACCACGGCGTTTCCGGCGAGCAACGCCGGAATGGCATCCGAAATCGCCAGCGAAAGGGGATAGTTCCACGGCGCGATAATCCCCACCACGCCCGTAGGACAATGATCCACCGTGGTGCGCGTGAGCACAGGAAGCGCGCCCTTCTTCCGCTCAGTCCTAAGCACCTTGTTCGCGATCTTGGCGAAGTGACGGGAGGTGATCGCCACGTCCATCACCTCATCAAAGGCATGCCCGCGGGCCTTCCCGGTTTCCTGCTGGATGACGTCGAGAAGCTCACCTTGCCGCTCCAGCACGAGGTCATGATAACGCAGGAAAATGCGACTCAATTCGCTCGTGCTCGGACGGCACGCCTGGGCGGCGCGGGCCCTGTCGAAAGCTGCCAAAGTTTCTTCGCGAGTGTGCATCGTGATCATGAACACGAATATAGTCGCTGATATGAAATCAATCTTCATCTCAGGAGCCGCCCAAGGTATTGGCCGCGCCGTTGCCGAAAAATTCCTCGCCGAAGGCTGGACCGTGGGCGCCTACGACATCGCCCCTGTTGAATACCAGCACGAACGGCTAATCTCCGGACACCTCGACGTCACCTCCGCCGCATCGTGGGATGAAGCGCTTGCAGACTTCGCCGGCCAAGTCGGCGGCACCATCGACATCGTGGACAACAACGCTGGCATCATCGCCGCAGGCCTCCTTGCCGACATCAGCCCAGAAGCAGTCAAACGCCAAATCGACATCAACTGCACCGGCGTCACCTACGGTGCCCAAGCAGCAAAACGCTACCTGAAGCGCGGTTCGCAGCTAGTCAACATGTCTTCCGCCGCCGCCACCTATGGCCAGCCGGAAATCTCGGTGTACTCGGCATCAAAGTTCTACGTCGCCGGGTTGACCGAAGCACTGTCCCTGGAGTGGGCCCACGCCGGCATCCGCGTGGTGGCCATCTGGCCACTGTGGGCACGGACCGCCCTTGCAGAGAACTCCGCAACCTCAGTGCGCCGCCTCGGCGTGCGCATCACCCCGGAACAAGTCGCTGACGCAATCTGGGCAGCAACGCACCCGAATCGCTGGACCCGCGGACGCATCCACTGGGGTGTTTCTCCGCAGGACAAGGCCATTTACCTCGCGCGTCAGCTTGCCCCGAACCGCGTCGCCAGGTTGGTGACGCGGGCATTTTCCGGCGCGCCGCGTTAGTGCTTACGCAAGGCCCGGCAAGCCCGGCGCTCCCGGGCGCTCTCCGTCGCTCCCCGGCAAGACCATGATTTCACGATCATGATTACGAGAGTGTCCCGCAAGCAAAGCGCTGGGTAGCAATGCTTCTACTCTGTTAATCATGATCGTGAAATCATGGTGGCGGCCTTGCTGAGGCGTTCACCAAGCTCGTGCGTCGCTGCTATGACTGCTTCATCGCCGATCACAGTGAAATCGAACGGAATCGCACTTAACCAATGGGCAGCCGCGTGTGGATCATCGGCTCCGGTAGCGAACAGGGTAGTAGCAGCATCTAACGGGCGAACATACTGGTTAAGGCGCGGGGCAGCTGCCACGACTTCGTCGCAAGTCGCGTGAATGTGCACGATGACCTGGTGTTCCCAAGCCGTGACCGGCACCGGCTCAGCGAGGCGCTGCAACGCTTCGCTGACATCGGCACGCTCGTGGAAGTGCCACGTCCCGATTTTGGGCGCGGTGATGCGATCCGCTCGGAAGGTACGCCAGTCCTTACGGTGTAGATCGAAGGCGAGCAATAGCCAATTCCGACCCCGCGAGACCAAGCGATGTGGTTCTACTCGGCGCTCGGTGAGCATGCCTTTTCGATCCCGGTAGGAGAACTCCAGGCGCACCTGTCGCCTAATTGCCTCCGCGCATGGCAACAAAACACCGATATCCAGCGCGTCACTGGAGGAGGAAAATGAGGCCGCAGTGTGCACCGCAGTTAGTCGCTGACGCACCGTAGTTGGCAACAATCCGTCGAGAGTGGACAGCGCACTCATTGCTGCCTCGGCTTCTTCACCGTTTCCTGAATTGGCCACCCTCAGTAGCGCCGCGGTGACCACAAATGCCTGTTCGTCGTCGAGTAGCAGCGGCGGCAGCACTTCACCCCGGCCCAAAATGTAGCCGCCACCGGGTCCGGCCTCCGCCTGCACCACGTATCCGAGGTTGCGCAGCTTGTCGACGTCCCGTCGCAAAGTCCGCGGTGTCACTCCGAGTCGCTCAGCCAGTTGCGCTCCGGTGCGGCAGTCACGGCTCTCGAGCAGCCCCAGCAGCGACAGGATTCGAGATGTCGGATCAGTCATATCTCAACTATGCCGGAAATAGCGGACAGGATCTGTCCGCTATGGGTGCGATCCTGAAATCAGTGCTACGAGAGCACATTTTCAAGCCCACAAAGGAGACACCCATGGGATTCCTCACCCCGAATGCGGCAGGCGAAATCGCTGTCCACAAGACCTACATCTTCCAGCAGCTGGCCCAGATTCGCACCACCGTCCACGGCCTGACAGACGAGCAAGCACACAGCACTCCAAGCGCTTCCAGCCTGAACCTGACTGGCCTATTGCTCCACGCAGCTGAAGTTGCGTTGTTCTGGAGCGCATCAGTAATCGCAGCGCCGAATCCCCCGAGCCTGCCGGCAGGTTTCGAGGAAAACCACATGCTGGACCAGCTCATCGCCGATGAGCGTCCGCTAGCACAGGTCCTAGAAACCTTTGACCACTACGTCGAGCTCGCCCGCCACAACCTGGAGCAACTGAGCGATCTTGACACGCTAGTACCCGTACCGGAGTCCTGGTCACCATGGATCCCCGCGGAATTGACCCACTGGGAGACGCGCTGGTGTTTGCACCACATCACTGCCGAGATCGCGCGGCACGCCGGACATGCGGACATCATCCGCGAGAGCATCGACGGCAAGGGGGCTTTCGAGCTCAATGATCTAGCGGGGTGATGACTCTCAACGAGTATGATTTCACGATCATGATTAAGAGAGTGCCCTGCACGCTAAACGCAAGGTAGCAATACCTCTACTCTGTTAATCATGATCGTGAAATCATGATCTTCGAGCCGCTTTACTTCACCACCAAGTTCACCATGCGACCCGGAACCACGATCTGCTTGATTACGGTCTTGCCGTCGACATGCGCTGCCGCAGCATCCAATGCTGCCGCGGTCACGGTTTCCTGGGAAGCATCGGTCGCAACCATGATGCGTGCACGGACCTTCCCGTTGACTTGAACTGGCAGTTCGACTTCGTCGTCTACCAGGTATTTCTCATCAAAGCTCGGGAAGTCGACGTAGGCGACGGTTCCCTCATGTCCGAGTCGGGTCCACAGTTCTTCCGCGAGGTGTGGCGCGATCGGCGCCAGCATGACCACGAGTGGTTCGAAGGCTGCCCGTGGTGCGCCACCGTTGTAGGCCTTGGTCAGGTAGTTGACGTATTCGATGAGCTTGGCCACTACGGTGTTCAGCCGCAGTTCCTGGTAGTCCTCGCTCACACCAGCGATCGTGCGGTTCAAGGCCTTGAGGTCGTCCTTGGTCAGCTCAGCCTCGGTGACCGCCAGCTCGCCCGTCTCCTCAGAAATGGCAAGACGCCAGAGTCTCTGTAGGAAGCGGTGCGCGCCGATAACGTCCTTGGTCGCCCATGGTCGCGAGGTGTCTAGCGGCCCCATGGCCATCTCGTAAACGCGCAGCGTGTCTGCACCGTAGTCATCGCAAATTTCGTCGGGAGCGACAGCATTCTTCAGGGACTTGCCCATCTTGCCGTATTCCTGGGCGACTTCTTCGCCCTGGTAGAAGAACTTACCGTCCTTTTCTTCCACTTCCGCTGCCGGAACATAGACACCACGGGAATCGGTGTAGGCGAAGGCCTGAATGTAGCCCTGGTTGTAGAGCCGGCGGTACGGCTCTACTGATGTGACGTGGCCGAGGTCGAAGAGGACCTTGTGCCAGAAGCGGGAGTACAGCAGGTGCAGCACGGCGTGCTCGACGCCGCCGACGTACAAGTCCACGCCGCCACAATCGCCTTCGAACTGCGGGCCAGTCCAGTAGCGTTCGTTCTCCAGATCGCAGAACTTTTCAGAGTTGTTTGGGTCGATGTAGCGCAGCTGGTACCAAGAAGATCCCGCCCACTGTGGCATGACGTTGGTGTCGCGGGTGTACTTGCGTGGCCCGTCGCCAAGATCAAGTTCCACCTCGACCCATTCGCTCGCCTTGGCAAGCGGTGGCTGCGGGGAGGAGGAAGCATCCTCGGGGTCGAAGGAAACCGGCTTGTAGTCTTCCACCTCCGGCAACTCGATCGGGAGCATGGATTCCGGCAGAGCGTGGGCGATGCCGTCTTCGTCGTAGACCACTGGGAATGGTTCGCCCCAGTAGCGCTGGCGGGCGAACAGCCAGTCCCGCAGTTTGTATTGAATTTTCTCTTCGCCCTTGCCGGTTTCCTTGAGCCAGGCGATGGTTTTCTCAATGGCATCGGCTTTGTTCAAACCGTTGATGTCTAGGGAGTCGTTGGCAGAGTTGATCGCCTCACCGGATTCAGTAAAGGCTTCTACCTCTACGTTTCCACCCTTGACAACCTCAACGATTGGCAATCCAAATGCTTTGGCGAACTCATAATCGCGAGCATCATGGGCTGGAACGGACATGATCGCGCCCGTGCCGTAACCGGTGAGAACGTAGTCCGCGATGAAGATTGGAACCTCTGCACCGGTCACTGGATTCACCGCATAGGTGCCCAGGAACACGCCGGTCTTTTCCTTGTTCTCCTGACGCTCCAAATCAGACTTCGCAGCAATAGCGGCGCGGTAGGCGGCAACAGCCTCGGCAGGGGAGGCAGCGCCAAAGGTCCAGCGGGTGTCAACGTCGGCGGTATAGGAAGCAGCGGTCAGGGCGTCGACAAGCTCATGCTCTGGGGCGAGCACCATGTAGGTGGCGCCGAACAGCGTGTCCGGGCGGGTGGTGAAGACGCGCAGGTCGCCGGCCGGGGAGGAGAAGTCCACCTCAGCGCCACGCGAGCGGCCGATCCAGTTGCGCTGCATGGACTTGACCTTGTCCGGCCAGTCGAGGAGCTCAAGGTCATCGATGAGCCGGTCGGAGTAGGCGGTGATGCGCATCATCCACTGCGAGAGCTGCTTGCGGAAGACGGGGAAGTTGCCGCGCTCGGACTTGCCGTCGGCGGTAACTTCCTCATTGGCCAGCACGGTGCCCAAGCCCGGGCACCAATTCACCATGGAATGCGAGCGGTAGACCAGGCGGAATTCGTCAATGGCTGCTGCCTTCTCCAGCTTAGTGAGCTCGTTGTACTTACGGCCGTCCTTCGTCTCGCGGGTACCGTCCTCAAGCTCAGAAATCAGCTCCGCGATCGGACGCGCCTTCTGCTGCTCCTCATCGAACCAGGAGTTAAAGATCTGCAAGAAGATCCATTGGGTCCACTTGTAGTACTCGGTATCGGTCGTCGCTACGCTGCGTCGCTTATCGTGGCCGAGGCCCAAGCGTCCCAGCTGACGCTCCATATTGTCGATGGACTCCTGGGTCTTAATCCGCGGATGAGTGCCCGTCTGAATCGCATACTGTTCGGCCGGCAGGCCAAAGGCATCATAACCCAGCGTGTGCAGCACGTTCTTACCCTGCAGGCGGTTAAAACGGGCATAAACATCCGTCGCGATATAACCCAGCGGGTGGCCAACGTGCAGGCCAGCGCCGGAAGGGAACGGGAACATGTCCTGAACGAAAAGCTTGTTCTCCGGGAGCGTGCCCTTAGTTGCTAGATCGCCGACCGGGTTAGGCGCATGGAAGGTACCGTTATCCAGCCAGTACTGCTGCCACTTCTTCTCAATATCGGCGGCTAGGGGCGCGCCATAGCGGAAATTCGGAGTGCTTTCGCTCGGGTTTGTCATGCCAAACAGTCTACTGCCTTGGCTTTTCGACGGCGCGTTTGGTCGGGCCGTCCCAGCAGGCGGGATGGTCGCGAGCTTATCGACGGCGGTTCAGTAGCGACCCGACGCTGACACCCCAGCTCAACTCTCGCTAGAAGAACTTCTTTGCCAGCAGAACAATCAGCGTTATGAAACCAACCAACACGCCAAGCAAAGCCAGTAGTATCAGTATCTCTTGGTAACCAGGGTTCATCTTTTTCGCCTCCCGATGCGGATAGACAAGCAGCCATCCTACTGCCATTCATAGGTCACTAATATCTATAGTTGCAAATATTTTTCAACCAGCATGGCAATCTGAACCGTTTTGCAGGGATGCCAAGGCCTACCATGTTCGTTCCACATGCCTAATAGCGCGGCGAGACACCAAGAGCCCGATCCCGATCAGCAGCACACACGTCACGACGGCGATGGGGAACCTAGTTCCAACGACCGCAGTCATTCCCCAGCTAGGCAGCGCCGGGAACCATAACAGGGTGTCTGCGAGGACATCGCCGCCCAGCGTAAGCGAGAAAATAGTCCACACCACAACAGCCCCGAGCGATACAGTGACACCCCAATAAAGCTGGAGCGTTTGCGCGCTGAGCATCATCAGGATGCCAGTTAGGGTCCACAAGATGAATCGCTGCCAGGAATGATCAACCAGACTTGCCGTCACTAAGCTCAGTATCGCCACCACCGCGCTCTGCCATAGCAACACCGCACTTCGGAGTACGGGTGTCTCCACAACCGACAAGCTCCACGTTGGGCGCAGCACCGACCACACCAAGACCGCTAAGACTCCTGCACCTACCGGTAGTAGGCCCAGCGAGTAGAAGGCAACCAGGTAGTTCGGCGGGTAGATCAACGCAATTAGAGCGATCATTCCGAGCGACAACGCGACGCACCATCCGGTCGCAGTGGTGAAAAGCAGTCTTGTGAGGACCCACAGCAGAACCAAGACAGATTGCGGTTGCCGATCGGAGAGCGCACGGGTCAGCTCAGGGCTTTGCAGGTGCTGTTGTTCTACTCGCGGTGCTTTTCGCCGGAGACGAAGTGGGAACTGGATGGCCAGCCACGCCCCGAAAATTCCCAAGACTAGGTTGAGGAGGATCGCCAACCAGGGGGATTCTGTGAGCAGGGGTTCTCCCGCCACCAAAGGAACTGCATTGGAATGGATGCCGATGGTGGGGAGCAGAATCCGCACTTGCCACGCTGGGGGATACAGGAACCAGTTGCTGTTCTCCGCTAAAGTTACGCCGCCTATCTGCCACACAAAACCGAACAGAACCGCGAACACTGTCCCTGTACCGCGTGCGACCCATTGCAGGATCCCCACTAGTCCCGGTGTGGCAATCGCGGCTAAGAGTGCCGCTAATGCCGCATCACTAGCTCCGGTCATGGCATAGGTGATGCCAAAATTGACCAGGATCAGGCACACGACCACCACAGTGCACACGATGAAGCGGCACAGTCGCAGCATCTTCAGGGAGGTACTGCGTGTTTCCATTCCACCCGATCTCGCCTTTATTTCTCTGGTTTCTGCGATTCCCGCAGCTAGGCCGACAATGGGAACCATCATTCCGGTCACGAACAACGCCTGCCAGTACAGCAGGTTTTCGCTGGCAACTGCACTTCCAAAAAGCCCACTGAGCAATGCAATCGGCACAGCAAGCAGGGGATAGTAGGCCAGTGCCGAACCTTTCACGCGGAGCACCTCCGCTCGCAACAGATGCACTACCGCGTCCCTTTCATCGTTGTTTCCAGGAACTTCTGCTCCAATTGCCCGGAAGGCGCGAAATCCGAAAGCGCCCCGGTGTACGCAGTCTTTCCCAAGTGCAGCACCGTGAGATCTTGGGCAAGATGCGTGATTTCACCCAGCTGATGTGAGCTAACGAGGACAGTGCCACCATGTTCTGCCCAGCTCTGCAACATGTGGCGAAGATCCACGATCCCTTGCGGGTCCAGGCCGTTCTGTGGCTCGTCGAGCATCAGAATCTTCGGGTCCCCCAGCAGCGCGATTGCCAAAGCAAGGCGTGCCTTCATACCAGTGGAGAAGTTCTTTGCCTTCTTCTTACCTGCTCCGCTGAGACCCACGGCATCGAGAACACGATCAACCTCTGCCTTCGGCAACCCCAAGGAAAGTGCATGAATACGCACATTGTCAGTGGCGCTGAGGTGACCATACAAGGCAGGCCCGTTAACGGAAGCACCGATGTGACGCAGTGAGTGTCTTTTGAACCTCTCACCCAGAACTCTTACCTCTCCGGCTTGCAGTTCAATCAGTCCCAGTATCGCGCGAAAGGCGGTGGACTTACCCGCACCGTTTCGGCCTAAAAGCGCATGGATGCGTCCCGGCTGCAGGCACATTGAAAAGTCTTCCAAGATGGGTTGACCACCCAGCTTCACGTTGATCCGATCAACTTCTAGTGAATATTCCATGCTGCAAGTCTGACAGGGCACTGCTAACAGAAACATCCAGCTAGAGACCATTTCTTCCGAGCTCAGCCGGCCCACAGTTCAACCCCTTATGGGGTAGCAGAACTTAGTCGACTAGCTTCATTCGAAATGCTGCCACTACAAGTGCCACGCGATCTCGTGCCTGCAATTTGTCCAAGAGACTGGAGACATGGGACTTTGTCGTCGACAAGCTGATGCGCAGTTCTTCGGATATCTCTTGATTGTTCTTGCCTTGCGCAACCAGTTTCAGTACTTCCTTTTCCCGTACCGAGATGGGGAGTTCACTGAAGTCACCTGCCGGAGTGGGGGACTTTCTCAGGGCCGCGAGGACACGGGGCGTTACGCTCGGATCCAAGTACGCTTTCCCGCTACTTACGCAACGGACGGCCTCGAAAAGTACCTCCGGTTCGGAATCCTTCAACAAGAAGCCCTGTACACCACTGTTGATAGCGCTCAGAATGTTGTCTTCTACGTTGAAAGTGGTCAGCATTAACACCTTCGGCGGGTGCGGCATAGCCAAGATTTCTTGCGCTGCGGAGATGCCATCGAGCACTGGCATTGCGACGTCCATAACCACGACGTCGACAACCCTGTGCGCAGCTTGGCGCACGGCATCTGCCCCGTCTTTTGCCTTAGCGACGACCTCAATGTCAGGCTCAGAATTCAAGATTGTGCTCAACGCAGAGAGCAGTAGTGGCTGGTCATCCGCAAGCAGCACTCGGATTGGCCTAGTTGCTAACAAGGGGAATCACCGCCTGGAGCTTAAAGGAATTGCTTCCGCTAGGGGTAGCGCTGAGCTGTCCTCCCAGGGACTTCAGTCTTTCTTGCAGTCCAACCAAACCAGTCCCGCTTCCTTCCTGGGTAGCGGTATACGCACCGGTACTCAGGACGTTCAGGCTGATTGCCGTCCGGTTCCGCAGGATCTTCACCATTACTGTGCTCTCCGAACCCTGATGCCGGAGCACATTAGTCAGTCCTTCCACCAGCACCCGGTGTAGGGCTAAGAGGATCCGTGGAGGCAATCCCTGAACCTCCGGAAGCACATCCTTCGGCGCGAGTACTACGTTGATCCCGGTTGAACGAAAATCTTCGATGACACCCCGGCTTTCGCTGACAAACCCTTCCGGGCTTGCCCAAACCTTATTGCCAATTTCTACGTCGCGTAGCGATCCGATCATGGCTCTGACCTCAGCTAAGGACTCTGCGCTCGTCTCCTTAATCGATGTCAGCGCTGCCAATGCTGCCTGGTTATCCTGCTTTCCCGCGATGAGACCAGCATTGGCCTGCACATTCATGAGGGTCAGACTATGCGCTAGCACATCATGAATCTCACGGGCGATGTCATTGTGCTCCCGTTGCCGTGCAGCGAGCAGGTCTTGCTCTCGTTCTCGCTGTACCCGAATCCCTTGCGCGCGCGCTCGCGCCGCCCACATGTACACCCCAAAGATGGCGAACCAATGAAATGCCAGGCTTTGCAGCAATTCCCACCGATCTGGGTACACCCAATTGCCGTCGACCATCGTGAAGCTAAAGGGCGAGATCAGTGACCCGAGAGCACACCACACGCCAGCGATTCTTCCCCACCGCAAACCGGAATAGCGAGTGATGTTGTAGATGGCCAAGGGCGCGACCGCCAGGTAGGGCGCGTATCCAGAATTTTCTGGCAGTTGCGAGACCCAGTTCAGCTGCCATGCGGTGAGTAAAGCGAGGGAACCAAAGCCAGCCAGGCGTGCATATGCGCGATTGAACAGCAGCGTAATCACAAAGCCGATGCTGAGAGCGAAGTAGCGCCAATCGCTGGGCTCGCCGCTGGACAAGGCACTCAGCAGCATCAGAATGCTGAGCAACACGGCAATGCCTGCCAGGAAGTCGTCACCGATTCGGACATTTCGCAGGACACGCAATGCTTCGGTCACCTCCACGCTTTCATTCTCATGTTGTCCAGAATGTCATACTCGAAAACTTCCTCAGCGCGCCTAGTACTAGAGGACTATTGCCCACGCACCCGAAAAATCTTTGTTCTACAAGTTAAGCCAGCAAAGCGCCATCGCGCAGCAGCGGTGGGACAAAACCGTGGTCGTCGATAAGCACTGCTCGGAAGCAGAAAAGTTAGCAAATCGGCTGGAATGGAACCTCCAAAAATATCCCCAAAATTCTATGGTCTGGGTCACAGTTCTGCGCTACAGTGCAAGCACATTAGTGACCACCGTCACTGTCTTGACCCGAGCTCCACCCATGAGCAACGACACGCAAGGATTGGTGCACCATGACCTCCGTTATTGACCACAGCCGCTCAGCCCGCGGCTTTTCACTGGAAGACCGCTACACCCGCGAAGAGGGAACTGTCTTTCTTTCCGGCATCTCCGCGCTGGCTCGCATGGTCCGCGACCGCGCTGTGCTCGACCGTAGGCTCGGCCTCAAGACCGGATCCTTCATCTCCGGCTACGAAGGCTCACCCCTGGCTGGCTACGACCTCGAACTCGCGGGCAAGGCTCGCCGCTTCTTGGAGCCGTATGACGTGGTCCACCAGCCAGCGCTCAACGAGGAAATCGGTGCCACCTCGGTCATGGGCTCCCAAATCGCGCAGGTGATTAAGCCTCTCGACGGTGTCACCGGCTACTGGTACGGCAAGGCCCCGGGCCTCGACCGCGCCTCCGACGCCCTGCGCCACGCCAACATGATCGGCACCAGCAAAACCGGTGGGGCCGTGGCCATCGTTGGCGACGACCCCGGCGCGAAGTCCTCCACCGTTCCCTGCGCTTCCGAAATGGAACTCGCAGACCTCTACATGCCGATCCTCTACCCGGCGGACTCCCAAGACATCCTTGACCTTGGCGTCCACGCGGCAATCATGTCTCGTACCTCCGGCCTGTGGACCTCTTTGAAGATTTCCGCGCACGTCGCCGATGGTTCCGCCACAGCCGAGGTGTCCCCAGAACGCATCACGCCGGTGTTTGGTGACCTGGGCGAAAGCCCGCACATCCCGAGTGGCCGTCTGCTCGGAAAAAACCTCATGGACCTGGAGAAGAGCCAGCTCAACGTACGTTTGCCGCGCGCCCTCGAGTACGCACGCCTGAACGGCTTGAACAAGATCGAGGTGAGAACCGGAGATGACCGCATCGGCATCATCGCCGCAGGTAAAACCTACAACGACGTTCGCTCCGCGCTCTCGCGCATGGGTATCGATGAAGATGAGCTGAACCGCCGCGGCATCCGCCTGCTCAAGCTCGGCATGGTGTACCCGATGGAGCGCACGGTTCTCTACGAGTTCATTGAGGGTCTGGATGAGGTCATCGTGGTGGAGGAGAAGCGTGACTTCATCGAAACGATGATCCGCGAGATCCTCTACGATCACCCTCACACCCCGGCGATCCGTGGCAAGTCCAACGAGGATGGCTCCACCTTGTTCTCCCGCTTCGGCGAGCTAGATATTGACTCCGTAACCCAGGGGCTCGCGCATCGCCTCGGCAAGGTGCACCGCATCGAAGCGGCCGAGCGCTGGCTGGAATCCCGAGAAACCACGCGCACCCGCATCTCCCTGCCGCTCGCGCAGCGCACCCCGTACTTCTGCTCCGGCTGCCCCCACAACTCCTCCACCAAGGTCGCGGAGAACTCACTGGTGGGTGCCGGAATCGGCTGCCACGCAATGGTGCTGTTGCAGCCAGAAGCGCAGGTTGGCAACGTCATCGGCGTCACCCAGATGGGCGGCGAGGGCACCCAATGGATTGGAATGGCGCCGTTTGTGAAGGAAAAGCACTTTGTGCAGAATTTGGGCGACGGCACCTTCGACCACTCCGGTTCCTTGGCTGTCCGCGCGGCAGTAGCGGCGGGGGTGAACATCACCTACAAGCTGCTCTTCAACGGCACGGTGGCCATGACCGGTGGCCAGGACCCCGTTGGTGGTAAGTCCCTCACCGAGACGCTCACACTGCTGCAGGCGGAGAAGGTGGCCCGCATCGTGGTCACCACCGATGATGTCCGTGGCACAAAGAAGCGCGTTCCAGCCGGCATCCAGGTGCGCTCCCGCGATGAGCTTATCGACGTCCAGCGGGAACTCGCCGCGGTCCCTGGCGTCACGGTGTTGGTGCATGACCAGCATTGCGCCGCAGAGAAGCGCCGCAAGCGTAAGCGCGGCGAGTTCCCTACTCCAAACAAGCGCGTGGTGATCAACGAGCGCATCTGCGAAGGCTGTGGCGACTGTGGCGATAAGTCCAACTGCCTTTCCGTGCACCCGGTGGAGACCGAGTTTGGCCGCAAGACCCGCATCGACCAATCCACCTGTAACCTCGACTTCTCCTGCATCGAGGGCGATTGCCCCTCCTTCATGACTGTGGATATCCCGAACGCGGGGGAGCGCAAGCAGGGCCTCAACACCGTCAAGCGCATCAGCGCCCCTGAAATCTCCAGCTCCGAGCTTCCGGAACCGGAGATGGAAGTGTCCTTGGATCGCATCGACAGCTACGGCCTGCGCATCACCGGCATCGGTGGCACGGGCGTCGTCACGGTGTCTGCCGTGCTGGCCACCGCCGCGGTTATCGACGGCCTCTCTGCCCGCACCGTGGACATGACAGGCCTCGCGCAAAAGGGTGGCGCCGTTGTCTCCGACGTGAAGCTCTCCCAACACCCGACGGCGCAGGCCTCCAAGGTCGGTGCAGGCGAAGCTGACCTCTACCTGTGCGCCGACGGTCTCGTGGGCGCGGACAGCATCAACCTCAAGGTGACCTCCCCGGAGCGCAGTGTGGCCGTGCTCTCCACGGCGAAGGTGCCTACCGGCGAAATGGTCAAGGACACCAAGAAGGCGTACCCACACCTTGATGACATCGCCTCCCGCATCGGAGAAACAACCAAGCGCCTGGTCCAGCTCAACCCGGTCGCCCTCACGGAGGAGCTCTTCGGCGATTCCAACACGGCAAACATGCTGCTCGTAGGCGCGGCCTACCAGACCGGATCGCTGCCCATCTCCGCGGCTGCGATCGAGCAGGCCATCGAGCTCAATGGCGTCGCAGTTGAGCGCAATTTGCAGTCCTTCCGCCGTGGCCGCCAGGCGGTAGCAGATCCTGCGGAGCTCAGCAGCACCCTCGCAGCGATGCGCCCCGAGGAGAAGCCGCAACCGACGCACACCCTCTCCGACATCATGAATCTGCGCACCTTGGAGCTCACGGAGTACCAGGACACCGCCTATGCCCGTCGATACACGACCCGCGTCGAGGCCATGCACCGTGCCGAAGAAGCCACCGGTCTGGGCACCACGATGCTGGCAGAGTCCGTGGCCCGCTACCTGTACAAACTCTTGGCTTACAAGGACGAGTACGAGGTCGCACGCTTGGCCACCGACCCGACGGTCACCAATGACATCGAGGCCGACTTCGGGCCGGAAGCCCGCGTAAACATCAAACTGCATCCGCCGATCTTGCGCGCAATGGGCATGAACAAGAAGATCACCCTTGGCCCGTGGGCACGCCCGGCGTTGAAGGGCCTGGCCCAGGCTAAGCGCCTGCGCGGCACCCCACTCGATATCTTCGGTATGACGGAGGAGCGTCGCATCGAGCGAGAATTGATCACGGACTACGAGGCCTTCGTGGACGAGCTCATCGCCCACATGGAACGAGGCGTGGATCTGGACTGGCTCACCCGCGCCACCGCTGCCGCGTCGCTACCAGATATGGTGCGCGGCTTCGGCGAGATTAAGTTGCGGAACGTTGCGGAGTACCGTACCGCGCTGGAACAGGCTCGGGCGGACTTGTTCGCTTAGGCTTCGCCGCTTATCGACGTCGATAGGCGCCCGCACTGCAAGAACCCTCCGGCCGACCCATAATAAGGCCATGGCCTGCTCACGTCGCTTGTTTCTGCTGGGGACCGCTTCGACCTTCGCCGGGGCGGTGCTCGCGGCCTGCAGTGCGCAAGAGGAACCGCTGCCCGCGAACGCCATCAAGATCAAAGACGTACCGGTGGGAAGCGCGGTTGAGGTGGGTAACTTCATCATCGCGCAGCCGGAGAAGGGCACCTTCATCGCCTATAGCTCGGAGTGCCCGCATCAGGGCGGCACGGTGAACATTTTTGAAAACGGCAAAGCCCGCTGCCCCGAGCACAATTCTCAGTTTGACCTGAGCACGGGGGAGCGGGTGTGGGGTCCGGCGCGCGAAGACCTCACGCAAGCGAAACTCACCCAGAAGGACAAGGCGCTGTTCGCGGAGTAGTGTCTAGTCGTTCCGGCGGCCGCCGTCCGCGAGCACGCGGCTGCGCAGTGGTTCAACGGCAAGCATTGCGAGGAGGGTGAGCGACCATCCGGCGAGCAAGAACACCGAGGCGTTGAGAAGGCGAGCGGGAACGTTCATGTCCCCGGCGGCGCCGAAGAGCGCGACCATAATGGCCGCACCGACCATAAATCCCACCAGACTTACCAGCATGATCGGCGCCATGACCTGGCCCAACGCGATGCGGAAGTGGAATCCCCGGGGTACGCCGAGATCAGCGAGCGCACGGGAAAGGTCGGCACGTTCGAATACTTCCGCGGCTTGACCTAGGACTATGGATACTGAGGCGATAATGAAGCCAATGACCACGGTGATCATCACGCCGGTGTTCAAGTCACCGAAGATCATCCCGACGTCCGCTTCTTCTTTGAAGAGAGTCGATATGTCGTCCTGCCCCTTAGGGGAGAGAATCAGGACGCCCACCAGGACGCCATAGAAGGCGGTGGTTGCGCTGCGTCGCCAAGCGGATCGCGCGTCGGTAGCTACGCGGCGGGTGGCAACAAAGTTGCTGGTGCCGGGAAACAGCCCGAAAACGCGGAATAGCAGTTGGAGGAGGAAGGGCACACCAACGTTCAGCACGCTAACCATGATGAACAGGACGAAGAACAAGGACACCAAGAATTCGGCATCTGTACTGACGTCCTGCACCTTCATCCATGCGATTCCAGCGATCAGCACAACAACGGCAAGGATCAGGCGCCACCAGCGCAAAGCCCGCGGCATATCCCTCCGAGCGACACCGAGTGGGGATACTCGGACCCGCTGCATCCCCACGTAGGAAGAAAGCAAAGCAAGCAGCAATAAGATCACGGCTACCGTAAGGTACCCCCACCACGGCAAGATGAGTTCCGCAGTGCCCACCTGTTTGAGGTGGAAGGTGAAGTTGCTGCCGAGGGGTGCGGTGAGCAGCGCTAACAATCCGCCCAACACAATGCCTACCACTGCCTGCAAACCTGTTTCTGCGGCTGTCATCGCGGTGATCTGGCGGGAAGACATACCGAGCAGCCTGAGGGCAGCCAAGCGTTGTTCACGCCCCGAGGCCCCCATCACTGCGGCCTGGGAGGTGAGCGAGAAGATCGCGGGGAAGAGAAACGCGCAGGCAATGAAAGCCAGCGCCAAATAGAAAAACATCAAGTCCTCGGTGGAGCGGGACTTATGGACTTCTAATGGAAACTCCGGCACGTGCAAGGTGCGCTGGTAGAACATCCAGGTACCACCAGCGACGATGAACGCGATCCAAGAACAGACGGTCAAGGAAAACACGGCCAGGAAGGCTACGAGGCCGGTGCCGGATCGGGCCTGCAGCGATGCCTTTTGCAGCTTCCAGGACAACGCCAGCGGGTTCATCGCGTCAATCCTCCGATCAGGCGGTCGTCGTGGATGATGCCATCGCGGATCTCGATGCGTCGCTCTAGCCAACCAGCGACCTTCACGTCGTGTGTGACCAGGATCAGAGTAGTGCCACGCTGCCGCACCATCGTGGTGAGCAGCTGCATCATCTCGTGCCCGGTGGTCTGATCCAGTGCCCCGGTCGGTTCATCGGCGAAAATCACATCCGGAGCAGTCACCAACGCGCGGGCCACGGCGACGCGCTGCGCCTGGCCACCGGACATTTTTGCTGGGCGTCGATCTGCAAGGACACCCAAACCTAGCTGATCCAGCAGCTCAACCGCCTGCGAGAAGGCTTGACGTCGTGGCGTGCCATTCAATAGGGCTGGCAGCGCAACGTTCTCGGCGGCGGTGAGTTCGGGGAGCAGCTGGCCGTCTTGAAAGACAAAGCCGAACTTCTTCAACCGGAGGGCGGAGCGGTCGGCGTCGCTAAGCTGCGCGATGTTGCGGCCGCCGAATAGCACGGCACCGGTTGACGGGCGCAGCACCCCCGACATGCAGTGCAGCAGGGTGGATTTGCCAGAGCCGGAGGGCCCCATGATGGCAACGGTTTCACCGGCATCAATGCCCAGGTTGATGCCGGTGAGGACATGGGCACCGCCGAAGGTCTTGGTGAGGTCTTGAAGTGCAAGTAAATGTTCCATGTTTCCTATTTCACCGTCGTGCACCGAAGCATAACACCGCCCTTACCCTGCACTTTTTGGTAGTGCCAGCCCTACCCCCCGGGCGGTTGGGTTCGTCTAGAGTGGGCGGCGTGAAGTGGTTTTCTGCATTCCAGCCTACCGAGGAGGTCTCTGCTCGGCGGATTGCTGAACTGACTGCCTCCCGACGCGCGGTGGCAGATGCTTATGAGATTGAAAGACAGCGCATCGAACGAGACTTGCACGATGGCGCACAACAGTTCCTCGTGTCAGCGATGATCAAGCTGGGGGAGGCGCAACTGGATGCTTCCGGCCCGCAGGTTGAGCTCATTGCAGCGGCGAAGGCGGATGTTGCGGAGGGGCTGAGTGCACTGCGCAAAACGGTGCGTGGCATTCAGCCCCAGGTACTCACTGACCGCGGCCTCGTCGCGGCGCTCAGCAATGTCGCGACCAGCTATGGCCCGCACGTAACGGTGTACGCTCCCCATGAGCTGCCGGAGCTGTCAGCAAGCGTGCTGGCCGCAGGCTATTTCTTCACCACCGAGGCCCTCACCAATGCCGCCAAATATGCGTCGAGGGCCCCAGTCAGCGTCCTGATCACCTCAGACGAGTCGCTGCGCATCTCCGTGGTCGACCAGGGCCCCGGCGGTGCCACGCTTATCGACGGCCATGGCCTCGCCGGCATGCGCGAGCGCCTCGCGGCCTTCGATGCGACTCTGACCATCAGCTCACCCGTGGGCGGTCCTACGAAGGTAGCTGCCGCCATCCCCTTGCTCTTGGACCGCGGACAGCCTGGCTATCGATTGGAACACCCATGAAAATTGTTATCGCCGACGATTCGGCGCTCCTACGTGAGGGGCTAGCCGGCCTGCTCTCTCGACGTGAGCACGAGATTGTCGGGAGCGTAGCCACTGCAACCGAACTGAAGGAACTTGTCAGGTCTTCCGCAGAATTGCCCGACATCGTCATCACCGATGTCCGGATGCCACCCACGATGGGCGATGACGGCCTCCGCGCGGCCGTCGAGTTGCGCTCGGAGTTCCCCCACTTGCCCTTCATGGTGCTCTCCCAGTACGTGGCACCGGCTTACGCCGTGGATCTCTTTTCTTTCGGCAGCCAGCCGGTCGGCGGAACGGGCTATCTGCTGAAGGACCGCGTGGCGGATGTCGCCGAGTTCCTCCGCTCGATAGACATCGTCGCCCGTGGCGGCACAGTCATCGACCCTGAAGTGGCCGCAGCGCTCATGACCGCTGGCCGATCCGGGCTGGGGGAGCTCACTCCCCGCGAGAAAGAGGTCCTCGAGCTCATGTCCCAAGGCCTCTCAAATTCCGACATCGCTAGCGCGCTGTTCGTCTCCGGCGCCACGGTAGGCAAACACGTTGCCAATATCTTTCTGAAACTCCGGCTCGATCCGACCGAAGAAAATCGCAGGGTAAAGGCAATTTTGGAGTACCTTGCCGCCGGGCTGCGCTAGCAAATGTTTCACGTGAAACATGCCCCGCCCGATATGATGGATTTATGCAAGACCTACTGAACCTCGCTGATGATTGGTCGCCGCTGTTCAAGGTTCTGGGGGATCCCTCGCGCCTCAAACTGCTGCTCTGGATGCACTACCGGGGTCCCGGCGCGGCCACCGTCTCCGAATTGGCCGAGGCCACCGGTCTGCGCACCGCCACCGCCTCCGCCGCGCTCAAAAACATGGAAGCCGCCGGGATCATCCGTCCGTCCAAGGAGGGTAGGCAAGTGCGCTACCTGCTTATCGACGACCGCGCCCACGAACTCCTGCACCACCTAGGTGGCACGCACGTGCATAGCCACTAGCTACTGCACGCAAAAACCGCCCCAGCACCGTTCGTTCACGGCCAGCTGCAGCGGTTTCTTAGGGGGTCAACGATCATGATTTCAGGATCATGATGTTGCGAGTGGCAAGAGTGCTACCAGGCGGGTAGAAGACCTCCTACTCTCATAATCATGATCGTGAAATCATGCTCGCCGAGAGGCTACTTTCCAAACACCTCGTCGACAAGCTCTTCCTCGCCCTCCAACGCGGTGGCGCGGGACAGCTTGCCGCCGGCGAACTTGTTCACCATCATCGCGATGGCACCGTCGCCGGTGACGTTACATGCAGTACCGAAGGAATCGATGGCGATGTAGGCAGCAATCATGAGCGCCACTTGACTTTCGTCGAAGCCGAGATCGGACTGCAGCAGACCGACGGCCGCCATGATCGCGCCACCCGGAACACCAGGGGCAGCGATCATCATGATGCCCAGCAGGAAGACGAAGCCCAGCATGTGAGCTGGTGGCATGTCCATGCCGTTCATCCACATGATTGAGAAGGCGAAGAGGGCGATCTTCATCATCGAACCAGAAAGGTGAATGGTGGCACACAGTGGAACCACAAAGCCAGCCACTGCCTCGGAGACACCGTTCTTCAAAGCGGAAGCATAGGTGACTGGAATAGTCGCAGCAGAGGAGGAGGTACCCAGCGCGGTGCCATAAGCGGGAAGCATGTTCTTCAGCGAAGTGAAGGGATTGCGACCGGACACGATGCCCGCCACGATGAATTGCAGCACCAGCACAATCCAGGTCATGATGGTGGCCAGGAGGAGGACCTTGCCGAAGGCGGTCAGGGTAAGCATCAAGTTGCCGTTCATTCCCATGGACAGGAACATGCCGAAGATGAACACCGGCAACAGCGGAATCACAAAGCGCGCGATCACCTTCATGATCACTTCCTGCAGCTCATCCGCCGCAGCGAAGAGGGTGTCGGATTTAACCGCCGTCATCCCCAGGCCAACGGTAAAGGCGAGTAGCAGCGCCGCCATGACTTCCATTGGCGCCGGCATTTCGACCTCAAAGTAAGGCGATAGGGCAGTGGCGTCGATGTCCGCAGCCTCCACCATGGACTGCCCTTTAAGCAACCATGGGTAGACGCTGATCGCGACGACATAGGCCAAGGAGCCCGAAAGAATTGTCGAGGCGTACGCAATGCCGGTAGTAATGCCGAGCCACTTGCCGGCCCCCTTACCCAGGCTGGCGATCGCCGGAGTAATCAAAGCGAAGATCAGGACTGGGACAAAGAAGCCCAAGAAATTGCCAAATAGACCGTTAAACGTGACAAAAACGCGCGCGAGCCAATCTGGGAAAATGAAACTGCAAACGACGCCCAAGACGATAGCGATGAGCACCCGAAACAGCAGAGATCCGGTTAGTTTCTGCACGGAGTAACCTTTCTTAGTAAAATGTAACTCTCTTGAATATAGCTGCTGGCAGCCGAGAGTTAGAATGTTTAGCATGACAATTTTCGCGGTATTACTCCTCGTCCTCGCAGCCGTCGCCATCGTGAGTGGCGTACTGGGGTGGATGAAGAAGCTGCCGGGTAACGGCGTCATCGGACTCAAGGTCCCAGAAGTGCGCCAATCCAAGGAAATCTGGGACGCCGCACACCTGACTGCAGGACCAATGTGGTTCCTTGCTGGCGTGTCGCTCTGCTTCGGTGGCCTCGCCGGTCTGCGTGGCACTGGGATCGGCACCCTTATAGTGATGGCCGTGGCTGTTTTCCTGGCTGCCGTGCTCGCAGGAATTGGTGCGAACAACGGCGCGAAGGTGGCGCATCTTCTTGGCGCCGCTAACAAGGAAACCGAGGGCTGCGATGGGGACTGCAACTGTGGTACGGATGCTGCCGTCGAGAAGCCAGCGGTTGATGTGGCAGCACTGCGCAAGGCGATGGAGCAGCAGTGACCCCCGAATTCATCCTCGACCTGCGTGCCAAGGTCGGCCACACCGAACTGTGGCTCCCTGGGGTCACCGCGATCATTTTGCACGAAGGCCACGTGCTCTTGGTGCAGCGCTCAGATAACGGGCAGTGGACTCCAGTCACCGGAATTTGCGATCCGCGCGAGGAACCACACGAGACAGCCCAGCGCGAGGCCGAAGAAGAAACCGGCGTGCACATCCGCGTCGATCGGCTGCTCTGGGTGCAAGCCGTCGGCCCCGTGCATTACCCCAATGGGGATGTCACCTCCTACACCGATATCGCCTTCGTCTGTACACTGCAGCCAGACTCTCCAACTGCGCAGGTCAACGACGACGAATCCATCGCTGTCCGATGGTTCCCCGTAGCAGAATTGCCCGAGATGAAGCCCCGATTCCTCCACCTCATTGAGGCGGCTTTGACAGGAAAAACGGGATTTGGCTCCCAAAACTAATCCCGCTGTGTTACCGTAGCCCCATGACTTTTTCGATTGCACAGTGGTGGTGGCCCTACTAGCGGGCCCCCTTTGTTGTGATCGAAACGGCCCGCACCGCATCAGGTAGCGGGCCACTTTTGTCTCTCTACCTGTGTAAACCCCACCTAGTAGAGAGCGAACAACAATGCGAAACACCCTTCTTCCAGCGTACTTCGGACAGTTCGGCGGCCAGTACGTTCCCGAGAGCCTCCTCCCAGTACTCGATGAGCTGGAACAAGCTTATGTCGATGCCATGGCGGATCCGAGCTTCCATGAAGAACTAGCGGATCTTTATCAGAACTATCTTGGGCGGCCAACCCCGGTGACGCTGTGCCGCAACCTGGGTACTGAGAATGCCAAGATTTATCTCAAGCGGGAAGACTTGGTGCACGGTGGCGCACACAAGGGTAACCAGGTAGTCGCGCAGGCCTTGTTGGCACAGCGCCTAGGCAAAACCCGACTGATTGCGGAAACCGGGGCAGGGCAACACGGCACCGCGACGGCGATGGTGGCGGCCCTGTTTGGAATGGACTGCACCATCTACATGGGCGCCAAAGACATCGCCAGGCAGCAGCCGAACGTGTACCGCATGAAGCTCATGGGCGCGGAAGTAGTTCCCGTGGCCGAAGAGGAGGGCAATGGCCTGGGCAACGCCATTGACGTCGCGTTGCAGGACTGGGTCGATTCCTACGAGACCACGCACTACTTGCTTGGCACCGCCGCCGGCCCACACCCATTCCCAACCATCGTGAAAGAATTCCAGGCTGTCATCTCACGTGAGTCGAAGCCGCAGATGCTGGAACATACCGGAGCTTTGCCAGACGTGGTGGTTGCAGCCGTGGGCGGCGGCTCCAACGCCATCGGCGCTTTTGCCGAGTACCTAGAAGACGCTGATGTACAGCTCGTCGGTGTGGAACCCGCAGGTGAAGGGCTAGACACTCCGCGTCACGGCGCTCCACTGTGCCGCGGCACCATCGGCATCTTGCATGGTTCTCGGTCCTACGCCATGCTCCACGAAGATGGCAGCGTCGGTGTTTCCCACTCGATCTCCGCCGGACTGGACTACCCGGGGGTGGGACCAGAGCATGCCCATCTGCTGGAGACCGGACGCGCACAGTATGTGGGCGTTACCGACACCCAAGCGCTTGAGGCACTGCAACTGCTCGCACGCAAGGAGGGCATCATCCCGGCTCTCGAGTCCTCCCACGCCTTGGCCTACGCCCTGCAACTGGCGGAACAGGCTACCGAACCAGTGAATATTCTGGTGAACCTTTCCGGTCGTGGCGATAAGGATGTGGACTACGTCCGGACGATTCTGGAAGGCAGTGGGGTCGACGAAGCAATTGCGAAGCTCTCATGACTGTGTCAACCATCCCCTACGAGGATGCGGCCGCAATCTACGCGCGCTACCGCGGGCCGCATACCGCGCTCCTCGAATCTGCTGACCTGCACAAGCGCCCGCTCAAGTCGCTTGCGATCCTCCGAGCTAAAGCCAAGTTGACCTGTATCGGGGACACCGTCACCGTGGTGGCGCTCAGCGCAGGCGGAGCGGAAATCCTGCAGCTGTTGGATCAGCAACTGCGTGCCTACGGCCGCGACGGGAAGTACACTTTCCCGCGTTCGACAGCGCTCGATGAGCGTGACCGCCTCCGCGAACCCAGTTCGCTGCTGCCACTGAAGCTCTTAGAGGATAGCGAGCTGCTGATCGGCGGTTTCGCATTCGATTATCTGGAAACCTTCGAGGATCTCCCGCGGGTACAGGAGGGCCACAACACTTTCCCCGACTTCGAGTTCCTGGTGGCGGAGACGTCGCTGCACATTAACCACGCCACGCAGCGAGCAGAGATTCGGGGCCACATCCCGCCGGAAAGCAACCCGGAGAACAATCCGCCGGCCGAAACGGTACCCGACGCGGTGAGCGATGAGCTTTTCGAGGAGTGGACGCGGCAGCTCCAAGAGCATATCCATGCCGGTGACATCTACCAGGCCGTACCCTCCCGCGCTTTCTACCGTCCCTGCGGCGATGCCTTCGCGGCTTATCTCAGGCTCAAGGACTCCAACCCGAGTCCCTATCTGTTCTATCTGGAAGGGGAGGATTACCAGCTTTTCGGCGCCAGTCCGGAGTCTTCACTGAAGTATGATCCGGTGTCCCGTGAGATCGAGCTGTATCCGATCGCTGGTACCCAACCGCGCGCTGATTCGCCGGAAAAAGACACCCGGCTGGAGTTACTCTTGCGCACCGATGCCAAGGAGATCGCGGAGCACACGATGCTTGTGGACCTGGCTCGCAATGATCTCGCCCGTGTCTGCACTAATCGTCAAGTGACGAAACTAATGGACGTAGATAAGTACTCCCGAGTCATGCACTTGGTGTCCCAAGTGACCGGAACTTTGGCTCCAGACTTGGATGCACTCGATGCCTACCGGGCCTGCATGAACATGGGCACTCTGACGGGGGCACCGAAGATTCGTGCCACTGAGCTGATCCGTGGCCTGGAGGGGGAGCGGCGCGGCAGCTACGGCGGCGCGGTCGGTTACCTGCATCGGGGCGCGATGGATACCTGCATCGTCATTCGCTCTGCCTTCGTCCGCGATGGCCTCGCCGTTGTGCAGGCAGGCGCGGGCGTAGTACGTGACAGTGTGCCCGCCAGCGAGGCAGCTGAGACTAGGCACAAGGCGCGCGCAGTAGTGGAGGCGTTGCAGTGATTGTTCTCATCGACAACTTCGATTCCTTCACGTACAACCTTGTCGACGCCATCGGCGATGCCACCGTCGTCCGAAATACTGTCACCCTGGAACAGCTCCGCGCATTGCGGCCCAGCGTCATCGTGCTCTCGCCGGGACCCGGGCGACCCAACATGGAGCCGATCATCCAGGAATTTAAAGGCAAGGTCCCCATCGTGGGTATCTGCCTCGGCTTCCAAGCGATCCTGGAGCATTTCGGCGGCCACGTCCACGAGGTCGGTCCGGTGCACGGCTTCCGGGACACCCTCACCTCAACGCACCCGCTTTTCGACGGCCAATCCGTGGCCCGCTATCACTCGCTGGGTTGCACCACTTTGCCCGCGGGTCTTGAGCTGCTCGCGGAATGTCAGGGCATCGTCATGGCCGCCCGCTCTACTGAACATTCAATGATCGGCCTGCAATTCCACCCCGAATCCATCCTGACGCCCAACGGGCAGCAGCTCCTCGAATTCTGTTTGGAGTGTTTCACGTGAAACTATACGAATTCCTTGACAACCCCCATCCCACCGTCGAAGAGGCACGCGCCGTCTTCGAACCGCTGACCATCGGCGAATACGAGGACGTGCATATCGCCGCCTTGCTTGCCACCATCCGTACCCGCGGCGAGACGCTGGCAGATGTCACCGGTGCAGCCCTCGCATTCCTGCACGCCGGTCGGCCATTCCCGATCACGGGGGAGGGGATCTTGGACACCGCGGGCACCGGCGGAGACGGTGCCAACACCATCAACATCACCACCGGCGCCTCCCTCCTGGCAGCGGCCGGCGGCTGCACGCTGATTAAGCACGGCAACCGTTCCGTCTCCTCGAAGTCTGGGTCCGCGGACGTGTTGGAAGCGCTCAACATTCCGCTCGACCTCGACGTGGAACGCGCAGTCAACCAGTTCCGTCATGCGAATTTCACCTTCCTTTTCGCCCCTGCTTATAACCCGGCTGTCGCACACGTCCAGCATGTCCGACGCGCGCTGAAGGTTTCCACGCTCTTCAACACGATGGGGCCCTTGCTCAGTCCCGCGCGTCCGGAGCTGCAGCTCATGGGTGTCGCCCGGCCAGAGCAGGGTGAACTCATCGTCCAAACGATGCGTGAACTGGGACGTCGTCGCGCGCTGGTCGTGCACGGTGCCGGCACCGACGAGATCGCCGTCCACGGGCCGACCCGCGTGTGGGAGCTAGCCGACGGCGAGATCCGCGACTACACGGTGACGCCGGAAGAGTTGGGCGTCGGCACGCATGCGCTCTCTGATCTGGCCGGCGGCAATGGGAAGGAAAACGCCCGTCACCTGCGCAAGGTCTTTGCCAATGCAGCGCCCCAGGCACACCGGGATGCGATCGCCGCAAATGCCGGCGCCATGTTCTATCTTGCCGGTAAGGCGGACAGCCTGAAAGCAGGCACAGAGCAGGCGCTGGAGCTGCTGCGAGACGGTACGGTTCAGAATTGGCTCGCTCGCCACGAGGAGGCGGATTATGGTTCTCGATGACATCGTTGCCCAGCGGCGGACACATCTGGCTGCAATAGCGCAGCTAGTGGCAGGTAAAGTGCTCACCCCATCCACCCGCTCGCTAGAGGAGGCGCTGGCGCAGCCGGGCCCGCAGTTCATCATGGAGTGCAAGTCCGCATCCCCCTCGCTCGGGCAGATCCGCGGAGACTACCGGCCGCGCGAACTCGCTGAGGTGTACTCGCGCTATGCCGCAGGCATTTCCGTGTTGTGCGAACCGGAGTGGTTTCATGGCGACTACGCCCACTTGGCTGCTGTAGCTGCGTCGACCCACTTACCGGTGCTGTGCAAAGACTTCATCGTCGATGAGGTCCAGATCCGCGCCGCTCGCTACTTCGGCGCGGACGCGGTGCTGCTGATGCTCTCTGTGCTTAACGACGCCGAGTACCGTGCACTCGCAACCGCAGCTGCCGACTTGGGACTCGATGTCCTCACCGAGGTGGTCTCCGAATCAGAAGCGCAGCGCGCTAATGAACTGGGCGCCCGCATCGTGGGGATCAACCACCGCGATCTCTCTGATCTCAGTATTGATCTCGGCCGCTCGGCACGTCTTGCCCCCTTGCTCGATGCCTCCGTAGTGATAGGGGAGTCCGGCATCCGCTCGAACGCGACGATCCGTGCCATGGGTTTCCTGGACGGCTTCTTGGTGGGATCTCATCTCTCCGGTAGCTCTGACGTCGAGGACGCGGTCCGAGCGCTTGTCTATGGCGAGCACAAGGTCTGTGGCCTCACCCGGCCGGAGGACGCTCAGGCGGCCTTCGCTGCAGGCGCCCGCTATGGCGGTGTGATTCAGGTAGCGGATTCCCCGCGCAATGTTTCACGTGAAACAGTGGAGAGCATCATGGCTGCGGAGCCCGGACTGCACTATGTTGCCGTTAGCCGCACGCTCGACTTCGATCCCACCGGATTTAGCGCTGTTCAGCTGCACAGCACCAATGGCACGCTAGCCGAAGAACGAGAGATGATCGCCCAGGCCCGGGCCACCGGACTCCAGGTGTGGCGCGCCATCGATATGACCCAAGAAGCCGGCCCAATGCTTGCGCTGGCCTTGGCTGGGGACGTCGATAAGCTCGTACTCGATACCGGGAGCGGAGGCACGGGGCGGACCTTCGACTGGTCCGCAATCCCGGCAGAGGTCAAGTCCAAGTCTCTCCTCGCCGGCGGATTAACTCCCGGCAACCTCGTCGCAGCGCTGCAGGTCGAAGCAGCGGGCCTCGATCTCAATTCCGGTTTCGAATTCGAACCGGGCCATAAGGACGCGGCAGCCTTAGTCGCGGCCTTCCACACCATCAAGGAGCACCAGTGATTTTGCCAGCATATTTCGGTGAGTTCGGCGGGCAATACGTGCCCGAGGTGCTCATCCCAGCCCTCGACCAACTCGAAGCGGCCTTCGTGACAGCCCAGAGTGACCCTGAATTCCACACGGAGCTCAATGGACTATTGCGGGACTACTTGGGCCGCCCCACCCCGCTCTATGAATGCCGTAACCTCGGCACCGAAAACGCGCGGATCTTCTTGAAACGCGAGGACCTGGTGCATGGCGGCGCCCACAAGACCAACCAGGTGTTGGGGCAAGCGTTGCTTGCCAAGCGCATGGGCAAAACCCGGATCATCGCAGAAACGGGTGCCGGGCAGCACGGCACCGCCACGGCACTGGCCTGTGCGTTGCTGGGACTCGAATGCGATGTCTACATGGGTGCGCACGATGTGGCCCGCCAGCAGCCTAATGTGTACCGCATGGAGCTCATGGGAGCTCGCGTCATCCCGGTAGACACCGGCTCCGGCACTCTCAAGGATGCAGTCAACGAGGCACTGCGAGATTGGACCGCCACCTTCAACGAATCGCACTACCTGCTCGGTACCGCAGCCGGCCCCCACCCGTTCCCCACCATCGTGCGTGAATTCCACCGAGTTATTTCCACCGAGGCGAAAGCGCAACTGCAAGAGAAGATCGGTGGGCTGCCGGATATGGTGGTAGCGGCCGTGGGTGGCGGTTCTAATGCCATCGGCATCTTTGCGGATTTCATCGATTGCCCAGAGGTGGAGCTGATCGGCGTTGAACCGGCAGGCGAAGGCCTGGACTCCGGCAAGCACGGCGCCACGATCAACGCCGGCAACATTGGCATCTTGCATGGCGCTCGCTCCTACCTGATGCGCACCGCTTCGGGCCAAGTGGAGGAGTCCTATTCGATTTCCGCCGGGCTCGACTACCCGGGTGTGGGACCGCAGCATGCCCACCTGCATGCCACCGGGCGGGCCACCTACGTTGGCATCACCGATGCCGAAGCTCTGGCCGCCTTCCAGCTGCTTGCACAGCAGGAGGGCATCATCCCGGCCCTGGAGTCCGCCCACGCCCTCGCGTACGCCCTGAAGCGTGCAGAGAGCGCTACTGAGCCCACCACAATCCTCGTCTCGCTCTCCGGTCGCGGCGACAAGGACATCGATCACGTCAAGCGCACCTTGGAGGCCAACTAATGGACCGCTACGCACAACTCTTCGCCCAGCCCGGCGGCAAGTTTGTTCCCTTTGTCATGCTGGGCGACCCCGGGCCTGCTGAGTGTCTCAAGATCATCGATACCCTCATCGCGGCCGGTGCGGATGCGCTCGAGCTTGGCATCCCGTTTTCGGATCCGGTTGCGGACGGGCCGACCATTCAACGTTCCCACCTGCGTGCCAGCGCAACTGATGTGCACGTGGCGCTTGACCTGATCGCACAGATCCGGGCCAAGTACCCAGCACTGCCGATCGGCCTCTTGGTCTATGGCAACGTGGCCTTTTCCTTGGGATTCGACGAGTTTTACGGCGCGGTAGCAGCAGCCGGCGCGGATTCCGTCCTGATTCCCGACGTACCAATTCGTGAATCACGACTCTTCCGGGAAGCGGCGCGGCGCCACGGCGTGCAGCAAGTATTCATCGCCCCGCCACACTCCAGCCTAGCGACGCTCACAATGGTGGCGGAGCACTCCGAGGGGTACATTTACGCGGTGTCCCGCAACGGGGTGACGGGCACCGAACGCGAAGCTTCCATGGCATCGCTGTCTGATGTGGTGGCCAACGCAACCACACCTGTGCTGCTCGGATTCGGCATCTCCACACCGGAGCACGTGCGCGCTGCGATCGAATCCGGCGCCAACGGGGCTATCGTCGGCTCTGCGTTGGTCAAGCTCATCGAGCACTATGAGGGCGAAGAACTGCTACTTGAGATGGCTGCCTTCGCGCGCGAGCTGAAGGCTGCCACGGAAAGCCGCTAGCGCCTGGGGCGTCGATAAGCGGGCTGCACTTTGCTTGCTTTTCGACGCCCCTTACCGTGGTTTCACGTGAAACCATCCGCATCTAACCCTTGACAGTGACGTAACGTCACAGCATGTAATAGGGGTGTGCGAATCAAAGAATTGGCTACCACCGTTGGCACCACAGTCCGTACTGTTCGGCACTATCACCAGGTCGGACTGCTGCCGATCCCACGCGGCACTCCGCGAGAATACACCTTTGAGCATTTAGTGCGGCTAACGAGGATCCGGCATCTGGTCGATTCCGGCCTCTCCCTGGCACAAGTCCGCAAACTGATCGAACCTACTTCGGTCAACATCCACGAAGAGCTAGCGGCCACTAAGACCGCAATCGACGAGCAAATCGCCGTGCTGCAGCAACAGCGACAACGAATCGACGAACTCCTTGAGCGCTCGAACGCTGTGGCTCCGAGCGCAATCCCACTTCCACAACGGGTAACCAACTTCTACGTGAAATTGCTAGCGCGCGAAGAATCCCCGGAGCTGCGCAAAGTAATCCACCGCGAACAGCGGATGGTGGAAGTGCTCTCACACCTCGGGTTCCTGGACAGCTTGGAATACCTCTGGCTAGAGCAGCCCTCAGACGAGTACATCGAAGTCGCGCTGCGAATGTTCCGCTCCTTTCACTCGATAAGCAGCATGTCCCCGGAGGAAGCAGAGCAGGAGATCGACGCGATGATGGCCGAGCACATCCGTGAGTCCGGATTCAAACCACAGGATATGCCAGAGATCTTCGAGCGTTTCTTCGCCGTACCCGGCGCCTTCCAACTACTCACTTTGGCATACCCGCACCCCAATCAAAAGCTTTACATCAGCAAGTTCATAGACACCTATCTAGGAGGACATAGTGGACACCATTAACATCACAGACCTGACTGTGGAATTCGGAAATTTCCGTGCCTTGGATGGCCTTTCAATGGCCGTCGATAAGGGCAGCATTCACGGCTTCCTCGGACCTAACGGCTCCGGAAAGTCGACCACGATCCGCACCCTCCTCGGCCTGCTCCACCCGAAGTCAGGATCCGTGAGTGTGCTAGGGGAGGACCCGCGCGCTCACCCCGAGGTACTCAAGCGGGTGGGCTATGTGCCCGGCGACGTCACGCTCTGGCCCGGCCTCACCGGTGCCGAGACTTTCCGCGCGCTGGAGAGTCTCCGCGGGATACCGAGCAACCGCAGCAGGGAGGCCGAGCTTATCGACGCCTTCGACCTCGATCCCACCAAGCGAGCCAAGAGCTACTCCACCGGCAACCGGCGCAAGGTCTTGTTGGTGGCGGCGCTCAGTATCGACGCCGAGTTGCTCATTCTCGATGAACCAACCGCTGGCTTGGATCCGCTCATGGAACGGGAATTTCAAAATCAGCTCCGTTTGGAACACGATCGAGGGGCTGCAGTATTGCTATCTAGCCACATTCTCAGTGAGGTGGAAGCCCTCTGCGATTACGTCACTGTGATTAAACAGGGTAGGGCAGTGGAATCCGGCAAAATCGAGACTTTACGCGAACTCGCCGGCCACCGAGTCTCCGCAACAGTCAGCGGCAGGCACATCGTAGAAACCCTCCCCGAGAGCCAAGTCGGTAGCCTCCTCGAGCAGCTGCTGCGCCAGGGGGCGAGCAACATCTCCGTCACCACGGCCAGCTTGGAGGAGACCTTCCTCAAGCACTACGCGGACAATGAGGTAGTGAAGTGAACGCCTTAAAGTATGCCCGAATCCAACTCCGACTCAATCGAACATTCCTACTTGCATGGCTTCTCCCATTATGGTCAATACCTGCAATGTTCCTTCCCGCCTATTACAGCTACTATCCCAGCTTGGAATCTCGAGCTGGACTAATTCAAGGCATGCAACTTAGCCTCGGCATGCGCGCCATGTATGGCAAGCTCTACAGCCCCGGCACGCTCGGACAGCTCATGGCATGGGAAGGCGCCGGTTGGATAGTCATTCTCAGTTGCGTGATGATGGTCCTACTCACTTTCCGCTGTTACCGTCGAGCCGAGGGATCCAGCCTCGGTGAGCTTCCCCGCGCCACCGGCATTCGAAAGCTCGATATCGCAGGGGGCACGCTGCTGCTGCTCGGCGGAGTCGCCTTCACTTTGGGCGCCGGAATCACGGCGGTCTTGCTGGCGTTGGGGTCCTACTATGGAGAAATTTCCACCTCTGGCGCCTTCGCCTACGGTACGGCTGTTGGCCTGGCGGCTCTTGGTACTGGTGTACTCAGCGGCGCCCTCAGCCTGCTATTGGCCTCTGAGCACTCACTGACTCGAGTTGGGATGCTCACAGTCGGGGCGGGCTTCATGTCGCGTGCTTTTGCTGACATCAAAGGCTTGGACTTCTTCAACTGGATCACCCCCTTAGGCTGGTTTGGTCTCGTGCGGCCCTTTACTGAAGACCGCTGGTGGGTGCTCCTCACAGTCGCAATTGTCACTGCCACTATTGCCGTCCTATGGCTCCTGGGGGAGCGGGACCGAGTCTTCGGCATGGGTATTCTCCCGGTGGGAGAAAATCACGCCCCCAAACAACGCCAAATTGAATCCGGCTGGAAACTCAGGCGCATTTTAGATCGAGGCTTCCACTACACCTGGGTTATCACAGGCTTCACCCTAGCCGCCTTTATGACCAGTCTTAGTTCCTCCGCCAATGACATGCTCGGCGAGGACGAAACCACAGGGAAGATCTTCAAAGATATGTTCGGGGACGCTGACCTCGAAGCCGCATTCTTGGTCTACATGGCAGACTTTCTTGGGATCATGTTGGGAGTCGCGGCCGTAGCCAGCGTCCTGAAGATCCGGGCGGAGGAGCGGGATCGCCACGTGGACCTTCTACGCTCCAGAGGCATCAAGCGCGAGCTGCCCATGCAATTGCAGGCGGCCAGCAGTATTGCGTTCATCCTGAAGATCATCCTCGCCACAGTATTCGGTAGCATCCTCGGGGTGCTAGCAGTGTCGAAGCATCCTGAAGAAATGTGGCAGCTTGCAGCGTCTGCCAACGCCTCCCAGGTGGCACCCATGCTGGCGCTAGCAGGTCTCACAGCTCTTTTGATCGGACTGTGGCCACAGCGATCCTGGGTGGCCTGGCTTCCGGTGATGTACTCCGGAACTGTCACTATCATCGCTCCGCTGTTTAAGGCACCACAGTGGCTGCTAGAGAGCTCCGCATTCGGCCACTCCATCCACACCGATGACACCTCGGCCTGGCCTGCCTGGATCGTATTGCTCGTGGTAGGGGCAGTATCCTTCGTTCTAGCGTGGGTCTTTGCCGCTAAGCGCGCCATCACCTAACCCACACTCGCTATTGGCCGCAGAGCCCCGGGAGAGAGCATACTTAGAGGTATGACTGACTCCCAGGGTTCCTTTTCTTGTAATCGTCGGATGTTCCTCGTTGCCACTGCCACGACCTTCGCTGGCGCCGTGCTCGCTGCCTGCGGCCAAGGCAAAGGCAAAGTCGAAGGAATTGCCGCGAGCGATGTCCCGGTCGGAAGTGCGATCGAGATAGACGGTTTCATCATCGCCCAGCCCACCGCAGGTTCTTACCGCGCCTACAGCGCCACATGCCCACACCAGGGCGCCCTGATTGAAAAGTTCCACGAGGGAACTGCCATCTGCACCAAGCACAACTCGGTGTTCAAACTGGAAGATGGCAGCCCGATCTCCGGACCTTCACGGGGTGCCCTCATGCCTGCGAAGCTCTCCGCCGAAGGGACTCAACTCAGCGTCCAGAAGTGATGTTTCACGTGAAACATCACGCGAGGAACTTCGCTTAGCGCCAGGCCCCGCGGGCGTAGCTAGCGGGATATCCAATCTCTTCCGCTGAAGCCCCCAGTTCATGAGCCGCTCGCAGTGGCCAATTCGGGTCTCGCAGTGCGGCGCGCCCAATCAGTACCGCATCCACATCACCGTTCTGCAAGTAGTCCTCAGCCTGCTGCGGCTCAGTAATCAGCCCCGCACCTGCGGTGATGATCCCCGTTGCGGCGCGGATCTTGGCTGCCAACTCCGTCTGATAGCCAGGTGCCACTGGGATCTCCGCTGGCACCAGACCACCACTGCTCACGGAAAGTACATCAACGCCGGCCTGCTGCAAGAGCTTGGTCAGCTCAATCGTTTGGGAGAGGTCCCAAGAGGCCTGGTCAGACATCCAATCCGTAGCAGAGACCCGAACCAAAAGCGGCATGCCTTCTGGGATCGAATCGCGGACGGCAGCGATGACGTCGAGAAGCAAGCGCGTGCGGTTGGCAAAGGTGCCGCCGAAGTCATCGATCCTGGTGTTGGACAGCGGAGAGAGGAACTGATGCAAGAGATAGCCATGGGCGGCATGAATCTCTACGGCATCGAACCCCGCCGCCACTGCATGGCGAGCAGCGGCGGCAAACTGCTGAGGCAGCCCGAGGATCTCCTCATGGGTCATTTCCCGTGGCGTCTCCAGCCCCTCCATTGCAATCGCGCTAGGGGCGAGTGTTTCCCAGCCGCCTTCTGCTGGCGGCATGGTTCCCGCCGGAAATCCAGGAAGAGCAGGGTAAGTGGATGCTTTCCGGCCGGCATGCCCGATCTGGAGCGCCATTTTGCTGCCTTGTTCGTGAGCAAAGGAAACGATCGGGTGCCACTTGAGAATGTGCTCTGGGGACCAGATTCCCGCGTCACGGTTGCTGATCCTGCCTTCCGGCGCGATGGCAGTCGCCTCTGCAATGATGAGGCCGAACCCTCCCGCAGCACGAGCACCATAGTGCATGAGATGCCACAGGTTCGGCGTCCCGTCGAGCGTGTCCACTTGGTATTGGCACATCGGCGCGAGCCAGACGCGATTTTTGATTTCCAAATCGCGAATGGCAATAGGTTCAAGAAGATTCATAAGTCGCTATTTTATGCTGACAAGCCAAGAAAATCTTAATGGTTTCACGTGAAACAACCATGGGTTCTTCCTAGACTGTCGGTATGCCCAAGTTGTGGAGAATCAAAAAGCCCAAGATAGACGTGCTCATCGTGCTGATCATCCTCGCGGTGGTCGTCGCCATCATCGCGCCAGTATCGGGCCGAAATGCCGAGCTGTTTTCCATCGCCACTTCTATCGCGATCGCCCTGCTCTTCTTCCTCTACGGCGCGCGGCTGTCACCCGCCGAGGCATTCGAAGGATTCAAACACTGGAAGTTGCACCTCACTATCCTGGTGTTCACTTTCGTTGTGTACCCGCTCATTGGACTAGCGATGATGCCGCTCCGCGACATCCTGCCCTCCGGCATGTATGACGGCATCTTGTATATGACACTCGTGCCCTCCACCGTCCAATCCTCGGTCGCCTTCACCTCGATCGCCGGCGGAAATGTAGCCGGATCCATAGTCAGCGCTTCGGCTTCGAACCTGATCGGAGTGATCCTAACCCCACTGTTGGTGATGCTGACTATGCAGGCCGGGGGAGGGGTGACGGTAGACAGCGGTGTCTTCATCGACATCGCAGTGCAGCTCCTCCTGCCATTCATACTCGGCCAGCTGGCACGAAAATGGGTGAAGGGGATCGCCGCCCACAAGGCAACTAAGGTGGTCGATCGCGGCTCAATTACGATGGTGGTCTATTCCGCCTTCTCCGCCGGAATGGTTTCGGGCGTATGGCAGTCTGTCACCGCAATGCAGATCATCGGTTTGGCGCTGTTCTCGATTTTCTTGGTGATATCCATGCTGGCCCTCACCCGATGGATCGCCGGCTTCCTCGGCTTCAATCAGGCCGATCGCATTGCAATCGAGTTCTGTGGCTCAAAGAAGTCCCTTGCCACCGGCCTCCCCATGGCTTCAGTGATCTTCGGCACGGGCAGCCTCGGCATGCTGATTCTTCCCCTCATGATCTACCACCAGCTGCAGCTGATGATTTGCTCTGTGCTTGCCTCTCACTACGCACAAAGAAGATTGCTCGACTCCTAACAACTTGCACTCGGCAGCCACTCCGACGCACACTAGGTCACGTGAACATGATCCACGTGAAAACCACATTGCGCGTCCCGGGAGTGGCTGTTGTCATTCATCTCGCGGAGCTGGAGCCTCTCGAGGGCTCGCCACTATGCCGCCCCGTACGTCTGCTGGAGGCTACCGCGGAGGGCAGCATTACGGGCGCTTTTCGACGCGCATCGGCGCAGCACCCCGCAGCCTGCGTCAACATGTCCAGCCCACCCCAGCAGTTGATCCCGCATCCAGACTCCTGGGGTCAACTCGAGGACATCGAAACTGAGATGATTTCGGCCGAAGAATTCGCTGCGCTCTGGCTGGAAGCGGAGGCTAAACTACCCCTACACTAAAGCGTCACGTGACGATACACTTAGAAAGGGCTAGTTATCTTCCAAGTCGCTAGGGAAGGTGGCAAACAGCGGCAGTGGCATCGGCTGCCTCCGCAGAATCTCTGCCCATAGGTCTACCGCGCCCGGAGCGATCACATCGGAGGCCAACGCAGGAGTGGCATACCAGTAGCCCTGGCCGAGCTCTTCCTCCAGCCGATCGCCCTGCCACTCTAGGTAGCCGGCGAACAGCCGCACGGATTCCACATACTGCTGAAGCTGCGCTAGCGGGGCACGCAGATCTACTACCACGATGCGATGCGCGAGATAGCGCAAGAACGGTGCGCTTGCAATGTCCGCAGGGGTGAGACCGGCCTTCAGGACTCCCAGTGCGACCACGGAGTCCAAGTTCTCATCGCCACCCACGTAGAAGGCCTGCGGGGCGGCAACGAGTGGTACTAGCTGCTCCATGACATTTGCCACCGCAACATCACCGCGTTTGTTCAGCGTGATCCCCAGGGTTCGTTCCGGCGTCTGCTCCACGATCAACACTGCGGTACGGGAACGGAAGTCCAGATCGATGCCCGGAGCTGCGAGCAACACGCTACCGGGGGCGATATCCCCAAGCTCGAGAGCTCGAAACAGCCGGTCGGCAAAGAAGTCCTCCATTTATTGTTCCTTCCACCAGGCAAGCAGTTCACGTTCTGCCTCGGCCGGATCAAGCGGGCCGCGTTCTAAGCGGAGCTCCTTGAGGAACGCCCATGCCTTGCCGACCTCGGGACCCGGCTGCAGGCCCAACAGTTCCATGATCGCATTTCCGTCGAGGTCAGGACGGACCTTTGCCAAATCTTCTTTGGCGGACAGCTCGACAATGCGCTCCTCCAAATTGTCGTAGGCGCGACGAAGCCTGGCCGCCTTCTTCTGGTTACGGGTGGTGCAATCGGCGCGCACTAGTTTATGCAGCCGAGGCAGCAACTCACCGGCATCCGTGACATAGCGGCGCACCGCGGAGTCGGTCCAGGCATCCTCGCCATAGCCATAGAAACGCATATGCAGAAATACCAGCTGGGAAACATCGGCCACCATCTGCTTGGAGTACTTCAGCGCGCGCATTCGCTTGCGGACCAGCTTCGCGCCCACGACCTCGTGGTGGTGGAAGGTCACCCGGCCGTCGACAAACGCGCGGGTTGCTGGCTTACCGCAGTCATGCAGCAGCGCTGCCCACCGCAGCACCAGGTCTGGCCCGTCTTCTTCTTGGTCCATGGCCTGACGCAGCACAGTCATCGAGTGCGCATAGACATCCTTGTGTTGCAGGTGCTCGTCGGCTTCCATTTGGATCGCGGTGAGCTCGGGCAGCACATGCGCGGCGATACCGCTGGCAACTAGAAGGTCAAACCCGTCCCACGGGGCAGCACCGGCCATCAGTTTGTCCAGCTCCACCTGAATACGTTCTTTGGTGATTCGGTTGATCTCCGCCGCCATATCGCTCATGGCTTCCTGCACGCGCGGTGCGACCGAGAACCCGAGCTGAGACACAAAGCGCGCGGCACGGAGCATGCGCAGTGGGTCATCGTGGAAGCTTTGCGACGGCAGGGCAGGGGTATCTAGTACGCCCGCTTCCAGCGCCGCCAATCCATTCAGCGGATCATGGAAATTCAGCTCGCCTGCCGGACCAATCTCAACGGCCATGGCGTTAAGGGTGAAGTCTCGGCGAATAAGATCGCCCTCTAAACTATCGCCATATTCCACCACGGGGTTTCGGGAATCTCCGTCGTAGGCGTCAGCACGGAACGTGGTGATCTCAATCTGCTGCCCATGCTTCTCCGCTGACAGCGTGCCAAAATCGATGCCCGTATCCCACACCACATCGGCATATTCGTCCAGAATCGCCCGGGTTTCCTCGGGGAGGGCGGAGGTGGTGAAGTCCAGGTCATGACTCAGTTTTCCCAGCATGGCGTCGCGGACGCTACCACCTACAAGGTAGAGGCGGTGGCCACGGGCGTCGAAAAGCGCAGCCAAGGGTGCCAGCGTGCCCCGGAGCTCCTCAAGTGCGCTGGTAGCGCGCGCGAGCATGCCAAGGCGGGCGGTCGAATCAAGTTCTGCGTTCACCTGGCACATTCTACTTGTGGCCCCGCCGGGAACCAATCCTCGTGTGAGACGCGGTGGCAGGATACGATGTTAAGGATGACTGACCAGCAACGGCCGAGCGCCGAAACCCCGAAGCCTAGGCGACGTGGCCCACAAGGTGCCGCCGCGTCCCGGGGTGGCGAAGCGTCCACCGGCCCGGAAAAGCAGGGTCAGGAAAAGTCAGCAACCGAGGGCTCGAATAAGCGTCGGCGCCGCCGCCGTGGCCGCCGCGGTGGGGCCAATAAACCCGAACAGGCTACGCCACGCACCGAGGACGCACAGGAGGGTGGCCAGCGTCGTCGCGGCCGTCGCGGCCGACGCCCGAACCGGGACCAACGCACGAAACAGCGCACCTCTCAGCGCTACCCCGAGCGCTCCCACATGCAGACCAATGATGAAACCTCAGCGGGTGGCCTGGTGGTCAGTGGTCTCGCTGAGGCTGTTGACGACGCCGGGAACGTTGACCTCGCCAAGATTTATGTCGCCCTCATCGGTCGCCTCGATCGTCGCGGTCGCCTCCTGTGGTCGATGCCAAAGGGTCACGTCGAGCCAGGGGAGAACCGCGCCGCCACGGCAGAACGCGAAGTCTGGGAAGAAACCGGCATCCATGGCAAGGTTTTCGCCGAACTGGGCGTGATCGACTACTGGTTTGTCTCCGAAGGCACCCGCATCCACAAAACAGTGCACCACCACCTGCTTTCCTACGTGGACGGCGACCTCAACGATGAAGACCCCGAGGTAACCGAAGTAGCGTGGGTGCCAGCGAGCGAGCTCATCGAGCGACTTGCTTATGCTGACGAGCGCAAACTCGCGCGCATCGCACACGATCTCATCCCAGATTTCGCCCGAGCAGCGAAAGCCGAGGGAAAGGCAACCCCCCGGTGAGGGCTCCGCACTGGTTGCCCAAGATAGCCGGGATCGCCCTCGCCGGCTCCTTGACCACCCTTCCTATGGCGGGCGCGGTACCGTTTCCGCTCACCCCCGCAAACCCCGAAATCGCATTGCAGTGGGCGAACCCGGAGGTCCGCACCCTAGACACGCAGTCACTAGTGAGCTCGAGTATCGACCATATCGAGGGCAACACCATGACCGTCACACTGGTCAATAAGTCGGGCGTAGCGTTGAGCGATGTCAACGTGCGCACCCAACGCGGCGCGCCTGTCTCCTCAGTCACTGCGGGAAGCTCGGCGCTGGCCGCCGACCAATCCTATTACGGGATTGCGGCGTCCTTCCACAGCCTCAATATTGACCTGGCCCCGGAAGAAAGCTACACCTTCACCACTGAGATCCCGCTCGAAGAACTACAGCTGGAAGAGCCCGGGGTATATCCGCTGCTCATCAACCTCAATGGACAGTTGGGAGCCGGCGGTCAGCAATATCTGACATCACAGCGCACCCTCTTCCAAGTCGGTGACCTGCCCAAAGCGAAGGAACAGTCAACTACTCCGGTGAGTATGCTCATCCCGGTTACCGGACTCACCAACATTCTGCCTGGTGAAACTGGGGAGGCTCCTAATGATCCACCGCTAGTCCTACAAAGCGAACAATTCGCTCAAGACCTCGGCCCCGATGGGCGCCTTACCCAGCTATTGCAGGCCTACGAGACGAACAATTCCAGCAGCTGTCTCGCCGTTGACCCTGAGGTGGCCGCCACCGCCGAGCGCATGTCTCACGGCTACCAAGTTGCGGAGGGGCGCAAGAACCCAGTTGCGCGTAAACCCCGCCTGCGCGACTCCTGGGGTTCTAAAACCGAGGAGGTCCCGGGTGTTCCTGGCACAGGCGCACAAGATGCCGCACTATGGATTGCTCAGCTACGAGGCATTGCCCGCGAAGGTGGCTGTATTGTGCCCTTGCCATGGGCTAACGCTGAGCTTAACGCGGTAGCTAAGACTGGGAACAACACTTTGATGCGCGAAGCGCTCACCCGAGGCGAGAATAAGCTGAATCAAGTGCTGGGCGTGCCGGTCGATTCAACTGTGATCCATCCCGGTTTCGGTTACCTGGAAGACCGCGCCCTGCACAGCATCGACGAAACGCTCACAAAGCCGACGAGTGTGCTTGTCGCGGACAATACGATTTCGGCCCCGGTGACCAAGATGAGCGAGCGGCTCACCGCGGTGGGCTATCACTCCGAGCTTTCGGCGCTGCTGGCAACAATCGGCGATACGCCGGCAACAGCTGGCTATGCCAACCAGTGGGAGCGCTTTGATTATCGACTCGACTCCGCGGTAGCACGTCGAACTAGCGCAGCGGCCGGAGTCTCCTTGGCCGTGGCAGAGAGCGAGCGTCCACTGCTGATCGTGCCACCACCGGATCTGCAGGCCGAAGATCTGCAAGCGCTACAGCAACGTGTCCACCAGCTCTTTGACAGCGGGCGCGCGACAGCAATTTCCCTACCCGAGTACATTGCACAAGCCCCGACGGGCGCCCCGGAGGTCAGTGCTGCCGGCGCGGCCAACAGTGGCTCTCCCTTCGCAGACCCGACGGTAGTCACCGACACCGAGATCTTGCGCGCCGGGCAACAAGCGAAGAACATTGATGATCTGACGAACCTCACCGTTCCGGAACCGACGATCGCGCTTACTCCGACAGGGTTCACCAACCCATTGCGCTATGACATCTTGCGCGCGCTGTCTACCAACGCACGCCGCAGCATCGGTAGCTACGATTCTCGGGCTCAACTCACTGACGAAATCCTCAACCGCAACCGCGACATCCTGCAACAGCTGCGTGCTTCCGTAGTACTGCTGCCTCCAGGCAACGTATACACCCGCACCTCTGAGTCCTCTCCCTTGCTCATCGTGGCCGAGAACGGCTTACCCCTGCCAGTTGATGCTCGCCTAGGCTATTCGGGTCCGGAAGGAGCCTCCATTACGGTCGCGGAATCCCTGAAAATCCCGGCGCGAGGCTCTATCACCACGCAGATGATGGCCGATCTCCCCGAAACGAAGGGCCGCACGGATCTCACCGTCTGGTTGGCCACCCCAGATGACACCCGAATCAGCGTTCCAGTAGAAATCGGCGTGCAGACTCGCTCCGGAGTACTTGGCAAGGGTGGCATCATCACGCTACTTCTCGGTGCGCTCGGTTTTGCGATGTTTCACGTGAAACGACGTAGATCTCGTCGCATTTAGGCTCGTTGTATCGTGGTTTCGCGTTGGAGAAGGGCTAAACTCTTGCTTTTACCCCCGATCCCTCCAAGAATGGGCAGACGTGGACTCTTTGAATTCCCAGACTCAACCGCAGGGCCAACGCTCACGCATCGTCGCTCCGGCTCCACCCGCACCCACCGCGGAGCCGGTACGGAGAAAGGCGCCAGCTTCTGAGCCTGTCGACGACCGCTCCTTGCTGCTCCATGACCCCGCAACATCACCGGCAGTTCCAGTAGCCGACGGGGCGGAACCGTCGGATGCCGACCTTGTCCGATCCACCGGCTCTATGGCCGTCGCCACGCTGATTTCTCGCATCACGGGCTTCCTGCGCAACGCGATGATCGTGTGGACGCTGGGCGAGGCGATCTCCTCTGCATTTAATACAGCCAACACACTCCCAAACCTCATCACGGAGATCGTTCTCGGGGCCGTGCTCACCTCGCTGGTGGTGCCTGTCCTGGTTCGTGCGGAGAAGGAGGATGCCGATAGGGGAGAGGCGTTCATCCGACGGTTGTTTACTCTCGCAGCGGCATTGCTAATCTTTGTCACCGTCACCTCCGTTGCCACGGCGCCGTTACTGACTGCGCTGCAGCTTCGTTCCGATGGTCAAGTGAACCTCAGCCAGGCCACCGCCTTCGCTGTCTTTCTTCTGCCACAAATCTTCTTCTATGGTGTGTTTTCGCTCTTCATGGCGATTTTGAATACCAAGGGAATCTTTAAACCCGGTGCCTGGGCGCCGGTGGTCAACAACCTCATCGCGCTCGCAACCCTGGCTGCCTATTGGCTGCTGCCCGGACACTTGGATCCACAGCAACCGGTAACGCTGTCTGATCCGCATGTCCTGTTGCTCGGACTGGGTACTACTTTCGGCGTGATTGTCCAGGCAATCATTTTGTTGCCGTACCTCCACAAGGCTGGGGTCAATCTGAAGCCGCTGTGGGGCATTGATGATCGCCTCAAGCAATTCGGTGGAATGGCGTTGGCGATCATCGTGTACGTGGCGATCTCCCAGGCTGGTTACATCGTGACCACCCGCATCGCCTCCGGTGCCGATGCTGCGGCCCCAAACATCTACCAGCAGTCCTGGCTGCTGCTCCAGATGCCCTACGGCATCATCGGTGTCACCCTGCTGACCGCTATCATGCCTCGCTTGTCCCGGCGCGCTGCGGAAGGGGACGACGCTGGCGTGGTCGCCGACCTAACCTTGGGCACCAAGCTCACCTTCCTCGCCCTGATCCCGGTGGTGGTGTTCTTCACCGCCTTCGGCACCTACATTTCCATCGGCCTATTCGCCTACCTTGAGTTCTCGCTAGCGGCTGCCACTACGCTCGGCTGGACGCTGTCCTTCTCCGCGTTCACCTTGATCCCGTACGCGCTCGTCTTGCTGCATCTGCGCGTCTTTTACGCCCGCGAGGAAGCCTGGACCCCAACGTTCATCATCGCCGGGATTACGCTCACCAAGATCATCCTGTCCTACCTGGCCCCCGTCATCGCGACCTCCCCGGAGCGCGTTGTGGTGCTGCTCGGCGCAGCCAATGGATTTGGTTTCGTCGCTGGTGCGGTGATCGGTGGCTTCCTGCTACGACGCCACCTCGGCTCGCTCAATGGTCGCGATGTTTTGCGATCAACGCTCTGGGTCACCGGAGCCTCCCTGGTCGGCGCCCTGGCTGCGTGGATCTTGGATCTCGCCCTCAAGACCCTTTTGGCTCAGCTCTGGATCCAGTTCGGCTCCGCTGGATTCCTCGTACGCACCGCCCTCATCGGATGCTTCTTCTTGGCGGTCACCATTGCGATCCTGGCCAAGTCCCCGCTGGAGGAGGTGCAGCGTTTCCGCGATGTAGTTAAGCGCAAGCTCGGCCGGGCGACGCCAAGCCAGGCGGCAGAAGTGTCGCTAGCAGTCGCCGCCACCGAGTCCACCCCGATCCCTGCCCCGATGTCCGCCGGCCTGGTGCAACCGCCACGGCTGCTGCCGGGCGCTCCGGTTCTCGACGGCCGTTTCCGCCTCCTGAAGTCCTTCGGTGTAGCAGGGGATGAAGCTGTAACAGCTAAGTTCTGGCAGGCCAAGGATCTCACCTCCGGCCGCGATGTGGCCTTGACTTTCGTGGATACCGCCGGCGCCTCTGCGGCCGCCTCTGCTGGTGCTGCCGCTGAGGTCACTCGTCGCACCCGTAAGCTTGCCGAGCTCGGCCATCCTGCAATTGCTGATGGCATCCAAGTGGTTGCCTATCGCGCCGGGTGCCTCGTCATCGCAGACTGGGTCCCCGGATCCGCGCTCCGCGCCGTAGCCGAGTTGGGGGAGGCCAACCGAGATGCGGCAGCGCTAGCCCTTGCCCCGCTCGCTGATGCCGCCGCTAGCGCCCATGCGAAAAGCCTGCCATTGGGTATCGACGCCATCGACCGGGTGCGCATCAATTCTGAGGGCAGCGCAGTGCTGGCCTTCCCAGCGGTGCTCGCCTGCAACAGCCCCGAACAGGATCGTAAGCAACTCGTGCTGGCTTTCACCCAGTTGGTGCGCGACGAGAAACTTGAGCCTGCTGAAGCAGCCACGGTGGCGGCGCGGCTGCGGGGCGAGTCAGAAGTCCCGGAGACGGAATTGCTTCCTACGGTCGTCGAGAAGCACCCGGAGCCGGATGCCCTCGCGGGCTTTGGTGCTAAACGTTTCTCCCGCACGATGACGAGCATGCTGATCGGCATTTCCATCACCTTGGTCGCGATCATCGCGGTCCTCACCGCCTACCTGATGGGCGTAGTGGGCGGCTTCCGCAGCGATTCACCTGTGCGGGTGGACTCCGATATTGTGCATACTTCTGTGATACCTACTCCAACCAGCTGATTTAACGCCACAACCGAAGCGCTTGGTCAGAGTTATCCCCAGCCGGGATAGCCCTCGCCAAGCGCTTTCTTGTGGCCCGGGGCACAATAGTGATTGCAAGGGGGAAACTTTAATAACACGGGGGAATAAGCACCATGACTGTGTGCACCGATCAAACATTGGTGTCCAATTACATTGGTGGCGATGAACAGGCCTTTGCCGAAATCGTCCACCGCTATCACCACTCGCTGTGGTGGGCAGCCCGGCGGCAGGTCAACACTGACCACGATGCCCAGGACATCTTGCAAGAGGCGCTGTTTCGCGCCAGCCGGACCATGCACATGTTCCGTGCCGACTGCAGCCTAAAAACCTGGCTCCACCGCCTGGTCAGCAACGCGAGCTATGACTTCCGCAGGTGCCGCTACCGCAGCGCCGAACTGCTGCTTATCGACGACGAAGCTGCCGACATCCCGCAACGGACTTATGACCCATTGAGCGCACTCGACCTCACCTTGACACTGTCCAACGTGTTGCTGCGCCTGAATGAGAATCAGCGCAGGGTATTGCTCATGGTGGACCTGCTCGGCTTCACTGTCCGCCGCGCCGCAACTGACCTCGGAGTTTCTATAGGAACCCTGAAATCTCGCCGCTCCCGCGCGATGCAACACCTGCGGGCACACCAAGCAGAGCTGGTGGGAATGTAAGTCGCAGCACCGATGTTGAATGGGACAATGAGAGCGCTAAGCTGGTTGGCCTAGGCGAATACCCAATTCGAATGAAAGTTGTTGCACCATGAGCGAAACCCCTGTCCACGACGTTGCCATCATCGGTTCCGGTCCTGCGGGATATACCGCAGCGATTTATGCGGCGCGTGCCGAGCTGAAGCCAATCATGTTTGAAGGCATCGAATTCGGCGGTTCCCTGATGACCACCACTGAGGTGGAAAACTTCCCTGGCTTTGCCGAGGGCGTCATGGGCCCAGAACTCATGGAGCAGATGCGCAACCAGGCAGAGCGCTTCGGCACCGAAATGCTCATGGAGATTGTGGACCGTGTCGAGCTGGAGGGTGACGTCAAGAAGATCTGGGTGGGGGATGACCTCTACCAGGCTCGTACCGTGATTCTCGCGATGGGCGCGGCGCCGCGCTACCTTGGTGTTCCTGGTGAGCAGGAGCTGCTCGGCCGGGGCGTTTCCTCCTGCGCCACCTGCGATGGTTTCTTCTTCCGCGACCACGACATCGCCGTCGTCGGTGGTGGCGATTCCGCAATGGAAGAGGCGACCTTCCTGACCAAATTCGCCAAGTCCGTGACCATCGTGCATCGCCGCGAGGATTTCCGTGCTTCCGCGATCATGCTCGAGCGCGCAAAAGCTAACGAAAAGATTAAGTTTGCCACCAACAAGGTGGTGTCCCGGGTACTTGGCGAGTCTTCCGTGGAAAGCTTGGAACTCAAGGACACGGTCACCGGCGAGGTTTCCGTGCTTCCCGTTACCGCGATGTTCGTGGCCATTGGGCACGACCCTCGCTCTGCCCTGGTGCAGCCTGCCGTCAAGACTGACGAGTCCGGCTACATTGTGGTGGAAGAGCCTTCCACGCGTACTAACGTGCCGGGAGTGTTCGCTGCAGGTGACATTGTGGACAGCCACTATCAGCAGGCTATTACCGCTGCTGGCTCCGGTTGCCGCGCTGCGATCGACGCAGAGCATTACCTCGCTTAACGCTTTAGGAGTATCGCATGAGCAACGTCATTAATGTCACTACCGACACTTTCCGGAGTACGGTCATTGACTCTGAGAAACCTGTCCTCGTGGACTTTTGGGCCCAGTGGTGTGGCCCGTGTAAGAAGCTCGGACCAGTGCTGGAAGAAGTAGCCGAGGAGCTCGGTGACGCAGTCACCGTAGCCAAGGTCAATGTGGATGATGAACGCACCCTCGGCGCGCTGTACCAGATCATGTCGATCCCAGCTGTGATGATTTTCAAGGGCGGCAAAAAGGTCGACGAGTTCTTGGGTGTGCGCTCAAAGCAAGAGATAGTCGCCAAGCTGAACGCTCAGCTGTAACTGGTAATCTAAGACACCTAAAGATCTACATTGATAGGAGAGCAGTGACCGAACTGTTGCAGGTTGGCGATAAAAGCCCTCGGGTAGCCGAAGTACGGGCTACCTTGGCGAGGCTGGGGCTGTTGCCACACCACGAAGGTGAACTGCAGCCGGGCGCCTCACGCCAGTTCTCGCAGGAAGACATGTACTTCGACGAGGAACTGGCCTCAGCGCTGCGTGCTTTCCAGCAGAGCCGCGGTATCCGGGCCGACGGTGTCATCTGTGACAAGTTGCTGCGCCTACTACGGGAAGCCTCCTACCGTTTGGGCACCCGCGTGCTGATCTATCAGCCGGGCAACGTCATGATTGGTGATGATGTCGTCGAGCTACAGACGCAGCTACAGGAATTGGGCTTTTACGCGCACCGCATCGACGGCCATTATGGTGAGGCCACCTACAACGCCGTGATGAACTATCAGCTCAACTACGGGCTAAACGAGGATGGCATCACGGGTCCCGACACCATCCGCGCGCTGGGTCTTTTAGGGCGCCGGATCACCGGTGGTTCCCGCCAAGCCATTAGCGAGCGGGAGCGCGTCCGCCAGGCCGGTCCGAAGCTAGCCGGGAAACGCGTGGTTATTGACCCGCACCTCGGCGGCTCCAACAAGGGCCAAGTGGTGGATGGAAAGTTTGGTCGCATCACGGAGGAAGAGATCCTCTGGGATCTAGCTACCCGCGTTGAGGGCCGGATGATCGCGGCAGGGATGGAAGCGATCCTTTCGCGCCCACGCCTGTCCGAACCAGACACGAAGCAGCGCGCCGAGATCGCTAATGCCTTTGGGGCGGATCTGCTAATTAATCTGCAGTGCGATTCCTATCCGAACGAACGTGCCAACGGTGTGTCCACGTTCTACTTCGGTTCGGAGATCGGCGCTACCTCGCTGACCGGCGAAATGCTGTCCGGTTACATCCAACGCGAGGTAGTGGCTCGCACGGGGCTAGGCAATTGCCGCAACCACGCGCGAACCTGGGATCTGCTCCGGATGACCAAAATGCCGACCATCGAGTTGGTGTGTGGCTATCTGACGAATCCGGGAGACGTTGAGATCCTCACCGACCCGAATAACCGTGATGCCATCGCAGAGGCAATCATTGTGGCCGTGAAGCGGCTCTACCTGCTTGACGACGACGATCAGCCTACCGGCACCTACAAGTTCGCGGAGCTGCTAGAAGCAGAGGCGCAATAGCGGGCTCGCTAGTCGAGCCTGGCGTTGTCTAGCAGAGCGCTAGCGAAAGCAATTCTTCCACTTCGGCGGCCGCGAGCAAACCATCGGCGGGTGGGAGTTCCAGACGATAGCGAGGCACTTCCTCGTGCTCTTTGACCACTGCGAATCCGGAAGCAAGCAACAGTTCCTCGGGGATGAGGCCGATTGGGCCATAGGTACCCGAGCGCCAGCCAAAAGCCTCGACCGCGGGTACATCGCGGGATAGGAGATGGGCCAAGGCGGCGTCGATAAGCACGGTCTGCAGGTTGGTGTTGCCGCTGTCCAGGCAGCCACAAAACAGGGAGCTCAGGAGCGTCGCATCGGCGGCGACCGGACCGCTGGGCAGTTCTTGCGCGCCCGGCAGCAGGGTAGGGGAGGCAAAGAGGATGGTTGCGACAGGGGAGTCGGAAATGGCAGAAAATCCGCAGGTCCCGTAAGTCATTAGGGTGCGGCTGAGCCAGAGCTCTTTCGCCATCTCCGCGTCTGCCACCGTGGAGCCAGCCTCCCAAAAGGCAGAGCGACGGCAAGCCGGGTGGACATTTCCCAAACTCACCGGCTCAATGCGCATTAGTCCTCCAGCAGTCCCATGATGCGCTCGAAATCATCACGGTCGCCGAACTCGACCACAATCTTGCCTTTTCGTTTACCCATTTGGACCTGTACTCGGGTGTCAAAGCGATCCCCAAGCCGAGACGCGGCAGCGCTAGCGAATTCGGGCAGCGGGGCCTTCGTGCGGCTCTGGCGTGCTGGCTCTTCGCCACGATTGGCCAGCGTGACGGCCTCCTCGGTTGCCCGGACTGATAGTCCCTCAGCAACGATTCGGCTCGCGAGAGCTTCTTGTGCCGGTGAGCCTGCTTTCAATCCCAGCAAAGCGCGGGCATGCCCCGCGGACAGCACACCGGCGGCGACCTTACGTTGCACGCTGACAGGCAGAGCTAGGAGGCGAATCATGTTCGTGATGAGCGGGCGTGAACGACCGATACGATCAGCGAGCTCCGCTTGAGTGACGCCGAACTCCTCGAGCAGTTGCTGGTAGGCCGCAGCTTCTTCGAGTGGGTTTAACTGGGCGCGGTGAATGTTCTCAAGAAGCGCGTCGCGGAGCAAGTCACCGTCATCGGTCTCACGAACGATGGCGGGGATGGCTTCCAGACCAGCCTTAGCGGCTGCGCGCCAACGGCGCTCGCCCATGATCAGCTCGTAGCCATCCTCGTGTTCGCGGACCACAATCGGCTGCATGAGGCCGAATTCCTTGATGGAGTGGACGAGCTCAGCGAGGGCTTCGGGATCGAAGACCTGACGGGGCTGCTTCGGATTCGGCCGGATCTCGTTGATCGGGATTTCCCGGTAGGTGGCGCCGAACTCGGTTGTCTTAGCTGGCTGTGCTGCCTGCTTTTGCTTAGCTCCGGAGTCTTGTCGCGCAACCTGCTTCGCAGCGTTCTTCTTGGTGGCGGACTTGGACCCAGCTTTCTTAGCCATCGCCGGCAGCGCACCTGCTTCCCGCGCGTCACGAGCAGCCTGGCCGGCGCCCATGCTGCCACCGATGATGATGTCAGCTGCGGAATTTGTCAGCTGCGGCTTTTGCTCCGGTGCACTGGGAATTAGGGCCGCGAGGCCACGGCCGAGACCGCCCTTGCGAGTTTCGTTAGCCACTAATCGTCCTTTCCATTCTGTGGTGCGCAACCGACGGGGCCGGAGTCTTCACTTGGCAAATAGTCGCCGCGACGAGCGATTTCCTTCGCGGCATCCAGGTAGGCGAGCGCACCGCGCGAACCCGGATCGTATTGCAGCACAGTCTGGCCATAGCCCGGTGCCTCGGAGACCTTCACTGAACGCGGAATCATGTTGCGCAACACCACATCGCCGAAGTGTTCGCGGACTTCCTGCGCGACTTGTTCAGCGAGCTTGGTGCGGGCATCGTACATAGTAAGCAGGATCGCGCTGATGTGGAGCTCGGGGTTGAGATGCTGGCGAATCATCGTGATGTTATTCAGCAACTGTCCCACGCCCTCAAGTGCGTAGTATTCTGCTTGGATCGGGATGATGACTTCGTTCACTGCGGTCATCGCGTTGATGGTAAGCAGGCCGAGCGACGGCGGGCAATCAATAATCACATAGTCAAAGCCTTGGCTGCTGAGGAATGTGTCATCAAGCGCGTCACTTAAGCGGTATTCCCGACGCACCATGGACACTAATTCGATCTCAGAGCCAGCCAAGTCAATGGTGGCGGGGATGCAGAATAGATTGTCATTAAAAGTAGACTTCTGCATCGCCTCCTCGGCTGTGCATTCTCCGATGAGCATTTCGTAAGAGGAGAGCACACCGGAGTGATGCTCGGCGCCTAGCGCGGTAGAGGCATTTCCCTGGGGATCCAGGTCCACTACTAGTACTTTCAGCCCGTGAAGGGATAGTCCTGCAGCCAGATTCACGGAGGAAGTGGTCTTACCAACGCCGCCCTTTTGGTTAGCGATAGTAACTTTCCGGGTGGTTTCCGGGCGGGGGAGTGAGAGGGAGTTTGGTGTCATCACCTGCGCCGCGCGTCTAGCTGCGGCTGCAATCGGTGTGTCGTCCCAGAACTGCTCGTCCATTCACATTCCCTTCGAAAAATATGGCTCTCTTATCCTACTTGATCCGCGGGATGATGATGAGCGTCGTTGGATCGGACAGGTGCTCGGTGCCCACGAGACGAATTTCCGCAAGCCCGCCACCGGCCTTCTTGATCTGCTGGGCATCACGCTGCAGCTCCTCCGCTACAGAGCTGCCCTTAAGCGCAATCATCTTGCCGCCCTTCTTTAGCAGTGGCAAGGACCAGCCCGCGAGCCGTCCCAGCGGGGCAACCGCACGCGATGTCACGATATCTACACTGCCGACGTCGGCACGCACAGTCTTTTCCTCGGCGCGGCCACGGATGACTCGAACATTGTCGAGCCCAAGCTTGTCGACGACTTCACCAAGAAACACCGAGCGCTTGAGCAACGGCTCGATGAGCGTGATGCTCAGATCTGGGCGCGCAATTGCCAATGGGATACCCGGCAACCCGGCGCCGGAACCAATGTCCGCCACCCGTTTATCGGCGGCCATCGCTTCCGCGATCACCGCACAGTTGAGGATATGCCGCTCCCAGAGTCGAGGAACCTCGCGGGGCCCGATGAAGCCACGTACAGAGCCATCAGTTGCCAACAGCTCGTGGTACGCCTCCGCGAGGGGGAGACGATCTCCGAAAATGTCTGCAGCGGCGGTCTGTATAGGTTTCACGTGAAACATCGCTCTCAAGTTGGGGGCCGTGTCCGTACACACTTTACGCTGACACGAAAAAAGCCACCCTGGTGGGTGGCTTTCCTTGTGGATAACTAGCTACTTTTTCTTCTTCTTTGGATTATCAGGGCGTTGACCTGGCTTAGGAGCAGTAGCTCGCTTCGCAGCTTTCTTCGCCTCGATCTCAGCTTCTTCTTCTTTATCCATCTTGTCATAAACAAGCTTGGTCTGGAAGAAGGTCCAGATGTTGTTAGCCACCATGTAGAACAGCAGTCCGATGTGCCACAACACGCCGGTGAACAGCAGGGTTGCTGGCATGAACCAGAGCATCATTTTGTTCATCATGGCCATCTGGGAGGCCATCATCTCATTAGAAGGAGCCTGCTGCTTGCCGGAGGCGAGGCGTGCCTTCTGGCGATCCAAGGACAACCGCGCGTTAAAGTGCGTCGCCAGCACGGTGATAAGAATCAGGGGCGCGGCGACTACGGCGATCTTTAGCTTGCTCAGGTCAGCGCCCGGGAAAGCTGCATACTGCTCCGACGGCATCCAAATGTAGGAAGACAGTGGAACACCAAAAAGCTTGGCATCAAGGAAGGACTGCACGTCCTCCGGCTTGAAGTAGTAGTTCGCAGTATTGCGGTTCGCCTCAATGCTCATTCCCAGCTGCCCGGCACCAGTGCCGGTGCGGTTGAAGGAGCGCAGCACGTGGAACAGGCCGATGAACACTGGCATCTGCACAAGGATCGGCAGGCAGCCTGCGATCGGATTGACGCCCATCTCCTTTTGGAGCTTGCGCGTCTCTTCCATCATCTTTTGCTGATCGTTCTTGTACTTCTCGCGAATTTCCTGCATCAATGGCTGGAATTCCTGCATCTTGCGGCCGGAACGCATCTGATTGATCATCGGCTTGAGCAGCAGGATACGAATGGAGAACGTCAAAAAGACAATGGCCAAAATCCAGGAGATTCCGGAGCCCGCACCGAAGGGGATGGAAAAGAGTTTGTGCCAGAACCACAGCACAAAAGAAATCAGCCAATATACAAAGTTGAGCACTGTGAGTCTTAACTCCTTAGGTTTTACGTGGGCGGACGGGATCGAATCCACCCGGATGCCATGGCCCACACTTGGCGAGCCGCACCGCAGTCAACAAGGTCGCCTTCACAGCGCCATGTTCCCGCAACGCATCCAACGCATATGCGCTACATGTTGGCTCGAAACGACAGGTTGACCCCATCTTAAGGGGTGATATGTATTTTTGATACAGCAACACCAGCTGAAATAAGGCTCGGTTTGCTGGGGAACGTCGGCTAGGCTCGGGTGAGTTTGGCGAGTGCGTAGGACACATCATCCATCAGCTCCTTGCTGGTTGCCTGTCCGGCGCGCGGAAGCGCCCTGATGACAACGTCGCACCCCTGTGGAATTGTTCCCACAACCTGCTGACACACATGCCGAAGCCGCCGGTAGGTTCGATGCCTAATGATCGAATTACCGACGGCTTTGGAAACGATGAGACCGAAGTGAGGTCCGCCGAAACGAACAATCTCACTCTGATCCGCGACTGTCAGGTGTACGACCACCGTTTTGGTACCCGTACGTCGGCCTGCTCGAACTACGCGTCGGAACTCCGAGGAGTCCAACTTGAGTTGCTGAGGGAGCATGCCGATTCCTGCGCAGAAACTACGCGGTCAGCTTTGCACGGCCCTTAGAACGACGAGCCGCAACGATTGCGCGCCCGGAACGGGTACGCATACGAGTACGGAAGCCGTGAACACGTGCACGACGACGGTTGTTCGGCTGGAACGTCCGCTTGCCCTTTGCCACGGTTACACTCCTAAAGTTTTAATCGGGCGATCCTTTAGCTGCGAAAATCAAGCACCGCCGGAGATAGCTGATGGCTACTTCTGGTTGGCGCTGGCAAAATCCGCGGCCAAAGTCACCCTTTATGGATGATTGTTAGAACTCGGGTGCCCGAATTGCATAACACGTTAAGCGTTAAGCAGGTCAGCACACTTCCGAGCCGCCTGGCTCACTACCCCGAGGCGAGGAGCGAACCCTGCGTAAAGCACACCAAAATATAGTGATGTGACAGACAGGAGCCAGCCTACGGCATGATCACAGGGCAAAACAAATCGACACGCCGGGGTAGTCACCCTACCCCTTGAATGACATTTTTGTAATTTACTGGCTGGTAGAGCACGTTTTTGCACGGTTATCCACATGCCGCACTACCGGAGGAGGGCTAGCCATTTTCTCCCTGTGGACAGGGGACGGGCTAGCCGAGTAAAGATGGAGATATCCGATTTACACACAGTCTGTGAGTAAACAAAATTGTGTATAACTCTCAACCGAAACTTCAGACTTTCGATATTTTTCGATGTATATGCAGGTCAGAGAGTTGTACACCCCGGTGAAAGTTATCCACAGGAATTGGCGTATCCTGTGAATAACAACGTCGGGAAAAGTTATCCACAGGTGTGGAGAAAACTGTGGAACCACAGGCCAACGCCAATTTCTCGGTGTGGAAATTTCATCCACTTCCATTGCAAGCCTAAATTCGATTGTTCAAACTCAAGGCCACCGCTTGTGGTGGCCTGACGGCCGGCGAGTAGCTACTAGCTGAGCCCGGCCGTTTATTAGAGACCAAAGGAAAATACGTGACTGAGACCCCAGACGACCTGCTCACCACATGGCAGGAAGTAGTGGCGGACCTAGCCCGGTTGGCGGCGGAGCCCAACTCCGGAATCCCTCCATTAACGGCTAAACAACGCGGATTCCTCACTTTGGTCAAGCCGATCACTTTTGTCCCTGGCTATGCCGTGATTTCCACGCCACACAACATGGCACGCGACGTCATCGAAAACGACCTCGGAGACGCAATCCGGCTGGTATTGCAGCGCAGGATGGGTCGCCCATTTTCGCTCGCCGTCTCCGTAGAACCCCAAGAAGCGGTACAAACCGAGCTTCCCGTCACTGCAGCGCACGCACCCCAACCGGTAGTAGCCGCAAGTACCCGAGTTCCTTCCCGTACTGAGCTGGACAAACTCCAGTCGTCGCCACACCAGCGCGAACAGTGGGAAGAAGTGGTGGTGACGGAACCAGAACCGCAACCACAACCGCAGCGTCTACATCGCGAAGTGCCGTCCCTAGACAAACGCGAGATGTCATTAAACCCGAAGTACACCTTCGAGAACTTTGTTATCGGTAGTTCGAATAGATTCCCAGTGGCGGCGGCGCTCGCCGTCTCCGAATCCCTCGCACAGGCATATAACCCACTGTTCATTTGGGGTGGCTCGGGGCTTGGAAAAACCCACCTGCTCCACGCGATAGGCAATTACGCCCGGGTTCTTCAGCCCGGATTGCGCGTGAAGTATGTTTCCTCCGAAGAATTCACCAATGACTACATCAATTCTGTTCGCGATGACCGCCAAGAGAAATTCAAGCGGAACTATCGCAACCTCGATGTGCTCATGGTCGATGACATCCAATTCCTGGAGGGTAAGGAAGGTACGCAGGAGGAGTTCTTCCACACCTTCAATGCGCTCCATCAGGCAGACAAGCAAATTGTGCTCAGCTCTGACCGACCACCAAAAGAGCTAACGACCCTCACTGACCGGCTGCGCACTCGTTTCAAAGCTGGCCTGATTACCGATATTCAGCCCCCTGACCTGGAAACTCGCATGGCGATCCTGTCCAAGAAGGCGCAGTCGGAGGGGACTGTGGTTGACCATGATGTCCTTGAACTCATCGCCTCTCGATTCGAGACGTCGATCCGTGAGCTGGAAGGTGCTCTGATCCGAGTAACCGCCTACTCTTCCCTGATCAAGGAACCCATCGACCTCAAAACTGCTGAGATTGCCCTGCGTGACATCATGCCGGACGCCAACGATGTTGAGATCAGTGCCGACATCATCATCGAGCAGGCTGCGGAGTATTTCTCCATCCCGATTGCCGCTCTGACGGGCATTGGAAAGACCCGTGCGGTGGCGCACGCCCGACAGATTGCCATGTATTTGTGTCGCGAACTCACCGATCTCTCCTTGCCTCGCATCGGAGAGCACTTTGGTGGCAAGGACCACACCACGGTGATGTACGCAGTGCGCAAAATCAACAAGGAAATCACCGAAAAGCGTGATACTTACGATCAGATTCAGGCGCTAACCTCAAATATTAAGAGTCGCAATAGAGCCTGAGCTGCAGGTTTTCCGCGATAGGAATGATGAACACGTAGTTACACAACTAGGGGCCGGTTTCGGCCCCTTTTTTATCCACAGAGTTATTCACAGCTGTGTAATTACACTTTTGTAATTTGGTGAGTCTGAACACACAAGCGGCACCGCAAGCTGTGTGCACAACTAATGGAAATTCTGTGAGACAAAAGTGGACTACATGTGCACAACTTTGAGCAGGCAGAAAGCATCCACACCAGGGCCGAGATATCCACATCCCATCCACCGGATGTCCACACGCTAAGATTGACCCCAGATGCTGTGGAAAGAGCTAGTTATCCACAGTTTGCACAGGACTTACTGTAGTTACCTTCTTTTTACTAGTAATAAATAAAGAAGAAAGAAGGCGTGGGGATAACATGTTTGAGGCTTGTCGTCTTCAGCGCAAGCGAGGAATGACAAAAACCAAACCGAGTTCCTAACTTCCCTTCCGACAGGTACGTTTGTGTGTAATTCCATTAATTGGATCAAGACCTGCAAGGAGTAAAGCGAGCATGGAGATGGCGTCCGTTTCTTTTCGCGTAGCCAAGGATGATTTGGCTAACGCGGTGGCATGGGTGGCGCGTAGTTTGCCATCGAAGCCAACGCAACCGGTGCTCCGTGGCATGTTGATCACCGCCGATGATGAGGGCCTAGAGCTTGCGGGCTTTGACTACGAAGTTTCCACCAAGCAGCGTATTTCTGCCGAAGTATCCCAGCCGGGTCGGATCGCAGTTGCTGGCAAGCTCATCGCAGACATCACCGCCACGCTGCCAAATAAGCCGGTAGATGTCACCGTTGACGGCTCGAAGGTCCTGGTTTCTTGTGGTGCTTCCCGTTTCGAACTACCAAGCATTCCACTCGATGATTATCCGCAACTCCCGGCTTTGCCTGAGGTGACCGGCGCGATCGATCCCAAACTCTTTACTGAAGCAGTAACTCAGGTAGCAACCGCTGCTGGTCGCGACGAAACGCTGCCAATGCTCACCGGTGTGCATCTTGAGATTCACGGCGAGGATGTGCTGCTTGCAGCAACTGACCGTTTCCGTCTTGCTGTTCGCAGCTTCAATTGGATTCCCCGCAATCCGCAGGTGGAAGCCAAACTTCTCATTCCAGCCAAGACGCTCCTGGAAAACGCCCGCAGCCTGGATAACAGTCTCAACGATCCGGTAGAAATCGCTGTTGGTAACGACGAGCAGATCGGTGGAGATGGCCTGTTCGGTGTCCATGCCGATACTCGCCAGACCACTACTCGCATGCTGGATGCGGACTTCCCGAATTTCCGTCCGCTGTTGCCAAAGACCCACACCTCGATCGCTTCGGTAGAGATCAGCCCGCTTCTCGACGCCATCCGCCGCGTCGCCCTCGTGGCCGATCGAAACGCCCAGATCCGGATGAGCTTCTCCGAAGGTCAGGTTGTTCTTGATGCCGGCGGCAATGATTCTGGCCATGCCGAGGAAGTACTTCCTTGTGCTTTCGCAGGCGAGCCACTGCACATTGCTTTCAACCCTGGCTATCTCAAGGACGGGCTGGGAGTAATTCGCACTAACCGTGTAGTTTTCGGCTTCACCCAGCCTTCCCGCCCAGCGATCATGATTCCGGAACCAGCGGAACTGCCCGAGGCAGACGCTAATGGTGAATTCCCAACCCCGGAAACGGATTTCACTTACCTGCTCATGCCGGTTCGCCTGCCAGGTTAAATGTATTTAGCAAAACTGTCGCTGCGTGACTTTCGCTCCTGGCCGACGCTGGAGTTAGAGCTAGAGCCGGGAGTGACTGTTTTTGTGGGTCGAAATGGTCATGGAAAGACCAATATCGTCGAGGCCATCGGCTATGTTGCGCATCTTTCCAGCCATCGTGTCGCTGCCGATTCCCCGTTGGTGCGTTCGGGGGCTGAGAATGCACTGGTTTCTGCAACTGCGATCAATGAAGGACGGGAACTCACCGCGCATCTGCTGATTAATGCGCACCGGGCGAACCAGGCGCAGATCAACCGCACAAAGCTCAAAAGCCCCCGCGAGGTTCTCGGGGTGGTAAAGACGGTGTTGTTTGCTCCGGAAGACTTGGCGTTGGTGAAGGGTGAGCCGGCTGAGCGTCGCAAGTATTTGGACGCAATCATGGCTACGCGCCAGCCGCGCATCGCCGGTATCAAGGCGGATTATGACAGGGTGCTTAAGCAACGTAACGCCCTGCTCAAGACTGCTTCTTCTGCCTTAAGACGGGGTTATGGAGACAACGAGGGTGCTGCGGCGCTGGCAACTCTTGATGTGTGGGATTCTCAGCTGGCACATTTGGGCGCGCAGCTCATTGCGCATCGGTTACGGTTAGTCGAAGAACTGCAGCTGAAGGTGCCCGAAGCTTATGCCACGATTGCTCCGGAATCCAGGCCAGCAAAGTTGACCTACAAGTCCACCGTCCCGACGGAACAACCAGCGGAAGATGTTCTCGAGGCCGCCATGCTGGCGGAACTTGGGACGAAGCGTCAACGTGAAATCGAGCGTGGGATGTCATTGGTTGGTCCGCATCGCGACGACCTGGAACTCATGCTGGGCGAAGAACCAGCCAAGGGCTTTGCCAGCCATGGCGAAACGTGGTCCTATGCGCTTTCCCTGAGAATTGCAGAGTTTTACCTGGTCAAAGGCAGCGGCACTGATCCGATCCTCATCCTTGATGATGTTTTCGCGGAGCTGGATGCCAAACGCCGCACCACCCTAGTGCAGATTGCAGCCGGGGTGGAGCAGGTGTTGATTACTGCGGCTGTCGACGCCGATTTGCCCGAAAACCTAGATCAAGCGACCGTGCATTCCCACACGGTGACTGCTATCGACGACGATGAACTCGGCCGTATTTCAGTAATGGATCTTGCGCAATGACGGAATCCGATGACCTCATCCAGTCCGCGTTTCAGCAAGTGCGGCAACAGGCGAAAAAGACCACCGGCAAGTTGCCGGATTTGAGTAAGCAGGGGCAGGGGCGTCGACAAGCACGCGCGAAAACCCCACGGCAGCCAGGTATTCCTACGGGGCGCGACGGCCGGCGGCTATGGCGTCGCGACAACTTTCAATCCTTTGGACAGATACTCGGCAAGGAAATTCAGGCACGCGGATGGCAGAAAGAAATTGCTGGTGGCTGGGTCAATTCACACTGGGATTTGTTGGTGGGTGAAAAGATTGCTGAGCATACGCGAGTGGAAATGCTAAAGGATAAACAGTTGTTTATTTCCTGTGATTCCACGGCGTGGGCTACTAACCTGCGGATGATGCAACGGCAAATTCTGCAAGAAATTGCCCGACATGTGGGGCCTGATGTGGTGGCCGAGCTGAAGATATTTGGTCCTAAGACTCCGAGCTGGCGGAAAGGGCCGCTGCACGTGAAGGGACGTGGCCCAAGGGATACCTATGGATAATCATGCTACCTAGATAGACTCAAACAACACTGATTCACTTTTTGCTTAGCTTGAAACACGAATCGAAAGAGCAGCACGCAACGGAGTCGTCAAATTGGGTGTGCGGCCACTGCAATCAATAGTGCCAAGTTGTGCATAATTTCGACCCAACTGCGGAGGTAAACAGTGTGAATGGAAATACAAACGTAGGTGATGCAAATGCTTAGTGGCCCATCGCTCCTGGAGTACCAGCCTGTTGACTACTTCTATCTAGCTTTGTCAGTAGCTGCGCTTATTCTCTTGGTTGTGGCGATGGTCCACTACTTTCGTCAGGAACCAAAGAGCTGGTCAGCAGTACTTGTGTTGCTTGTAATTTTCCTTCTTCCGCTAGTGGGACCTATTGCTTACATTTACTCGGTTCGCCGAAGAAGCTAGCTGGGAAATGTCATGAGCAATCGGGGCGAACCGCCTCACCCGATGTTCGTCTGAATCGATCTAACCTGTATTTGATAAGGAGCTTTATCTATGTCAACCCTTTGGCTTGCATGGATTGCAGACGCAGTTCTCATCATTGTTTTGGTAGAAATTGCACGTCGGCAGACTGTCCGTAGACGAGAGTTGGAACAAGAAGTACAAACTCTGAAGAGCGAACTTGTTCAAAAGCGCTGAACTTCACAACTTCTTGTTAAAGAACTCCAGTTGTGTTCCGAGATAGTCGCGGTACCTCGGTGTTGGTGAGGAGACAAAGGGCTCAAATCATCTATGAAATAGGAACTTAACTACGCCGTCGCAAGGATGAGAAGAAGTCCTAGTGAGTTTTCATCACGCCCTGCCATATCCGGCAGGGCGTCTTTTTGGTCTATGCGGTAATCGATTTGTGAGAAACCGCTCTATTTTCCCTTCTCCGAGCTTCCTGCCTAAGTCATGTAGGGGAGCACACAGTGTAAGATAGAGGGGTCTATCAGCAATTAGAGCAAGGAGTGCTAGCTACCCGTGGCTGCGCAACATGAATATGATGCCTCATCGATCACCATCCTTGAGGGTCTCGAAGCTGTCCGTAAGCGTCCTGGCATGTACATCGGTTCTACCGGTGAGCGTGGCCTCCACCACCTGGTCTGGGAAGTCGTGGACAACTCGGTTGATGAGGCGATGGCCGGCTACGCCTCCCGCGTCGACGTCACCTTGCTCGAAGACGGTGGCGTCGAGGTCATCGACGATGGTCGTGGCATCCCCGTAGAAATGCACCCCTCCGGTGCTCCTACCGTGCAGGTCGTTATGACCCAGTTGCACGCCGGCGGCAAGTTCGACTCGGATTCTTATGCCGTCTCCGGTGGTCTCCACGGTGTGGGTATTTCCGTGGTCAACGCGCTATCTACTCGTGTTGAAGCTGATATTAAGCGTGATGGCAAGCACTGGTATCAGCGCTTCAACATGGCCGTGCCGGAAGAACTTGAAGAGGGTGGCAACGCTCGCGGTACCGGCACCGCAATTCGTTTTTGGCCGGACGCTGAGATCTTTGAGACCACCGATTTCAAGTGGGACATCATTGCTAAGCGCCTGCAGGAAATGGCATTCCTGAACAAGGGTTTGACCATTACCCTCACGGACAAGCGCGTCACCGAAGAAGAACTTGAGCTCGAAGCCCTAGCTGAGGAAGGCGAAACCGCCGAGGCTATTTCGCTTGACGACGTCGATAGTAAAGCCGACGAAGCGCCAGCGAAGAAGAGCAAGCCTAAAGAAAAGAAGAAGGTCTTCCACTACCCGGACGGCCTCAAGGATTACGTCAACTCGATCAATAAGACGAAGAACGTAGTCCATCCAACCATCGTCACTTATGAGGCCAAGGGCGAAGGCCACGAGATTGAAGTGGCAATGCAGTGGAACTCGGGATACTCCGAATCAGTCCACACCTTTGCCAACACCATCAACACTCATGAGGGTGGCACGCACGAAGAAGGTTTCCGCGCTGCGCTGACCTCTTTGATGAATAAGTATGCGCGTGAGCACAAGTTGCTCAAGGAAAAGGAGCCGAATCTCACGGGTGAGGATTGTCGTGAAGGTCTTGCCGCCGTCGTTTCCGTGCGTGTTGGTGATCCACAGTTCGAGGGTCAGACAAAAACCAAGCTCGGTAATACGGAGATCCGTTCCTTCGTCCAAAAGGCAACCAACGAGCACCTCGCTGACTGGTTCGATGCGAACCCGGCTGAGGCGAAGATCATCATTTCGAAGGCTGTGTCTTCCTCGCAGGCTCGTCAGGCAGCGCGCAAGGCTCGTGATCTGATTCGTCGCAAGTCCGCTACTGACCTCGGTGGTTTGCCGGGTAAGCTGGCCGATTGCCGCTCCAAGGATCCAATCAAATCCGAGCTTTACATCGTGGAGGGTGACTCCGCAGGTGGCTCCGCTAAGTCCGGCCGCGACTCCATGTACCAGGCGATCCTTCCATTGCGCGGCAAGATCCTGAATGTGGAGAAGGCGCGCTTGGACAAGGTGCTGAAGAACAACGAAGTTCAGGCGATCATCACCGCCTTGGGCACCGGCATCAACGATGAGTTTGACATCAACAAGCTGCGTTACCACAAGATTGTGCTTATGGCCGACGCTGACGTGGACGGCCAGCACATCGCGACGCTGCTGCTCACCCTGCTGTTCCGCTTCATGCCGGAGCTGATCAACCAAGGTCACGTCTACCTGGCACAGCCACCGCTGTACAAGCTGAAGTGGCAAGGCAAGGGCGACCCAGGCTTCGCTTACTCCGATGCGGAGCGCGATGATCAGCTCAAGGAAGGCCTCGCGGCTGGCCGCAAGATCAACACCGATGATGGCATCCAGCGATACAAGGGCCTGGGCGAAATGAACGCCAGCGAGCTGTGGGAAACCACCATGGACCCATCTGTTCGTATCCTGCGTCGCGTGGACTTGGAAGACGCCCAGCGCGCTGACGAGTTGTTCTCCATCCTCATGGGTGACGACGTTGCCGCTCGTCGTTCCTTCATTACTCGAAATGCAAAGGACGTTCGCTTCCTGGACGTTTAACAAAGTCGAGTTACCTTGTCTCACTGCTTAAAGGGATTTTAGGTAGCTTCACTGGAAGTTTTACCCGCCTGCTAGGTCACCGTGCACTAGCAGGCGGGTATTTTTTCGATTAGCTGCAAGGGCGTTGCTCTTTCATGCCACTCCCCGAAAGCAGGGCATCGGAGCTCATCGCCTAGGCTGCGCGCTCGACCTGCACATCCCATGAAGCGTTCAAGCATGTGGATCACCGGAATAGTGTTCTTTGCCATGGCGGCAGTTGCTACCGCTGCTGGCTTCGACTCGGATAGCACTTACTTCGGCGCGGAGTCGTGGCACTACTTGGCGTGGGTGCTTGCCGCACTGTTTCTTGGGAGCGTGGCGTAGCAAAAAGCCTGGTCGACTGTAAATTATTCATCTCAACTTAGTCTCATTCGCAATTTTGCACACTTGTCATTGATTTTGCTTTTTACACTGGAGCAACATGAATACGAAAGCTCCAGAAGTGCTCTCATCCATTGCTGATGCTCTCGGCGGCACCCCACTGGTGTCATTAGCTGGGCTCGAATTGCAACACCTCAGGGCATGGGCGAAGCTCGAGCAGTTCAACCCGGGCGGAAGCGCTAAAGATCGCACCGCCCATGCCATGGTGGCCGCAGCGAATATCGCTCCCGGGACGATGGTCGTGGAATCCAGTTCCGGCAATCTCGGACTCGCGTTGTCTCGAGAGGCTACCTTAGGACGTTGGGACTTCCACTGCGTCGTGGATCCCCGCGCAAACGCTGCGACCATTGCCTATATGAAGGCGATGGGAGCAACTGTGCATGCCCTCACTGAGCCGGACCCGGAGACCGGAGATTGGCTTGTCGCCCGCAGAAAGAAGGTTGCTGAGCTGCTGGCAGACAATCCCGCAGCAATCAACCTGGACCAATACTCCAATCCGGCCGCGTTTCAGGCGCACTGCGATGGCACGATGCAGGAAATTCACCAGCAACTAGGCCAGGCACCGGATTATCTATTGGTGGCAGTCAGTACCACCGGCACTATCGGCGGCTGTCTCCGCTACATTAGGGAAAATCAGCTGCCGACCCAGGTGATTGCAGTGGATGCCGAAGGTTCCGTGCTCTTTGATGGCACGAGAGGTAATCGCCAGCTGCCTGGGTTTGGTGCTGGCGTGGTGCCGGAGTTATCGCGGAGCGTGCGACCGGATAGGGTTATGCGCGTTGCAGATCGGGCGTCGATAAGCGCGGCGCGACGCTTGGCACGCAGCACGGCGATCCTGCCGGGAGCGTCGGGAGGCGCGGTGATCGCTGCCCTGCAGCAACTCGACGGCGAGCTGACGGGAGATGCCACGGCAGCTGTAGTGCTTCACGACGGCGGCAATGCTTATCTACAAACTATTTATGATGATCACTGGGTCCAGGAAACGCTCGGCGTGGTTGCGCTAGCGGAGATCACGACAGCAGCAAAGGGGTAACCAAGGTGCGCATTGCAATCGTCGGCGCTGGCCCACGTGGGCTATGGGCCGTGGAAGAACTGATCAATCTGGCCTGGCAACGCGATCTTGAACTACACATCACGGTGTTCGATGGCGGAGGTGTGAAAGCCTATGACCCTGCGCAGCCCGACTATTGGTTGATGAACGTGTCGGCCGCAGTGGTAGAAACCACCACGCTGGGGAGCTTCAATGCCCATACTGCAAACACACAGACCTATCCGCCCCGCGCCGCCGTCGGGAAGTTCTTGGCCGACTCCTGGGACGCGTTGCCCGTCCCGGAACGCTGCACGTTGACCCATCTCGCGCAGGAAGTAGCGGATCCTGGCGCACTGACCGCAGAATTTGACCAGGTACTAGAGGTCACCGGCCATGCCGGGAGCTGGGCTGACGCACTGACAGGTCCGGATGTGCTGCGCGTTTATCCGCACGGCTCTTTAGATCGAATCCCCGCCGGTAGCACCGTGGCAATCCGCGGCACCTCGTTGACCTTTATCGACGCGGTCCTCGACCTCACTCTTGGCCGTGGGGGCCGATTCACGCCACAGGGATACGAGCCTTCCGGGGAAGAACCCGCAGCAATCTACCCAGTGAATCGTTCCGGGCGATTCATGAACGTAAAACCTGATCACAGCCCCGATATGTCGGCGGTGGTGGATCGCTTGCGCCCCCAGCTACACGCCGCGCAGGATACTGCGGAGATTATGAGCTTGATTCACCAGGCAGCGACGACTCTGTGCGAGGATTCCGAGGGGATTGCTGCAGTGTTGGCCGGTGACTCCTGCGAAGACGGCATCGCTGAGCTGCGGAAATCCTATGCTGTGGCTATTGGAGCGCAGCCCCTGGATGCCCGCGCGGCGGTAGGCATCGCCTTTCGTGCCCTCTACCCAGACCTCGTACAAAGAGTCTCTTTCCGTGAGGAATTGCCAGGATTCCGGGAGTTGGCGCGACGCCTTGAACCCGTCGCCTTCGGCCCACCGTCCCGCAATGCCGCACGCATCCTCGCGCTTATCGACGCCGGGATCATTCAAGCACCCAGCACCGGCGAGTTGCCGGCAGCCGACTTCAGGATCGACGCGGTACTCGCACCACCGCCTCATCCACCGGTACGCACAGATAGCGCGGGCTTTCTGCCAGGATCCTCGTCCCACGCGGTGATCGGACGTGCCACCGAGTTATGGGTGCTGGGCAATGACACCCTCTCCCGCACCCAACATGACGTCATTCCCCGGTGGGCCCGCCGAGTAGTGTCTAGCATTTCTCCAGCTCACGTGCATGGTGTGCCCCCGATGCGCGCCCGCCTCGAACCCTGGGCCGCCCAACTGGTGGCAGAGCCTCAACAATGCCAACAACTCCTCGCGGAGTTCGGCAGCCCAGTCAATGTGTTGGATGCGCGCCCGATGCTGGCCAACGTGGACGAGCTGGTTGAGGCAGGCAGTGACAGCGGGGTGCAGGTGCGCATCTTCTTTGCCCGCAAAGCCAACAAGGGGCTGACCTTTGTGGATACCGTTCATCGCGCCGGGCACGGGGTTGATGTGGCCAGTTTCCGGGAGCTATCCCAGGTATTGGAGGCAGGAGTCCCTGGGGCGGACATCATTCTTAGCGCGGCGATTAAGTCCGATGAACTGCTGCGCTTGGCGATCCAGGCCGGGGTTAGCATTTCCGTGGATAATGCGGCGGAGCTCGCTCGGATCCAGCAGCTGGCGGACCGCCCGGTGAACGTCGTGCCACGGCTCGCCCCTGATCCCCGGAGGCTGCCTCCGACTCGATTCGGGGAGCGTAGCGCTGTCTGGGAGGAGATTCTTCGCAGCGCTGATCTCGGGTTTGTACAGGTAACCGGGATCCATGTGCATTTGCATGGCTACAGCGCGCACGATCGAGCTACTGCGCTCCGCGAGGTTTTCGGGCTTGCGGATTCTCTCACTGCGGCTGGGCATCGTCTCAGCTTTGTGGATCTTGGCGGCGGAGTCCCGATGAGCTACCTGGCAGAGGAACGCCAGTGGCGACACTTCTTGGCGTTTCGCGGCAGCCAAGGGTGCGCACCTTTCACTTGGAAATCGGATCCGCTGCGAAACATTTATCCGTACTGGCAAACCCCAACTCGTGGCGCGTGGTTGCAGGAGATTCTGCAGGATACTCAAGACGGAGAAAGCATCGCGGACGGCCTGCGAGGACGCGGGCTACGCCTCCATTTGGAGCCGGGGCGCTCGCTACTCGACGGCTGTGGCCTGATTCTGGCCCGCGTCGAGTTTGTGAAAAAGCGCAGCGATGGGGTGCCGTTGGTGGGGTTGGCGATGAACCGCACCCAGTGCCGCACTACCTCCGATGACTTCACCGTGGATCCCATTGTGATCCGGGGCGCCGGCAACTCGGATGCTGCAGAGCTGGAGGGATATCTGGTGGGAGCGTATTGCATCGAGGATGAGATCATCCTGCGTCGACGGATCCGCTTTCCGAAGGGCGTCCAGCCCGGGGACATAATTGGCATTCCGAATACCGCGGGCTATTTCATGCACATTCTGGAAAGCGCTTCTCACCAGATTCCGCTGGCTAAGAATGTGGTGTGGCCGGAAAGGGTAGTGGACCGCATCGATCTGCGTGGCGAGGTCAACTTAGACGGACATAGAATCTAAGACATGACCACATTGGTGCGGGCGCGCGGGCTCAACATCACGCGTCGCAAAACGCACATCCTGCATGATCTCAATTTCGAGCTTGCCGAAGGCCATATCGTTGGTGTGATTGGTCCGAGTGGTTCAGGTAAAACGACGCTGCTTCGGGCGATCGTCGGAGTGCAGCGATTCAGTGGGGAGCTGGAAGTACTCGGTCACCGCGCCGGGGATGTGGCTAACCGCGGTCGGATTGGCTACATGACGCAGAGCGCCAGCGTCTATGAAGGGCTGACGGTTCGCGATAATCTAAGGTACTTTTCCCAGCTCACCGGCAGTGTTGCGGATACTGATGAGACGATCGAGTTCCTTGGGTTATCTCAGCAGCGTGATCAGAAAGTGAGCACGCTGTCTGGCGGGCAGCGCAATCGGGTAAGTCTCGGGGCTGCGCTCGTCGCTAAGCCAGCATTGTTGGTCCTTGATGAACCCACTGTCGGCCTGGACCCATTGACGCGGGAAACCATTTGGGAACACTTGCGTTCGCTGGGGACGTCGATTCTGATCTCCAGCCACGTGATGGATGAGGCCGCGCGCTGCGATGACATCCTGCTGCTTCGCGACGGCCGCGTCCTCGCCCACGCCACGCCTGCGGACCTGCTTGCGACGGCCGATGCCAGCAACCTGGATGATGCCTTCCTCACTCTGATTAAGCGAGCCCAGCAATGAACTTGACCCTAGCTAGTGCGCGCCGGATCCTGCGGGAGATTTCCGGGGATAAGCGAACCGTTGCCTTGATCGTGGCCGTGCCGTCTCTGCTGCTCACACTGCTGTTCTTTGTCTATGGCGATAACTCTCGCTTGTTCAACTCAGTGGCCGTGATGATGCTGGGTGTATTCCCTATGTTGCTGATGTTCATTGTCGCCTCGGTGACCATGCAGCGAGAGCGCAAGTCCGGAACGTTGGAACGCCTCATGACCACGCGGCTCACTACCGTGCAGTTGCTTTTGGCTTACGGTATTGCGTTTAGCCTATTTGCGCTGCTCCAGTCCGCGGTGTTGGTGAGTATCGCGCACTTCTTGCTGGATGTGGAGACCGCGTCCCCAATTGGCTGGATTTTTGTTATCTCCCCATTAGCAGGCATCGCTGGCGGTGCTTTCGGACTGCTGGCCAGCGCTTTTGCGGAGAATGAGTTCCAGGCGGTGCAGTTCATGCCGGTATTCTTCGGCCCACAGTTCTTCTTAGGTGGCGTTTTGGTGCCGCGTGAGGACATGAACTCTGTCCTGCACGGGATCTCGAACTTCTTGCCGCTGTCCTATGTCATTGATGCGCTGCGTAACCTGCAGCTGCAGCCGGAACTGTATGGAAACTTTTGGCGTGACATGCTCTTTGTACTTGGATTTGCGGTGGGTGCATTGTTCCTAGCGGCGGTGTCGATGCCGCGGGCGACAAAGTAACTAGGCCGGTTGATAGCCTGCGCACACTGAGCAGTGTGGCGGGCCGTTGCCAAGCTTAAGCTGCGTGCTTTTCGACGATATCGCCGAGGCCCACTAGGTTCTGCGCAATGACCTTGGTTGCCTTGCCGCGCACGGAACCATACACCTTGAGTAGGGTTGGATTGCTTACGGACTTGGAGAGCCGGTCTGCGGCCGTCATGAGTTCATCGGCAACCTGTTCCTTGTTGGCGTCGAGGTGCGCACCGAAGGAGCTGTCTGCTGGCTTGTTGTCCCAGTATGGGCTGAGGATTTCGATGACGTCCGGAAGCACTTTGCTCATGCCCTGTTCCACGATGTTGGGGCGAGCTTTGGTCGCTGCGGCGAGGCCTCCCTTGAGTGCCATGCCGGTGATTCCTGACTGGTTGTTGACTGTGGTGCTGGCGAATTCAGCCAGGTCAATGGCTAGGGCGTCGAATGTGGGGCCGGTGAGTTGCTCAGACAAGGAAGACATGAGGCTCATTGTATGGCCTAAAAGGAAAACGGACCCGGCAATGGCCGAATCCGTTTGTGAAGGAATGCGCAACTAGTTGAAGAACTCGCGTTGAATTGCTCGGAGCTTGTCGGCCGAATTCTTGAACTGCTTTGCTTCATGCTCAGAGATTTCCAGTTCCACCACGCGGCGAATGCCCTTGCGGTTCACGATGGCGGGAGTGCCGATGTAGATGTCTTCCTCACCGTATTCGCCTTGGAGCAGGGCGGATACCGGTAGTGCAACGTCTTGGTTCTGCAGGATCGCGCGGGTAATACGAGCCAGTCCCATGCCGATGCCGTAGGAGGTGGAGCCTTTGGCGTCGATAATGGCGTAGGCGGCGTCGCGGGTGTCCTGGAAAACCTGCTCCAGCTTCTCTTGCAGCGTCGGGTCCTTCTCGAGCTGCTTGCGCATGGAAACGCCGGCGACGGTGGCGGAGGAGAGCACAGGCAGTTCGGTGTCGCCGTGCTCGCCGATGATGTAGGCGTGTACCGAGGTGGGGGATACTTGGTACAGTTCGCCCAGCATGTAGCGGAATCGAGCAGAATCCAGGATGGTGCCGGAGCCGATGACTCGGCTGTGGGGCAGGCCTGAGTACTTCCAGGCAGCGTAGCTCAGGATATCTACTGGGTTGGAGGCGACCACAATGATGCCGTCGAAGCCGCTGGCCATGATGTCGCCGACGATCGACTCCATGATCTTCATGTTCTTATCCACCAGCTGCAAGCGAGTTTCTCCCGGCTTCTGGGCCGCGCCGGCGCAGATCACCACGATTGCCGCATCAGCGCAGTCCTCATAGGAGCCCTTGGTCACCTTTGTCCGAGAACCAGCCCACACCACGCCGTGATTGAGATCCATCACGTTGCCTTCGAGCTTCTTCTCATCGATGTCGATGATGGCCAAGTGGTCACAGGTCCCCTGGTTGACTAGGGAGTACGCGTATGCGACTCCGACGTCACCTGCTCCAATGAGTACTACCTTGTTGCCGACAGTTTGCTTCATAGCATGCGCCTTCCGCTCGTGGCTGGTTTCCTTCATGGCCCATTATGCCCCCTTTATGCCCGTTCTGCTGGGCAGAAGCTGTCTATCCGGTCACAAGTAAAACCAAACAAAAATAAACGGTCATGTTATGCACGGAGATTGCAACCACAAGGGTGCTGCGGGCTCCAACGATGCCCGCAACCTAGTTAACTTGCCGAGGGATAGGACTGATACAGTTCCAAATCCACCGGAATCGTCCGAGTAGCCTTTTTCGACGCGGCGGCTACTGACTAATGCAGGAGTCAGTGAGCTTTCCATCTGGGCTTATGATGATTCCCCTGGTCCTACTAGGGAAACGTGCTGGAAAGTCCTCTTCAAAATCTATTTCTAAACGAAGGGAAACTTTTCTGACCTCGTCATCGTCTTTCTCTAACACGTTAACGATAGCCACGAAACAAAAGAGGGAGTACTCGTCCTTCTCCGCTTCAGAAAGGTTGGTTTCTGATCCCACGATTTCAGAAAGAAGCAGCGAAAACAGTGGCTCACTTTTGCCAAGATCATGTGCTTGCTCGGATTGAAAGAGAACGTCGTGGTCTTCATTCAAAACCTCTGCGCACCGACGATGCCGCTTCTTAGCGTCGACCAACTGATCGCGTTTGCAGACGAATTTAGTAAAGAAGCACCACGTGTAGGAATCCATTTTTAAGAAAACCTGCTTTCTGCTCAGTCGGCACTAATGCTCAGATTATTCGTTCGACGGTAGGTTGCCATTTCTGGGTTTTGGAGCTCAGTGTTTCGGCAGCGCCGTTCGTTGGAAGCGAGGTCCAATCTTGATCACATTTCTTGCAATCAACATCACATAGTGGGAAACCCCACAACGGCGCCATGGTCTTGTTCAACAAGCACTATGCCAAAAGAACGGAATTCACTGAAGTCTCTACGGTAAATAGGTATTCATTTTCATTCTGTGCATTGTTAGTATGACCTCATGAGTGATGATATAACCACAGGCACATTGCGGGTGCTGGCGATCACAGCCTGCCCCACGGGAATTGCCCACACGTACATGGCTGCAGAAAACCTAGAGGCTGCAGCCCGAGAAAAAGGCATTGATCTTAAGGTTGAAACCCACGGCTCCATCGGGGTCGAGGGCACGTTCTCCGCGGAGGACATCAAAAACGCCGATGCAGTGGTGATCGCCGCTGACACGGCCATCGAGAAGGATCGCTTCGCCGGTAAGCGACTGCTGGAAGTTTCCGTGGATGAGGCAATCAAGCATCCTGGTGAGCTGCTAGAGCGCGCCCAAAGCGCCAGCCACTGGCACGCAGGCAAGCAAGCCGCTGGTGACGCACACGCTGCGCCTACGCAGGCAGGCACCCCGCTGGGTCGTCAGCTGTACCAGGCACTGATGAATGGCGTCTCCCATATGGTGCCGTTCGTGGTCACCGGCGGTTTGCTGATTGCCATTGCACTGTCGATTGGTGGCACACCGACTGCAGAGGGCTACCAAATTCCAGAGGATTCCTTCTGGTTCACCATCAGCTCCATCGGCGCATTGGCCTTCAGCTTGATGGTGCCGGTGCTCTCGGCCTTCATCGCATCGGGTATCGCTGGCCGCCCTGGGCTGGCACCAGGCTTTGTCACTGGTCTCATTGCGACGACGGGTGCGCTGTACAACTCGGAAGCCGGCGCTGGCTTCATCGGCGGTATCATTACCGGCTTCCTTTCTGGCTACATTGCCCTGGCTATCAAGAAGATTCCGGTGGGCAAGTACATTGCTCCGATCATGCCGGTGATCATCATCCCGATCTTCACAACGTTGATTGTGGGCCTGCTCTTTGTTTACCTGCTGGGTAACCCAATTGCCTCCCTGTTCGAGGCACTCTCTACCTGGCTGAACTCCTTGGAGGGAAGCTCCGTCATTGTGTTGGGTGCCATCATCGGTGCCATGATTGCCTTCGATATGGGCGGCCCATTCAACAAGACTGCCTTCTTGTTCGGTGGCGGCATGATCGCTGCCGGCAATGCGGCTCCAATGGGTATGGCTGCCGCTGCAATTGCGGTGCCACCGCTGGCCGTCGGTATCGCTACGCTGATTCGTCGTACCTGGTTCACGCAGCCAGAACGCGAGTCGGGCATCGCGGCGCTGTTCATGGGCTTCTTCGGCATCACCGAAGGTGCAATTCCGATCGCTGCAGCGCGTCCGCTGCAGGTGATTCCGGCCAACGTTATTGGCGGCGCAGTTGCCGGTGCATTGGCAGGCCTGTGGGGAGTTAAGGACAACGTCATGCACGGTGGCCCGATCGTCGCTGTGCTTGGTGCCGTCGATGGTACCGGGTTGTTCTTCCTCGCCTTGGGTGCAGGTATCGCCGCAACTGCGACGATCATGTTGCTGCTCATGAGACTGACCCGCGGTAAGACTGAGACCGAGGAACAACCGGCTCCGGCACACCAGGCACGCCCGCTTATCGACGCCGATGTCGTCTTCCTCGATGCAGACGCCCCAGCAGGTAGCCGCGATGAGGTCATCCGTGGCCTGCTCAACTCTGCTGCTGCTCAGGGCCGTATCTCCGATGTAGCCCAGGTCGCCCAGGCGGCACTGAAGCGTGAGGCACAGACCTCTACGGCCGTCGGTAATGCGGTAGCTATTCCGCATGCACGCTCCGCTGGTGTGTCGGTGCCTACCTTGGCGTTTGCTCGCCTGCCTGAACCGGGAATCGAGTGGTCAGCTCCTGACAAGAACCCAGTGCGCCTGGTATTCCTCATTGCCGTGCCTGAGGATGCCGGAAAGCAGCACTTGCAGCTGCTGTCCAAGCTGGCTCGTGCTCTCATGCGTGAGGAGTTCCGCGCAGAGCTGCTGGCCGCAACCTCCCGCGAGCGGGTGCTTGACCGGATTCGTGAGGTTACGGAAACGCCTGCTAAACAGACTGTTTAAGCAACTGGCTTAAGGTGCCACTGACGGAGTCGATGACTTCATCAGTGGCATTTTTCACTGCTGCGGGTGACCAAGGCAGGCTGAAGCTGCGGTCAGCTACGGCGTGCATAGTCAGGTCGTTCCAGGAATCACCAAAGGTATACAGTGGCCCCATGCCCAGTTCGAGATGGCTCAGTAGCCACTGCACTCCTGCGCCTTTGTTAATTCCTTCCGGGACCACGTCAATGAAGTCTTGATTTCGTACCGGCGTGACTCCCGGGATGCTTGCGATGCGCTGCATCAGTCCAAGCAGCTTTTCTTCATCTCCGGGGACCCAGAAGGGGACTTGGGTGACGGTGTGCTCTGACAAAGTGGCGGGGTCGAAGTCTTCGGAGCGATCCAGCACGGAACTCTCGGTATTACCAGTGGTGTCGTAGAGTCGGCCGTCGCGGGTGTCCAAAGTTGAGGCGTAGACGGCCACATTGTTCAACCCTTCGGCCAGGTGACGGAGTTGGTGGACCGTCTCGGTGGGGATGCTGCGCTGGAGGAGACAGTTGCCATGGGCGTCGAGAATCGCGGCCCCGGTGGAGGCGAGGAAATAGTCGCAGTGGAAGGCTGTCCCGCCTAGGGCGTCGCGGATGCCAGCGGGGGACTTGCCGGTAGCTACCACGGCGACATGGCCACGCGCGCGCCAGCTAGCTACGGCCTCGCATATGCCGTCGGCCAGGCGACGTTCGAAGTAGATTGTGCCATCTAGATCAAAGACTGCTACTGCCATGGGCCCGACTCTAGGCCAGTGAGGGAGGAAAATCCCCTTGGGACACCGCTCCTTGCTTTGGCAAAAAGCCGTCTCCTAAGGGGACTGCACAACATGTTGCAATTCTTCCGCCACAGTAGATAACTGTAATCACAACGTTCACAAATGTAACAAAAATGTCGAGATTGCGATAATCATAAATCATAAAGTTTCCATAACGACGCCCCGTAACACGTGGGCGAGCACGTCATTATGTGAGTTCAGCGGCCGTAACTTATTGCAGACCGTTGTCAGATAGTTGCATTGAGCCTCGGCGGAACTAAACACTGCAATTCCGGCGATATGGGGCCGCATCAGCGCAGCTAAGCAGATCAGTGCTGGTAGGGAAGCGACAGTGGTTCCAGTGATTGCGCACACTTCGTCGGCAAGCACCAGCATCTCCTCAGCGTCCACGGCGGACCCGCCCTTCTAACGCTGCGTAGCTGGAGACCTCGCGCCGGGCCAATTCACGCAGCTCAACGGAGCGAACCGTGCGAGCAGCCTTCTCAACGATCGCGCGGGTCGCGGCTTCCTGTTTGGAGATATTGAGAGTTCTGGCGAGGAGGGTAAGCGCTGCATCTTGTTCCGCGGTGAGTCTCAAAGTCATGGCCATGGTATCAAAACGATACCAGCACGGGACTGAAAAGCGCCTACAACGTACACTGGACGTGTTATTCCTGACTAGAAAAGGTGAAAAGTGAGCGACGAGAATCTCTTTGATCGCGTGAACCCGATCGACATTAATGAGGAGATGCAGTCGAGCTATATCGACTACGCCATGTCCGTCATTGTTGGTCGCGCGTTGCCCGAGGTCCGCGACGGCCTGAAGCCCGTCCACCGCCGAATCCTCTACGCAATGTACGACAATGGTTTCCGCCACGACCGTTCCTATGTGAAGTCCGCGAAGCCAGTCGCCGAGACGATGGGTAACTACCACCCACACGGCGACGTCGCGATTTATGACACCCTGGTTCGCCTAGCTCAGCCCTGGAATATGCGCTACCCGCTTGTCGACGGCCAGGGTAACTTCGGCTCCCGCGGCAACGACGGCCCCGCCGCAATGCGTTATACGGAATCTCGCCTGACGCCACTGGCGCAAGAGATGGTCCGCGATATCCGCCGCAACGTGGTGGACTTCATCCCTAACTATGACGGCAAGACCACCGAGCCAACCATCCTGCCCTCGCGTGTGCCAAACCTGCTGATGAACGGCTCCGGCGGTATCGCCGTCGGTATGGCCACCAACATCCCGCCACACAATCTAAATGAGATTGCCGAGGCGATCTATTGGATGCTGGACAACCATGAGGCCACCGAAGCGCAGCAACTCGAAGCCTGCATGGAGTACATCAAGGGCCCAGACTTCCCAACCTCGGGCCTCATCGTGGGTACTGACGGCATCAAGGACGCCTACACCACCGGCCGCGGTTCGATCCGCATGCGTGGCGTTACGTCCATTGAGGAAGAGGGCTCCCGCCAGACCATCGTCATCACCGAGCTGCCGTACCAGGTCAACCCGGATAACCTCATCTCGAACATCGCGGAGCAGGTCACCAGTGGCAAGCTCGCTGGCATCTCCCGCATTGAGGATGAATCTTCTGACCGCGTCGGCATGCGCATCGTCGTCACCCTCAAGCGCGATGCTGTGCCACGTGTGGTGCTGAACAACCTGTACAAGCACTCCCAACTGCAGACCAACTTTGGCTGCAACATGCTCTCCATCGTGGACGGCGTGCCACGCACCCTCCGTATTGACCAGATGGTGCGCCTGTACACCGATCACCAGATCGAAGTCATCATTCGCCGCACCCAGTTCCTCCTCGATGAAGCCGAAGAACGCGCCCACATCCTGCGCGGCTTGGTCAAGGCGCTGGACATGCTGGACGAGGTCATTGCCCTCATCCGTCGCAGCCCAACCGTGGACGAAGCCCGCACTGGACTCATGGGCCTGCTGGATGTCGACGAAATCCAGGCAGACGCCATCCTGGCTATGCAGCTGCGTCGCCTAGCAGCCCTGGAGCGCCAGAAGATCGTGGATGAGTTGGCACAGATCGAGCTCGAGATCGCCGACCTGAAGGACATCCTGGCTTCCCCTGAGCGCCAGCGCTCCATTGTTAAGGAAGAGCTGGAAGAGATCGTGTCCAAGTACGGCGATGAGCGTCGTACCCAGATCGTCGCCGCCACTGGCGACGTCACCGAAGAAGATCTCATTGCCCGGGAAAACGTCGTGGTCACCATTACATCCACCGGTTACGCCAAGCGCACCAAGGTGGATGCGTACAAGTCCCAGCGTCGTGGCGGCAAGGGTGTCCGCGGAGCCGAGCTGAAACAGGACGATGTGGTGCGCCACTTCTTCGTCTGTTCCACGCACGACTGGATCCTCTTCTTCACCAACTACGGTCGCGTCTACCGCCTGAAGGCATACGAATTGCCAGAGGCATCCCGTACCGCTCGTGGCCAGCACGTGGCAAACCTCATGGAATTCCAGTCCGGTGAGAAGATTGCCCAGGTTATCCAGCTGCAGACCTACGAGGACGCTCCATACCTGGTGCTCGCAACCCAGCTGGGGCGCGTGAAGAAGTCTCGTCTGCTCGATTATGAGACTGCCCGTTCCGGTGGCCTCATTGCCATCAACCTCAATGAGGGCGACAAGCTGATCGGCGCTGCGCTGTGCTCCGACGAAGATGAGCTGCTCTTGGTATCCGAGGAAGGCCAGTCCATCCGCTTCAAAGCCGACGATGAAACGCTGCGCCCAATGGGCCGTGCCACCGCCGGTGTGAAGGGCATGCGCTTCCGCGACGATGACCAGCTGCTATCCATGTGCGTGGTCCGTGACGGCGAATTCCTTCTGGTCGCCACCTCGGGTGGTTATGGCAAGCGCACTGCCATGGAGGAATACTCCGTGCAAGGACGCGGTGGCGTTGGCGTGGTCACCTTCAAGTACAACGCGAAGCGGGGCAAACTGATCGGCGCCCTCGCTGTGGACGAAGACGACGAGATCTTCGCCATCACCTCCGCCGGTGGCGTCATTCGCACCGTGGTGAACCAGATCCGGCCGTCGTCACGCGCCACGATGGGCGTGCGCCTGGTGGACCTGCCTGCCGGGACGGAACTGCTGGCCATTGATAAGAATGTGGAAGCTGAAGGCGAAGAAGAAGCTGAGGCAGTAGCAACCGGAAAGGCGCCAGCGCCAACCGAGACCGCTGCAGCTAAGACTGAAATGTTGGAGACCGTTGTCGATGCGGCTGACCAGCCGCTCGACGCCTCCGGTGTCCCACAAGAAGAGGACTAATTCATGGCTGAACGTAAAGTGACCGTCCGAAGCATTTCACCCTTCACGGCATTTCGCACTGCGCTAGTCCTGTCTCTTGCGGGGCTAGTGGCGTGGATGATCTGCGTGCTGTTGCTCTACGTCGGCATGGGCGCCGCTGGGGTGTGGGATAGCCTCAACTCCGTCATCGGCGGCGCTGGTGGTGAAGGTACCGTGTCGCTCAAGCTGGTGCTGTCATTAGCAGGCCTGTTGGGCGCCATCGCGGCGATCCTTGTCTCTGTCCTGTCACCGCTGGTTGCGCTGGTCTACAACGCCACCGTTGACCTGTTTGGCGGGCTTGAGATCACGCTTAACGACGCCTAAACTTTCCACTCGAAAATAGGGTTTTACCTGGCGATTTGGTTTATAGTTAATCGGTGGGTAAAGTTCTATTTCGTTCCCAGGGCCTATAGCTCAGTCGGTTAGAGCGCATCGCTGATAACGATGAGGTCGCAAGTTCGATTCTTGCTAGGCCCACAGGAACGAAAATGGGGCATTAGCTCAATTGGTAGAGCACCTGCTTTGCAAGCAGGAGGTCAGGAGTTCGATTCTCCTATGCTCCACAGCCCAAAAGATCCCTCCAGTGTTTCGCTGGAGGGATCTTTTTTCTCTTGGGGGAGCTTCTTCAGAGCATATTCCTGGGTGATCCTGTGGCCCGCCCCGAAACCCGACTTTCATGTTCCGACTTTTCACTCCGATGAGGAAAATCCACCTGGGCTTTTCCTAAAGCACTGCACTAGAAGTCGGAACATGAAAGTCGGATCTCGGCGAAGCACCTGATCGCGCCTCAGCCGCGAAGTGCTGTCTGCGTGCGTAGCCGGCGGTAAAACTCCGAACCCCGTCACCCCAGGGGCCCGCGGTGCCCCCTAGCAAAACCAAAATGGCGGGGTGGCGGAATGCGAAGCTGTGGCCACCATATTCGGGCATCCCTGTGCTCAGCATCTCTAGGCTCGTGTACCGCCTCATCCACGGGACACCCACCTTCTTAAGATCTTCTTGGTTGCGTTGCAACAGTGTTAGATCTGAGCCCGGAACGCCACACGGAATGAACTTGAGGTTGTTGCAACGGGTGCTGAGGGGGACTTGACTGCGCGGTGGCGCACGCCAAAGTTGCTAAGCACTTGGTGCTCAAAAGGACAATTTTTGGACTGCGCACTATGAGGAGTACCGTTGCTATTAGACACGGGGCATTAGCTCAGTTGGTAGAGTGTTGCGTTCGCAATGCAAAGGTCAGGGGTTCGATTCCCCTATGCTCCACCAGTGTGAAGTCTCGAGACATCGTTCCTATTCGATGCCTCGGGACTTCTTTTGTTTTCGAGGGTTCGTCCTTCTAATTGTCTCCTGCCTGGTGGCCGCACAATCTCAAACGCGGTTACCACACTAGTGGTGTTGTCCAATTGATGGCGCACCCCCAAAGGTTTGTCTAAGGTGGCCTTTATGGTGGCCGGGATCTCCGAGCTGCAATGCGTGGGCGAAGCGCCCTGTTTCCCTTTAACCTTTGCGGAGGAACCGATGAGCAGTACTACAGAACACTGGAATGGAATGGGTGCGATCGTCGGTGACGGTGGCGTCGCGTTTCGAGTGTGGGCCCCGCATGCTGAGACCGTGACCGTGACGGGTGACTTTAACAAGTGGAGTGATACTGCGACCCCGCTTGAGGCAGAGGGCAACGGCTATTGGTACACCCTCGTCCCAGATGCGAAGGCAGGCGAGGAGTACAAGTACGTCATCACTAACGGCACGCAGGTGCTCTACAAGCGCGATCCGTACAGCTACCTGGTCACCAACTCGGTTGGCAACTCGGTGATCTACGACCACAGCTCGTTCGACTGGGAGGACGTGCAGGCCAAGTGCCCGCCTTTCAATGAGATGGTCATCTACGAAATGCACGTGGGCACATTTAACTCTGTCGACGGCGGGGTGGGCGACCTGGAAGGGGCGATGGATCGTCTCGGTCACGTGCTCGAACTTGGGGCGAATACCGTTCAGCTGATGCCGGTGGCCGAGTTCGCTGGCGACCAGAGCTGGGGATACAACCCAGCCGATCCTTTCGCCGTAGAGTCTGCCTATGGTGGCCCGGACGCTCTGAAGCAGTTTGTGAAGAAAGCCCACGAGATGGGTCTCGCGGTCATCCAAGACGTCGTGTACAACCACTTCGGCCCCTCTGACCTCGACCTTTGGCAATTCGACGGGTGGAGCGAGAACGGTAAGGGTGGCATCTACTTCTACCAGGACTGGAAGTCGGAGACTCCGTGGGGCGATACTCGCCCTGATTATGGCCGAGAAGAGGTGCGCCGATTCATTCGTGATAACGCCCTGATGTGGCTGAAGGACTATCGCATGGACGGCCTGCGCTTGGACATGACGCCATACATGCGGTCCAAGGACGGATCCGCAATGGACATCCCAGAGGGCTGGTCGATGATGCGTTGGATCGCCGACACCGTTCGTGCGGAGTTCCCGGGCCGGATCCTGATCGCCGAAGACCTGCACGGCGACCCGATGGTGACCTCCACTGCTCCTGAAGGGGCTGGCTTTCACTCACAGTGGGACAGCCACTTCGTTCACCCAGTCCGTGAGGTGATCACCGAAATCGATGACGAGTGGCGATCGATCCCTGCCATTGTCGAGGCCGTTACCACCGACTACGGCGATGCTTTTGCGCGCGTCATCTACACCGAGAGTCACGACGAGGTGGCCAACGGCAAGGCACGCGTCCCGCAAGAGGTCAACCCCAACGATCCATCCGGTTGGGTTGCTCAGAAGATGTCGACCCTGGGTGCCGCACTCGCCCTAACCTCCCCGGGCATCCCGATGCTGTTCCAAGGCCAGGAGTTCCTCGAAGGTGCCTGGTTCCGTGACAGCGTGCCGCTCGATTGGTCACGGGACGAGAACTACGCGGGCATCGCCAACCTCTACCGCGACCTGATCAACCTGCGTCTCAATCGCAGCCAGACGGCCCGCGGTTTGACGGGGCAAAACACCGCCATCCTCAAGGCCGACGACGAAGCCAACTTCCTGGTCTTCCACCGCTGGGCAGACGGCGGTGCGGGCGATGACGTCATCGTCGTGGTCAACTTGGACAGCGAGGTGCGCGAAAAGGTCGATATCGGTCTGCCATCGGGCCCAGAGAAGTGGACGTTGCGCTTCAATAGCGATTCCAAGAGCTACAGCTCGCTGTTTGGTGGTTTCGCGTCCTACGACATGGAGTCCTACGAGGGCGGTGTCGACGGTCAGCCTCGCCACGGCAACTTGTCGATTGCGCCCTATACGGTCTTGATTTACACGCGAGGCTAAGGACGCGTCGTTAAGCACCCGTGGCCGTCACATTCAGGCATGCTGATGCGCAGTTCGCTGGGAGGAGTATCGCGAGTAGTGCCTTAGTGGATGTCGCAGCGGGTGCGTTCGTGCTCTGCGTGCCGTGCGGGTTCGAACTGGAAGGTGGAGTGTTCGATGGCGACGTCGAAATGCGTTGCCACGCATTCTTGGAGCTTGTCCAGGATATCCGGGATGTGGCCGTCGTTAAAGCAGCTGTCTTCGAGGGTGATGTGTGCGGTGAGCACGGGCAGCCCAGAGGAGATGCGTGAAGCGTGGAGGTCGTGGACGTCGAGGACATGCTCGGTCTCCAGGATGTGAGTGCGCACGGCCTCGAGGTCGAGCCCGGGAGGGGTGGATTCGAGGAGGATTTGCCCGGACTCGCGCAGAATGTGGAAGGCGCGGGGGAGGATGAGCAGGGCGATGAGTAGGGAAGCGATGGCGTCGGCACGCGCGAAACCGGTGGTGGCTACCACGATGGCGCTGATGATGACGGCGACGGAACCAAGGGCGTCGTTGAGTACTTCCAGCGTTGCGGCCTTCATATTGAGGTTGTGCTCCCCGCCGCTGAGGACGATGAACGAGGCGATATTGCCAAGGAGGCCGATGATTCCGATGAGCAACAGGCCGTGGGAGTTGACGTCGACAGGTGTGATCAGGCGCCGGACGGCCTCGATGATCGTATACAGCCCGACGCTGCCGAGCAGTAGCGCTTGCAGCGCGGAGGAAATGACCTCGGCGCGGCGCAGCCCCCAGGTGTGTTTACTGCTGGCGGGCCGGAGGATCAGGGATGCTGCGGTGAAGGCGATGGCTAGGCCTGCCGTATCGACGGCCATGTGCCCGGCGTCGGCGAACAGTGCGAGGCTGCTGGTCCACCAGGCGCCGAAGATCTCGGCGAGCAGAATGATGCCAGTGATGGCCAGTGCAATTCCGAGTCGGGTGCGGTTCGAGGACTCGTGGTGGTGTGAGTGGTCATGATTGTGGGGCATCGCGGGTCCTTAGATCTTCGGTATTTTCAATAAACCCTATCCTATTGAAAATTCGCAGGCAAGAGCGGTATTTTTTCGCGCTGGTTAGGGATAGGTGAAAAGACCTTAAGAAATTCAAAAACAAGCTCCTGCCTGTAGGTTTCCTCCCGATCGCCTGCCCCTTCCTCGACTTTTGCCTGTCAGAATCTAAGTTTTCAGGATGTTCTTGAGCGGGAATGAGGTTTCCACATACTTACGCTGCCGTCAGCTTCTCAGTTTAGTGTGACCCCAGGCACACTGAATTGTCTTCAAACTCCCAGTACAAGGCGCTAGTTATCAATTCGAGACAATTTAACGCTTAAGGATAGGCGGAGAAACCTTGCAGAAACCTTATTGGAAGCCCCCGCGATACACATAAATATGTCATTGCAGATTTGGGTTTAGGGGTTGAATCCCCAGCAAACTGGGGGCGAACAATTCACCTTCTCCTTGCACATCTCTGGTTAGAATCTTTGCTACCTGGGGTTTTATTGGTGTTGTCCCTAAAAACGTAAGTTACGTAACTGAAAGGCATCACCCATGAAGAAGATTCTGACTACCGCAACCGCCGCCCTGGCCATCTCTTTCGGGCTTAGCACGGTGACCGCTCCTGTAGCCGGAGCCTTCCCTCTCCCAGGCATCATGCAGGAGAACCTCGGTGCCGCTGAAGCTGATATTTTCAACCAAGTAAACGGTGTCCGTGCTGAACACGGCCTCGCACCATTTGGCTGGAACCAGAACCTTGCTGATTCCTCCCGCTCGTGGGCGGAGACCAGCGCTAGCCGTGACCAGCTCGCCCATGATCCAATGGCGCTGCAAGTTTCCGATATGGAAAACGTTGCGGTTATGTATAACAACCCTCGCGATGCAGTGAACGCTTGGATGAACTCCCCAGCTCACCGCGACAACATTCTGAGCCCTAACGCGGTTACCGCGGGTGTTGGTGTAGCTAAGAACCCAGCAACCGGTGGCTACTTCATCACCCTGCGTGGCGCTTACTAACCACATGTGACGACGGGCAGTGCGCAGCCGCACCCAGGACTTTAAGTTCTTGGGTGCGGCTGTTTTTTTCATGCCCGCGCAACAGAAAACCGCCCCGTTCCAGTACATAACCTGGGACGGGGCGGCAAAGGAGCGAGAAGGATTACTGCTTCTCGTCGAATTCCTTCTCAGCTTCCTCAGCCTGATCCTCGAGAGAATCCAGCTCAGCAACGTTGGCTTTATCCAGCGCCTCATCGATGGCGTCGTCAGCGAACTCGCCATCATTGATCGCCTGAGTCTGCTCGGCTACATCAGCATCCTGAGCCTGGTGCTCAGCAAGCTGCTTATCAAGGTCTTCCAGGAAGTCCGCATCAACCTCAGTGTCGGTCGGGGTGACCGAGGAGTAAACAAGGCGAGAGCCCTCAGCCGTGTGTTCCTCCACCCGAGGTGGAACAGTGTTCGCCTTCTCTGGGCGGAACATGAACCAGTACACAGCGGCACCGATGGCACCGAGTACGGCTACGAGCAGCGCAGTGGCGCTCAGCTTGCCACACTTCTTCTTAGGAGCCTTCTTCAGGCCAGCCTTCACTGCGCGCTTGTTAGCCTTCTTGGCTAGCTGCTTAGACTTCTTCTCGGATTCCTTCCGGAAATCAGCGAACTTAGCCGTGCCTGCCGTGGTGGCAGTAGCGCCGGCGGAGGCTGCTTCTTCGCGTGCCTTCTCCAGGCGGACGCGGGCATTCTCGGCTACCTTAGCGGCGGAGTCGCGACGGTCGTCAATAATCGCACGACCCTTTTCCTGGCCCATTTCCGCGAGCTCGGCGAGGGTGTAGTTCTCTGCGACGTCGGAAAGCGCTTCATAGGCTTCCGCAGTCTTGCGCTCCCGGTAATCGTTGAGCGCGCCGATGGCAGCACGGGTGGTGTTGATAGCGAGACGGACATTGTTCATATTTCTTCAATCCTCTTTCCTTTTAGTCGAGGGGTTCGTGCTTTCAAGCGTAGCCACATTGCGGGAAACGTGACAGGGAATGACGTAACATTGTGCTCATGACTCAAAAGACCGCAACTGCGACCTTGCATACGAACCGTGGCGACATCGTCATTGACCTCTATGGCAACCATGCACCAGAGACCGTTGCCAACTTTGTTGGCCTGGCTGATGGCTCCAAGGAGTACAAGTCCAACAACGCTTCTGGCACCACTGAGGGCCCGTTCTACGACGGCGCTATCTTCCACCGCGTCATCGACGGCTTCATGATCCAGGGCGGCGACCCAACCGGCACCGGCCGTGGCGGCCCAGGCTACATGTTCGGTGATGAAATCCACCCTGAGCTGCGCTTTGACCGTTCCTACCTGCTGGCAATGGCGAATGCTGGCCCCGGCACCAACGGCTCCCAGTTCTTCATCTCCGTGGCTGCTGCACCATGGCTCAACGGCAAGCACACCATCTTCGGTGAGGTCACCGACGCGGCTTCCCAGAAGGTAGTCGACGAGATCGCCACCACCGCTACCGGCGCAATGGATCGTCCGACCGAGGACGTAGTTATCAACTCGATCACCATCGCGTAACTGTTTCGCACCCTTTTCCGCCTGCTTGTCGACGTCCGTCGGCGGCAGGCGTTTTTCATTGGAGCACCCATGAACCTCATCCAACGGTGGTGGCAGCAAGCCCCAGCCACCGTGGCCTTCTGCGCAGCGATGATCCTCGCGTACGTGGCGACGGCCATCCAATCCCTCTCCCTCGTGGATAACCTCTCCCGCAGCGGGATCGCTGATGCCAGCATCCTGTACTTACCGGACATGTATGACGCGTGGGGGCCGATGCGGGCGCTCACTTCCGCCTTCATGCACATCGGCCCCGGCCATCTTGCGCTGAACCTAGTGTTGCTCTTTCTGCTCGGTAGGGAGATTGAACAGTACGCGGGCCGGGGCTTGTACATATTGGTGTGGTTGACCGCCGCCATTGGTGCGAGCACCCTCACGGTATGGCTGGACCCCATCAACGCTACTGCTGGCGCTTCAGGCGTGGGCTATGCGCTGATGGCCCTGTTGGTGGGTGTTGTGATGCAGCGCGGTGGCGATCTCCGCGCCCCTATAGTGCTGATCATTGTGAATATTGCCTTCACGGTAATCACCCCCGGCATCTCACTGTGGGGCCACCTGGGAGGCCTATTAGCTGGGTTTTTATTGTCGGTTGCACTGTTGCCGCGTTCGCGGGGGTGGCGTGCCTGTTGTATATCCATGGTGCTCATCGGCTACCTGGTGGCTTTGTTTTGGAGGCTGGCCACATTCACCACCAGCGGGTTGTGGAGTCTGTAGCTGTTTTACACAAGTTATCCCCATCTTTGTGATGGGGATTTTTTCTGCCAAGTTATACACAGGAGTTGTCCACAGTGTGGATAACTACATTCTTGTAATTTACGCCTGCAGTTTCGAATGGGTGAGAATTAGCAGTGAATTTGCGCCTAGATTAGAACACAAGACCGATGCCGACAAAGTTGTGCACAGGTTTATCCACCGCCTGTGGAATTGTGAAAGGTTGGCAGTTGTTTAACTATGCACAAACTTATCCCCAGCCTGTGGATAACTTGATCGGCAGGGGTGTGTACACATCGCTGGGGTGGAATTACAACAATGGCATTTACATACAGTTCAAAAGAAGCCGGACCTTGGATCTGGTTGGGACGAATCAACAGTGAGACGTCCCAACCGAACCCAAGGTCCGGCAGGGGGAATAGCGGTGGGGGCTAACGCCAGCCCATCGTCATCAAAAGCCCCAGGATGAAGAATCCGAAGCCGATGCCGTAGTTCCACGGTCCTAGCTCGCGCATAAAGGCGATATCCATGCCTGCTAGATAATTAACTACCAGCCACAGCAGTCCGATGATCATCAAGCCAAACATGATGATCTTGTACCAGAGTGGCGTACCCGAGGAGCTGATTTTCACCGGGGTGCGGTTAGTAGCGGTAGAGCTCACCGGGGCGGTGGACTTGGAGACTTTTGCTTTAGGCATCGTTCACACTTTCATTCAAGTTCTGTTGCGGTCTCATTGTGCCAGTTGGGGCATAGTCCGGCAATAAGGTCGCGCCATTATCGCCCCTAAGGGAGCAATTGGAATTCATAGACGTCCACATAAACAAGGGAATCCTTGCTCAGCTTCTTGCCCGCGGCTGGATCCTGCTTCGCGATTTTGCCTTGATCCACCAGCGCGGTGGTGGCAACGCGTCGCTGTTGTAGTGAAGTCTCCGGAGCCGTCCAACCCGCTGCACGTAGCGCACGCAGTGCCTGTGGCACCGTCATCCCGGTCAGCGAAGGCGCGCTGACCGCAGCCCCATTGGACACTGTCACCGTCACCTGCGAGCCCTTGGGCAGCGTTTGCCCTGACTCGGCGAGCGAGATCACCGTGCCGGCCGGCTCGTTGGAATCCACAACCTTTACTTGTGGGACAAAACCGAGGGAGGTCAGGTTGGACTCTGCGGAATCCCACTTCATGCCCTCAATGTTCGGAACCCGGACTTCCTCAACGCCCTTGGAGATCTTGATGGACACCTTAGAGCCCTTGGACACCTGGGAGCCTGCCCCTGGCGATTGCTCCATGACCTGCCCCTTAGGCACCGTGTCCGAGTCTTCTTCTTTCACGGCGTTGTCCAGCTGCAACCCGGCGTCGGAAAGCGCGGTGGCCGCGGCAGCCGTGGTCAGGCCTTCGAGGTCAGGAACCTCAATGATCTCCTTGCCGGAGGAAACGATGAGCGTAACTGTCGCCCCGGCCCGGACTTGGGAGCCTGATGCTGGGTTGGTGGCAATGACGGACCCCTTTGGAACCGTCGGGCTGGATTCTTCCTTGTGTTCCACTTGGAGGCCCAACTTCTCCAGCTGGGCGACCGCGCTGGCCTCTGGCTGATTAGCCACATTCGGAATGGCTACGTTCTGAAAGGTTCGTTGGGAAGTGCCAGCACCATCACTGAACTGGGTGTAGGCGAAGTAACCGCCACCGCCGAGCAACGCGAGGACAGCGAGGGTTCCCAGCACCGCACCCCACGGGCTCTTGCGTTCCTGCTCCTTGTAATGCTGAGCCGCGGAAATTGGTGGTGCCGGCGTGAGCGGGGAAACCGCCCCACGCGACGGCTCTTGACGGGTCGCCACGGTGACCGGCTCGGAAAAGACTTGGGTTGGTGGGTCAGCAGGGACCGGGGTGGGGATCGGGTCGATGCTCAGATGGTTGCGGGCTGCCAATGCCACGGCGCCTCGCTGGATACGACGCAAATCCTCCGCGAACTCCGCAGCGGTCTGATACCGGTCATCCGGGTGCTTAGCCATGGCGGTCAAGCACACCGCATCGATGTTCACGGCGGCAGTCGGGGACAGGTTCGAAATGAGTTCAGAAGGCGGGGTCGGATCTTCCTGGACATGCTGATACGCGATTGCCAGGGGGCTGTCGCCGGAAAATGGCGGGCGCCCGGTGAGCAATTCATAGAGCACGCAGCCAGTGGCGTAGATATCCGAGCGCACATCCGCGCTCTTACCGCGAGCCTGCTCTGGGGAGAGGTATTGCGCGGTACCGATGACGGCAGCGGTAGCGGTCATCGCGGAGGTGGCGTCGCCTAGCGCGCGGGCAATGCCGAAGTCCATCACCTTGATGTCGCCGACGGGCGTGATCATGATGTTCGCAGGCTTGATATCGCGGTGGATGATGCCGGCATCGTGGCTCACCTGCAGGGCTTCGCACACTGGTGCCAGCATTTTTGCGGCGTCGGCGGGCAGGATAGGCGAATCGTCGCGGATGATGGCGCGCAGCGTTTTGCCCGTCACCAACTCCATCACAATGTAGGGGACAGTGGTGCCGTGGATTTCGGTATCACCGGTGTCATAGACGGCAACGATGGCCGGATGGTTCAGGCTGCCGCCATTTTGAGCTTCGCGGCGGAAGCGCTCCCGGAAGCCTTCGTCGCGGGCGAGGTCGGCACGCATAATCTTCACGGCGACATCGCGCCCCAGCAGCGTGTCCTTGGCGCGATAGACATCCGACATACCGCCGGTGCCGATCATTTCCCCGAGCTCGTAACGTGAGCCGAGCGCGTGTGCAGTCATGTGCCGATCCTCCTCCCTAGTCTATTAGTTGTTCTGTACATTATTAGGCATCGTGCCTAAATTGGGAATCCCAAGGTCCACGGTCTGGGAAGGCAGTGGTGCCTCCGAGATGGAAACCTGTGGCTCCGTAGTCTTTGGTTTCGATTCCTTGGTCTTAGTTTCCTTCGTCTTCGTCGCCTTTGATTGGCTGCTCGGAGCCTCCGAGGACGGCTCCGTGGTTTCATAGATCGTCGTCGCCTGCGGTACGGACTGCGTGACCGTTTCCTGTGGCGAGGTCGACTTAGAGGTCTTCGGTGCAAGGCTCGTTGTCGGCGCAGTGGTCGCCGGTGCAACCGAGGAGGTAGCCGGTGCCGGCGAAGGTTGCGGATCGTTGCTCATGGTGCGCAGCGCCCACGCGCCACCGCCACCTATGAGCATCGCTAACAGCAGGCCAGCTGCGATCCAACCACCCTTGCCACCTTGCTGGGTTTTCGCAGCGCCAGCCGCTCCCGCAGTACCGACGGCGCCCGGGAGGTGGCTGCTAGGAACCCCAGTCGGGGCGGCCTGCTGCAGTACTTCCGCAGGCGTACCCACCGGCATGACAGTGGTCTGTGCATTTGTTGGAGCATAGGGGGTGGTCTCCGCGACCGGCTGTGGGCTCGGATCACGCGGCGGCTGCCCCAGGCGTACCTGCGAAATTGCGGCGGCGAAGGCGGATCCCTCCGGGAAGCGACGCGTCGCATCCTTGCGCAACGCGACGGCGATGAGCTCGCGCGCCGGGGCGGACACTGTCGTATCCAGCGGCGGGGCCGCATCCTTGATGTGTGAGATGGCCACCGAAACGGAGGAGTCGCCACTGAAAGGGCGAGCGCCGGAAAGCAGCTCGTATCCCACTACGCCAAGGGAATAAATATCGGAGGCGGCGGTGACATTGTGGCCCTGCGCCTGCTCCGGGGAAACATACTGGGCGGTGCCAACCACCATGCCGGTGCGCGTGAGTGGCACTGCGGCCGCGGCCTTTGCGATGCCGAAGTCGGTGATCTTCACGCGGTCTTCCGGTGTGATCATGATATTGCCCGGCTTGATGTCGCGGTGCACCAGGTGCATAGCGTGGATCGTGCCGAGGCCGTGCGCGGCCTGCTCCAGCAGATTCAGGGCGCGCTCTTCGGGGAGCTTGCCTTCCCGGGCAATCAGATCTGCGAGGGATTCGCCGCGGACGAATTCCATGACGATGAAGCAGAAGTTGCGGCCACGGTCGTCGACAAGCTCGCGGTAGTCGTAGGTCGCCACCACATTGGGGTGCTGGATGCTCTCGGCGGTGGTGGCTTCGTTGCGGAAGCGGCTGAGGAATTCCTGGTTGTCCGAGAACTCGGGACGCAGGACCTTGATGGCCACCTCACGGGCATTGCGGACGTCGTCGGCAAGCCACACTGTGGACATGCCACCGTGCCCAATGATCCACTGCAGCCGGTAGTCCGGGCCAATCAGTTCCTGGAGGGCTTCGATGCCGTCGGTGTTGTACGAGGAGGTCATGGAAGAGTCCTTTCTGCGCTAGCGCGCATTCCGTAGCGCAGCATCGATGACTTCGCGGCCGATGGGAGCGGCAACGGAACCACCGGTTGCGGCCTGGCCGCGGTTGCCGCCGTTCTTCACCACGACGGCTACTGCAACATCCGCATCCTGGGATGGTCCAAAGGCTATATACCAAGCGTGCGGGTTAGAGTTACGGGAATCTTCGCCATGCTCGGCGGTACCGGTCTTGGAAGCGATGTCCGCGCCGGTATAACCCGAGGTCATTTTCTCTGAACCGCGCATCAGCTCGGTCAGCGTCTTAGCGATTTCCGGGGAAACAGCCTCATTCAGCTCCTTCGCTTTGGTCTTCTTCAGCGACTTCAAATCGCTGCCGAGAATCTCGGAAACAAGGTGTGGCTCCATCCGCTTGCCACCATTGGCCACGGTGGCTGCGACCACGGCGTTTTGCAGCACGGATAGGGAGACGTCGCGCTGGCCTATCGACGACTGTCCCCGCGCAGCCGCATCCGACAGGTCGCCGATGGTGCCTTGGGTCATTGGGACCCCGAGGTCATAGTTGTCATCCACGCCGAAGTTCTCGGCGGCCTTACTCAGCGCCTGATCGCCCACGTTGATGCCCATTTCTACAAAGGCCGTGTTGCAGGATTTGGCGAAGGCCTGGCGCAGGGTGGTGCTGCTACCACCGCAGGACTGGCCACCATAGTTTTCCAAGGTGGTGTTGGTGTTCGGCAGCGTGATTTGGCGGGCGCCGGTGACGGAGGAATCGGCAGTGTATCCGCTCTCCAGGCCGGCGGCGGTTGTGATCACCTTGAAGGTGGAGCCTGGGGGCAGTGTCTCCTGGGAGGCGTGGTTGAGCATCGGTGCCCCCTCCTGGTTTTGCAGTGCGGCCCAGGTGTCCTCTGCCGTGTTCGGATCTGCGATCAGTGCAGGATCATAGGACGGGGTAGAGGCCATGGCGAGGATCTCGCCGGTCTTCGGCCGGATAGCCACCACGGAACCCTGGTAGCCGCGGCTCGTCAGACCCTCGTAGGCGGCTTGTTGCACGGCAGGTTCCAGGGTGAGCTTTACGGAGGCGCCCGACTTCTCCTTGCCGCTGAGGGTGTCCCACCAGCGGGCGGCGAACAGTGAAGGGTCGGTGCCGCTCAGCACACCGTTATAGGAGGACTCGATCCCCGAGGCGCCGTACACGTCAGAGAGATACCCGAGGGTCGCGCCATAAGGTTGTACGTCATTCGGGTATTGCCGCACGTAGAAATCATCTGCGCCCTTGACCGACTGCGCCAACACCTGGCCGCCGGCCGAGATTTGGCCACGCGGCACAGATTTCATTTCATAGAGGCCGCGGCGGTTGAGGTCGTTCTTGGCGTAGTCCTTGTCTTTGAACACCTGCACTACCGAGAGGTTGACCAGGAGGACAAGGGACATCAGGAGCGCGAAGATCGCGGTATTTCGGATAGCTCGGTTCATTTATCGCACCGCCTGGTGGAAAGAAGTATCGGTGCCAAGTGGGGCAGGCGCATTATCGACGTCCGCTCCATTGCCCACCGGCAGACCTCCGGCAACTGGGACCTGTGCTGGGCGGCTGGCCGAATCAGAGATTCGCAGGATCAGGCCCAGCAGGATGTAGTTAGCCATGAGCGAGGAACCGCCGGCGGACATGAAAGGGGTGGTCAGGCCGGTCATCGGCATGAGAGCGGAGATACCGCCGGTGACCACGAAGATCTGGATGGCCAGGGTGAGGGACAAACCAGCGGCAACCAACTTGCCGTAGGAGTCCTTCACCAGCAGCGCAGTGCGCATGCCACGGGACACAAAGATGGTGAACAGGACCAGGACGGCTGCCAGGCCGATCAGGCCCAGTTCCTCACCAATGGTGGAGAGGATGAAATCAGACCAAGCGACCGGCACGATGTGTGGGTAGCCCTGTCCGAGCCCGGAACCCATGATGCCGCCCCAGGACATTCCAAAGAGGGCTTGGGCCAGCTGACTGCTGGTATCCCAGTTGCCCACTGGGTCCAGGAATAGGCTGAAGCGGTTCTGGATTTTGTCGGAGATTTGGTACACGCCAAATCCGCCGATGGCCACCAGCACCACGCCAATGAGCAGCCATGAAGCCCGGCTGGTTGCCAGGTAGAGCATGCCGAGCACGGTAGCAAAGAGCAACAGGGCAGGGCCGAAGTCATTCTCGCCGGCCATGATGAGCAGGGCGATGGCCCACACCAGCAAGATCGGCGCGAGGTCACGCAGTCGCGGAAACTCCATGCCGAATATCCGGTAACCCGCCACCGTGAACAGGGCGCGCTTATTCACCAGGAGCTGGGCGAAGAACAGCAACAGCAGGATCTTGGAGAACTCGCCGGGCTGAATGGAAAATGGGCCGAGCGTGATCCAGATCTTGGCATCCGCGGCGGTCTCGGGCTGGATGGGCCACGCCATCGGCAAGGCGAGAAGCACTAGGCCAATGGCGCCGAGGAGATAGGAAAAGCGCGAGAGGATTTTGTGGTCACGGATGAACGCAAGCACCACCACCATCAGCACTACGCCGACCAGCGTCCACATCACTTGGCGCGTGGCCATGGAGTTCCCCAGGGCGGAGTCCAGGCGATAGATCATTATCAGCCCTAACCCGTTGAGCAGGGCGGCTACGGGCAGCATAATTTGGTCGGCATAGGGCGCGAGAAAACACAGCGCCAGGTGCGCAATGGTGAATACGCCGACGTATCCGAACACGATGTACAGCACTTCCCGGGTCAACTCGTTGCCGAGGGAGACCTCAAGATTCACCATTGCCACCGCGATGAGGATTGCGGCGAGAATGAGCAGTCCAAACTCGGTGCGTCGCATTGTGAGGCGGGAGAAAATACTCACTTGGCCACCTCCCGGCAGTTCACGCCCGGGGTGTTGAGGTCGCCGGCCAGGGACTCATCAGGGTTGGCGTTATCGCGTTTGATGCACTCTGGCAGGAGCTCGCCGGACAGCCGGGTGACTTGCTGCATGACCTCGTCATAGTTCCCACTAGGCATTGAGCTGAGGGAGGAGCGAGCATCTGGCTTCAGGTCATTGACCACGAACGGCGTGCAATCGGCCGCGCCCTGGTTCACCACCTTCAGCTTGGCGTCCTTGTCCAGGCAGGCCTGCTGGTAGACCGAGTGGAGGTCCTTGCCAAACAGGGAGGTATTGAAGCCTTGTTCGATCACGATTTGTTCGTGTTCGTCGGTGTTTACATAAAAGTTCTCTTTGCCCTTTTCTAACGCGAACCAGCCTGCCGCCGCCAACAGTGCGAGCACGATGATGGCGATCAGCAGGCCGAGCCAGGGCTTGCGCCGCTTCTGCCGGGCGGCCTCTGGGATCTCGGTGAGCTGGTTGGTGACCTCCCCAGAGGGGCTGATGGTCTGCGGTTGGCGTTCCTGCTTGGCGCGCTCGACCATGGTGGCGGCCCGGCCCGCGGCGGTATTAGGGCGGGGATCCTCGGGATCGCCCGCATTGAGCGCGCCTGCGGTCATCGGGGTGATGGGCAGTGCTGGGCCATCGTAGGCCTCGGAATCGATGACATCCGCGATGACCACAGTGACGTTGTCTGGCCCGCCGGAGCGCAGCGCCAGTTCGATGAGTCGAACAGCGGCTTCCCGGGGGGTGCCTTCTGCGAGGGCGGTTTCAATCGTGGAATGGGTGACAGGGTCTGAAAGACCATCAGAGCACAGCAGGATGCGGTCGCCCACCTTGGCGTCAAGCATCCCGAGGGTTGGCTCCACCGGGTGGCCGGTGTAGGCCTTGAGGATCAGGGAACGCTGTGGGTGCGTGGAGATATCCTCGGCATCCAGGGAACCTTCATCTACGAGGGATTGGACGTAGGTGTCATCCCGCGTGATGCGTTCCAGCTTGCCGTCCCGCAGCCGGTAGCCACGGGAATCGCCGACATGCAGCATCCCGAATTGAGTGCCGTCGAACATCAACGTGGTGCAGGTAGTGCCCATTCCTGCGGTTTCGGGATTGGATTTGATGCGTTCCGCGATCGACATGTTGGCATCGTCTGCGACGGAGCCCAACAGGGCGAGCATGTCATTGTCTGCGGGGTCAGCATCCAAGGCACGCAGGTGGTCAATCATGAGCTGGGAGGCTACCTCGCCAGCGGCGTGCCCGCCCATGCCGTCGGCAAGCGCGAGCAGGTAGGGGCCGGCGTAGGCGGAGTCCTCATTATTGCCTCGCACGAGGCCACGGTCTGAAGCGACGGTGTAGTTAAGCTTTAGCATTTATGGCTCCAACCTGACGGTGGTACGTCCAATTTTGATGTCGGTGCCAGGGCGAACACGTTCCGGCTGCTCGATGCGCATGCCAGCCACATAGGTGCCGTTGCGGGAATCCAGATCCTCCACGAACCAATCGTTGCCCCGCTTGAACAGGCGCGCGTGGCGGCCGGAGGCATAATCATCCCCGACAACAAAGTCCGCGTCTTGACTGCGGCCAAGGGTGAGATCTTGCAGGGTGCTGATGTCCATGTGAGAACCCATCAGTGGGCCCTCAATGACCTTCAGCAGGTGCGGGGCGCCCTTATTACCCAGCTTGGGCAGTGGCAGTGCGCTATTGCTCACCGCCGGGCCAGCTGCAACGTTGGCATCGGTGCGGAGCGCGCGCATGACACCCAAGATGAACAGCCACAGCAGCACGAGCAGGCCGATGCGGAAAATGAGCAGAATACCGACATCCATGAGCTGCTATCCCTTCGTGATTCGGACTTCGATGCGCGAATGCCCCAGCGTAATCACGTCGCCATCGGCAAGCATCCAATTATCCACCTGCATGTCATTAACAGTGGTGCCGTTCGTGGATTGCAGGTCAGTCAGGACGGCGTCCGCGCCATCCCAGGAGATCTCCGCATGCTCGCGGCTCACCCCAGTGTCAGGCAGCCGCAGGTCCGCCTCCGACCCGCGCCCAATGATGTTGGAGCCTTCCTTCACCGCATAGGTGCGGCTGGATCCGTCCTGCAGCAACAGATTAAGGTGCTGGGTCTGCTGCGGTGCTTGCTTCTCGACGTCCATAGCTTCCTCCACACGTGGCTGCTTCATAGGGGTTGGTGCTGCTTTAACGGGAGGCGGCGCCGGCAATTCAACATCACCGTCGGACTCCGATTCCACCTTCAGTTGACCCGTCTTCAGTGACTCATCAGCCGCAATAGTGACCACCACCGGGCCGAGAGCCGTCCAACCCTGATTACGGATATGGCGGGCCATCTGATCAGAAAAATCTGCCGCCAGTGAGGGGTGATGCTCGTTTAAGTTCTCTCGATCCTGCTCGGATACCAGCACCCTAAACACATTCGGCGCCTCCACATAACCCTCATACGTATGTACGCGGTTATCCTCCGCCTCCTGTTTCAGCGCTTCCTCAATCTCCGGCGGCACAACGCGACCACCAAAAACCCTGGCCAGGCCGTTATCCAGCCCACGCTGCATCGCAGAATCCAAACGAGCGAATCGATCCATCAAACCCACGAGCACACCTCCCTTCTCTAGCTACAACGTGTCCAGTATAGGGGTTTGTTCCCCATGTCCTAACTTTCTCTTGGGGTTTTGTCATGCTGAACAGGCGATTTGTTGATTCTCTAAGGCAACATGCTAAATTAGGTGAGTCGCAAATGCTTAGGTTTTTGAGTCACTCGGGCGAGTGGCGGAATGGCAGACGCGCTGGCTTCAGGTGCCAGTGTCCGTAAGGACGTGGGGGTTCAAGTCCCCCTTCGCCCACAGTGAGCGGTTCACGAACCGCAAGGACCGGAGATCACAAACTCGAAAGAGGGAGTGACCTCCGGTTTCTTTTGTTTTCGTGTTCGCTAGTGTATCGGACTGGGGAGTGGGGACTTGCGGATGCAAGTCCCACAATGAGTGGAAAAGTGCTGCCTTCTACTCGGATTTGAATGGAAGATAGTACCTACTCGATATCATGAGGTGTGTGGATTATGTCACTGGTGAACCGGCTGTCGTGATAGCTAGCCGAATTTTTCTTCCCGCATCTTCTGCCGTGTTTCCTCGAGAATAGGCAGGGCATACTCGTCGCTGAGAATGTAGCCTTTCTCAGTTTTAGTGAGCACACCTTCTCGCTCGTGGAACATAAACCACGCTTCACATGTTCCAAGGTTGGTATTGAAGTTTGCTATTCCACCGGGGGCGACGAACGAGCCTCGGGACATTGAACTAAGATTTGGAGTAGGCATCTCGTTGCCTTCCGAATCAGGCCATCCAAAAAAGCTTGCCCCACTGTGGTGTGGCTGTACGTGTTGGACGGCCCAGTACAGTACGTCCAAGAAGCGTTTTCCTTTCGGATCATGCTCGATTCGGCCTGCAAGTGCCTTTGCCATCGGCAAACCTAAGTACCGGAGGATGTCTTCGAGATCATCGACCCCCGTGGCATCGATGACTGCTCGTAGTTCTTCATTGATCGGCCCATGCAAGACGCCTTCAATAGCAAGCCCTTTATAGTCGGGTGCTTCTTTGGACAGGTCTGGGTGCGGTGCCAGCATGCTAAGGAAATCCTCGAAGGAGTCAGCGATCTGGAGGATCTCCCCATCCGGGTCGGTGTCGATGTAGAGCACACCCAGCGGTGCAAACTCCGCTAATTCGTAGTTGATGGCGAAGCATTGGTGCATGCCGTCTTCAGAAATGGCGCACAAAAGCACGCCGTTGGGGAGGTCCCATTCGTCCATGAGGAATGGTGCGTACTCGGCAAGATCGAGGTTGGTGCCGCTGTCGGTGTGGCCGTTGCCGAGGATGCAGTCGATCATGATTCCTTCGGGGTCGACGTTATCTGAGTCGATGCCGGTGATCATGCAGTATTTTTCGGCCAATTGTCCGCCACCGGTTTGCTTGATCACATCACGGTATGCGGCAGGTAGTTCACGCCCGAGTGCCGCTTCGATGTCTTTGATACGTTTCGCGTTCGCCGGGGTGCCGAGGGAGTCGAAGTACTTCTTGTAGCGTTTAAACATTGGGTTCTCTTAGTGTGTGCGTTGGTCGTGGAACTTGGTGATGTAATCCTTGAAGAATCCTAGTCTCTGGCGTGCGAGTGCTTCGCGGAGCTCATCAATTAGCTGAGCGCGGTAACCCGGTTCTAGAACGTATCCCTGGTCGGTTGGGATGATTTTGCCCTCTTTGAGCCGGAAGTCCCACCACCTTGTGAACACGATGTCCATAGAGCCAGGGCCCGCGATTGTTTTCCCGGGAAGAGTGAATCCGAAAAGAGCTGTGGCTATTTGCGGGAAGTCATCAATGCGGCGACTGGAAAATTCACCGTGTCTTCGGAGAATATCCAGCTCGCTAACCTGCCGAGAGGAAGTCACAAGGATGAGGGCTACCTCCAGCACGCTGGTATCACTTTGTCTTACACGTACGGGCTTTTCCCAAGTTGGGAGATGAAGCTCTCGAAATCATCCGCAAGGCACACGATGTCCTCGATTTCTGCATCGACGAAGAGGACTGAATTGGGTGGGAATTCTTTGCGGTCACGGTTGAGTGCAACGAAACTGGAGGCAGAGCCGTCTACGAGGGAGATGGGCAGAACACCCTCGGGCAGCTCCCATGCCAGTGCCATGTAGGGGCCTTCTTCATCGAGGTTGTTCTTTGTGCCAGTGTAGGATCCGTTTCCGAAGAAACCCCACAGTGCGAAACCATCAGGGAATCCAAAGGCATCTAGCTGGGCCGGGAAGAAGCGCTTTTCGTAGGCGAGTTGCCCCGCCTGTTGTGTGGATTATGTGGCGATAGTCCTCGGGCAGGGTCATGCCGATGTTTGATTCGATGTCCTGCAGCCGCTGTTGCGAACATGGTTCAGCACATGTGCTGAAGAGTTTTGTAAAGTCGACCATTTAAATTTTCTTGTCACGTGGGAAATGGAGTAGCCGCCTGTATCTGGAACCAATGCTATTCGGTTCTGGATACAGGCGGCACCTAGGAATCAGTGAGAGGTAGAGGCTTGGCAGGGCATGGTCAGGGTTGCTCAGCGATTGTTTCGTTGCGGAAGCCCTCGAAGCCCCAGTATGTCCGATCCCACCAGGTGATCGTTTCGTTGAGGACAATGGTGATCAGGTGATCGGGCAGGATGATTTCCCCGAATTGAACTATCGCGTTGATCCCTTGGCTCTTAAGGCCAGCGGCGAACTCTTCATCGGTTGTTTTTCGGGGATCAAGGCACAGGCCGAGGAAGGTGTCGCGGTAGATGTCGGTGAGGGCAACAGTGACGCAGGTGTTGTCTTCGATTCGGCTGACTACCAACGAATATTCTTCGTCGTTGTCTCTGTCGGGGATGTCAATCCAGGCTTCGAGTTCGTCGTCTGCTGGTTGTTGACTGTCCAGGCAGGCTTTGATGGCGTCATCGAGTGTGCCGCCGAGGGGAAACGGCAGCGTGTAGTCGGTGGTGAAGTTCATGGGGTTCCTTGTGTGGTGGGAAAGGCTGTCCAGACGATGGAGGAGAGTTTTCCTTTTTCGTAGTAGATCTCGATGGGGGCGTTATCCAGGCTAATCTTCTCTTCGTCGATATGCGCTGGTATCCCTTGTGCGTGCAGGGCCTTATGAAACGGGATAGCCCTGAGCTTGAGGGGAATTCCGAGCAAGGTGTCATTGGGTTCGAATTCAGAGAGCTCAAGGTCGAATACTCTTCGGTTCTTTATCGAGCCTTGAAGGAGTCGTTGCTTGCCTTCGATTTCTGTATATCCTCTGATAACAGCCCCGAGTTTCGGGTGTATCCATGTTCGATCCTCAATGTCGATTTTGGCTAGGCATGATGCGTAGCTTTCTGGTGATTCTCCTGGGCTGAGTGCTTCGAAGAAGCTGAGTTCAAAATCCATTGTGAAGTCTCCTAAACTTCTGTAGTTCTAAAGTCCTTTTTCATGAAACCCTTTTCCAAAGCGTAGTCCAGCATCTCATTTAGAGCATCTGTGTACTTGCCAGGGAACTTTTCTTCGATATCGCGGTATTCAATCTCAAAAATTTCATCGGTACGACCACTTTGGATTAGTTCTTCCTGGTAAGCCCTGTATTCTTTGGAGCCTGTACCATTCTTAAATGAAAGAGTTTGAGCGTGGTCTTCAGGGAGCATCTGAATGGCGGGGCCTTTATACTCGCTCAGATCACCGGGAAGATCGGAGCGCACATTCCGCATAACCGATTGGGCGACAATATGATGCCGTTCGAATGAGACGTATTCCACACCAGGTGCTTTACGAACATTGGATGTTGAAAGATTTGTGTAGTGGCCCCCGCGGAATCCCTTGCCACCAGGTGGAAAAATGGAGCATTTGAGCGCAACGAATGCAAAGCTTGGTGTGCCTCGGTCTGTCGATGTTTTATGGGAATTACCGAAGTTAAAGGACCACGCTGGTCGATCCAGGCGAACAGCAGACGTCAAAGGACATGAAGGGATGCTTCGTGCTGCTTCGAGCTTGTTTGCAGTCCATACCTTCCTTGCTTCAAGCGCCTTCCTGATTTCCGGCACTTGGCCCAGCAGCTTCCTTACCGCTGAAACTGCTTTGCCAGCCTTGAGGAGCTTTCCAACGGGTAAGAAGTTCACTGCTGTCCACAAACATCCGGCAATGTCTCCTTTGAAACAGTTGATTGCGTCAGTGACACCAATCAAATCAAGAATCAGGTCGAGTGCTTCCTTACCTATCTGCTCTTTAAGGATTTCAAGAACCCCAGGGGGGGCCTCAATACCTTCCCCTGCGTCTGCGCTTAGGTCTTGGGCTGCTTGGATCTCTACCTGCTCGGCATGCCATTTGTCCATCGCAATCCGATAAGCCTCGTCTGCGGCTTGTGCCGCCAGGTCAGCATCCTTGCCGGCGGCGACTGCGGAGGCGCGCGCATCAGCTGCTGATGAGGCGGCTTCGTTGGCGGATTGGTGTGCGGCTGCGGCGTAGCTTGCTGCTTGGTCGGCGTTGGCTGTGAAGCCTCGAGACACCGAATAGGAACTATGTCATGGAACTAGACACCCCTTCGCCCACAGTGAGCGGTTCACGAACTGCAAGGACCGGAGATCACAAACTTGAAAGAGGGAGTGACCTCCGGTTTCTTTTGTTTTCGTGTTTTCAACTGCAGTTATGACATGTATGGCAGTGACCCTAGCTTCCGTGGTCAGGTCAACATACCCGGGGTAAGGTTCAGGCCCATGGGCATTGAATTTCCGAAGGTTGTCGACAAGGCGGCGTTGGCCCTGATTACATATCAGGATTATTGGTCACGTGAAGTGGCGTTTCGCCCCGAAGAGACTTTCGCGCGTCTCGAGTCGGGTAGGCCTCTTGAAGACTCTTTTCGAGCTCTGCTTGGGCGGGACAAGACATGGCTTTTCCTGCTGTCGTCTCCGACGGTTGCCGAGGAAACCGCAAGACAGCTGATCGCTGCGCTGAGGTGGACAATCGACTCCGGCTTTCACGAGCTCTATGCGCGGCAACTTTGCGCAGGGCTTCCCGTAGAGTCTGGTCCGAGAACCGAGCTGGTTACGTCATTTGCTTTAGACAGGGAGGAGTCGCCAGTTTACAAGGAGAACTTGCTTGCCGACGAGCTCTTCGCCCGAGAATTGGACACCCTGTTGGCCTGGAAAAAGCAACAGAACTACCAAGCAATGGAATTCCCCGGTGGCTTAGACTTAAATGCGGTATCGAACTATGTGGGGGAGCGAACTTCGTTACCGGAGCCATCTGCACGCTTGTTATTTTCGGCGGTGGCCAATGGTGGCCTGCGAACAGAATCTAAGTATGAAAAGGCTGACTTAAAGAAAACTGGGTTGACTCCAAGCCAAGCAGCGACTGCTCAATGGTTCTATGAGCCAGACGGGCTGGAACCTCCTCGCTCCCTACTGCTTGGCCTGACTTGGCATCCCGGGTATTTCCGGAGTGGCCCAAACCTTGATGCCTTTGTGGAGTGGTGGTGCCACCGCTATGGCCCCAAGTGGATCAACCTGACAAATGAGCAGTTCTGGGATTATCTCACTACCGCAGAGTCTGCCTATGGCACATATGGAGAAATCGCAGTTGTCCGTTCCCTCCTGCGGTCGTCTGGTTATCAAGTGGATGGCTCAATTCGGAAATTGACATCACTTTTGAATATTGCGATGTATGTAGCTCCGCAATCCAAGGAAGCGCTTGAAATCGCAGATGCTTTAGCTCGTGAGTCAATTCCTTCACCTGACCCTTTTCCAGACTCACCGGGTTCACTGATGAAGAAAGAAATGCTAGAAAATCCCTTGAGGAAGGATCCAGAGGCGACGATTGTGGAGGTGCTTGAACACACCGCAGATTTTCAGGATCCGAAACTGAGTGGCACAACAAAGTATTTGGGGACCTGGGGAGTGCAAACTGGAAAAATCGATGAGTGGTTTGAGTGGCTTCGAAATGGTACCGACCCCCAATTAACTTCCCGTGATCCCCGCTTGTCTGCTCCTGAAGCGTTAGCGAAGATTCAGCAGAGGTTCAATCTCAGCGAAGATGCCGCCTGCTACTACCTGCAAATTGCAGTGCTCACAGTTCCCAAGGATATTTGGATCCGCCGATGGAACGATTGGTCTGCGGCTCGACTTAAAGAGGCATCTACCGAGCTTATCGACGCCAACTTAGTCATCCACGAAAAGCGGACGAATGCCGGACGGACAGTGTTCCTCCCAGGCCGGTGGCATAACCGCAGCGACACTGGTCCTGCTATGGAGGCCCCAAAACTCGAGCTCTATTTGGCGTGGAAATCGGTGGCGTCTCGACCACTTATTGAGGGTGCTCCTCCGTGGAAGCCACTCGGATTGATGTTTGACGAAGTCGCTGGGTATCTCGTCGGCGCAGAGTAATTGCAGTCCGTCAGCCGACTTGTTCTTGCCAAGTGGATAATCTGGCGGTTAGTATGCGGATAATCTGGCGGTTAGCATGAAGATATTCTGGCGGTTAGTGTGCTACGGTGCTGGTTATGGCACTGAAGGACCCTGGAGAAAGCAGATACCTGAGTCGGTACATTGATATTGAGCTCGACGAGTTGACTGGCGCGCCGGCGATTGCTGTTGATGGTGCGAAGGGTGTGGGAAAGTCGGAAACCACGAAGCGCCGTGCCACGAAGGTCTATCAGCTTGATCGAGTGAACGAACGGGAGCTGTTGCAGGCCCGTTTAGACGACTTACTATCGGTTGCGGAAGTGCTTTGTCTCGATGAATGGCAGCATCTTCCGGAAGTGTGGGATGTGGTTCGTCGTAAGGTGGACGATCGAACGGTGACTAAGTTCCTGCTTACCGGAAGTGCAACACCTCGAAGTGATGCGGACACGCACTCCGGAGCTGGGCGGATTTTGAGCCTGCGCATGCGTCCTTTGACTGTTTCGGAGCGGGACGAAACCGAACCATCGGTGCTGATCAGCGAGATGTTCGAAGGTCGAATGAACGTATCCGGCACCACGAGCTGGGGGTTGGTTGACTATGCCGAGGCTATTTGTTCCACTGGGTTGCCTGGAATCTATAAGTTGAGTGGCCGTGGGCGTCGACAAGCAATTGCGTCATACATTCAACGCGTCATCGATAGAGACATCCCAGACCAGGGCTTGATGGTGCGTAAGCCGGAATCCATGCGGGCGTGGTGGGCAGCCTATGCAGCAGCTTCCTCAACGACGACCGCATACAACAAGATTCTCGACGCAGCCACGCCCGCTGATACTGGAAAGATTTCTAAGGATGCAGCGCTGGGGTATCGAGACGCGCTGACATCGTTGTGGTTACTTGACCCCGTCCCGGCTTGGTTTCCAAATCGGTCTCCATTCAAGAAACTGACTACCGGTCCGAAGCACCAAATTTTCGATCCCGGTGTCGCGGCAGCACTGCTTGGAGTCACTCCGCAGATGCTGGTGTCGCAGGATCCCGGAACATGGGAGTTGTTTGGTCAGCTGTTTGAATCGCTGGTGACTCTGACCGTTCGAGCAGCCGGGCAAGCAGCGGAGGCCCATACTGCCCATCTCAGAACCCAAGGTGGCACCCATGAAGTCGACTTGATCCTCGAGCGCTACGACGGCAAGGTCATTGCGTTCGAAGTCAAGCTGAAGCCGACCCCGACTGATAGCGATGTTCGCCATTTGCATTGGCTCGGCGAGCAGTTGGGGGATCGGTTGGTGGAAAAAGTTGTGGTCACCACAGGCACCGATGCTTATCGACGAACGGATGGTGTCACTGTGGTGCCTCTAGCGTTGCTGGGGTAGGTGGCACTATCGGCATTCTTGCTTTTGGGCAATTAATGACCTCGTCACTTTTGTGCTTCTTAGTGAGTGCGGCTTTGTGCCGATTTTGATGCTGCGGGCAACCCCATGGTGGCCACGGCATCGGCCAAGACAAGGGTGCGGTGTTGGATGTTCTCCCACTCCCCTGGGCTAACCCCGTAGGCGACAACACGGTCAACGCTAATTGTCGTGACTTGTCGCAGGGCACCTTCGAAGTAATGGGCGTCGAAACCTGGATCATAGTCCTTAGCCAAGTGCATTAACTTAGGTAGGCAGTAATCGCCAGTGTTCATGATTGCTTCGAGATCAAGGAAGTCGCGGGCTTCAGTTCGACCAAAGACAGCCAGAACTTTGTTAGTTACCGCGTCGTCTTTGTGTAGAACGGGGCCGACTGAAGTGCCCCGGGTTTTGTTCCTAGGCATGTGCCTTGATTTCCAATATCTCATGGCTCGGGTTGCCGGTCCACAACTCTCCCTCGACCTCAGCCGGCGTACGGTAGTTCAGATTTTGTTGAAGCCGTGGCTGGGGCGGCAAGTGGAGTCCTGGATGTTGCGATGAACACCGCCGGCATCAACTACCAGCAGCGATGTGGCGTGCAGATACTCTCCAGGCTGCATGGCGGTTACAGCCTCGGGGTGCTGGCGGGTGCTGGAAGCGCAGTCATCGCCACTAGCGCAAAGGCAAGTGTTGTCGAGCATTTCTGCGTTATGGCGGCGGCGCTCGCAATGTTGGTGGCGATTGCCGCCCCTGCGTTGTGGCAGTAGCCAGCTAACGACGCGGTGGAGATGACGGCGCAGCGCGTTCAGCCAGCTTTGCTGCCGACGTCGATAGGCGTGCTCGCGGTGTGTGGGCTGCTAATCGAAGGGCTCATTACGGACTGGTCGGCGCTGCTCATCACGCGCGATTTTGGCGGGCCTGAGTCTTGGGGCGCGGTGGGATTGACGATATTCAGCGTCGCCATGTTCATTTCACGCTCGAGCGGGGACGTTGCTATTGCCCGCCTCGGGGAGTGGCGGCTGCTCGTGCTGAGTGCTGCGTCGATAGTGACCGCGATCTTGTTGAGCATTGGTACGGGCGACCCGCTGGTCATGGTGCTGGGCATCGGCATTATTGGCCTCGTCCTCGGGCCGCTGTTCCCACTAGCGATCGCCCGAGCCAGTCGCGTTGCCCCCGGTCAGGAAGCTACGATGACGGCTCGAGTTAGTGCCGTCGGCTACCTCGCGTATCTATTGGGGCCGCCCATGATTGGCGCTATTGCCGACGCCCTTGGCCTGCCAACCACGCTGGGCCTGATTGTCTGTCTTGCATGTGCGGGGATTGTGGCGGCGCGCGCCTCCACTTCTACTTGGTGAAAGCCAGTGCAACCTTTTTCGGCATTGGGCACGGGGGCTTGGAATGGGAAGCGAATCGGGGTTTGGGTGCTTTCGAATCCGTCACTACTACTTCAAGAACTCGAAAAGCCCAGGAGGGCGATGTAGGCCTGATTCGAGCTTGCTTGGCGGTGTCAAGCTGTGAATGCACCATTGAGTGTTTTCATCAGTATCTCACGAGGAGTGCACCCACCCAGCACGATTCGCGGAGTGTCATTGAGCTCATCTTGCACAAACTGGACATGCTCGGCAGT